>NZ_JAUORD010000004.1:0-321236 GCF_030547345.1 Anaerobacillus sp. 1_MG-2023 | reverse complement strand
TCGCAGTTTCTGCGAGTCGCAGCTAGCCAAGAAAAGCGTAGCCGAGCGTTTAGAAACGGAGATATTGGAGCTCATGAACTAGAACACGTCCTTTGTGTTCTGGTGAAAGAGTGAAATATCGCAGTTTCTGCGAGTCGCAGCTAGCCAAGAAAAGCGTAGCCGAGCGTTTAGAAACGGAGATATTGGAGCTCATGAGAGTGAGACGCTTTATGTCTCATTCGGATGGGCGAAACAGCGGGAGGATTTGGCCCGCGCAACTAGCCAAGAAAAGCGGAAGCCTCCGTTTAGACCAGTCAGGCACTGGAGGCTACAGTTGAATCTCAAGAGAATAAATAAGCTTGTCTACAGCCTAACGCTCCAACCGTTTCCAAAAACCACACAAAATGTCATGAAAAAAGACCAGGAATACCATCCTGATCTTTTTCTTCAAATTAATGTGAAGTAAATAACATAACCGATTGCAAGTGCTGTCGCGACGATGTAAACAAGAAAAATCGGATTGCTAAAGAAAGAAGATTTCACCCTGGCGTTTCCTTGATTATCATATTCGCCTTTTTGATTTTGTCCGAGTCTGTACGTCATATATGCCCCTATAAGCAAGGTGATGACGACGAGGACGATCAAGACCATGGTCATTTTGTACACGGAGGCCACCTCGATCCATTAGGATTGTATTGGTAACCTTCCTCAAACTAGCGATAAATATGCGTGCTTTCTAGAGCGGCTTTTGCTCTTTGTAATAGGCTGCTTTTTCAACATATTCTCTTCGAATGCGGTTCATATCCTTTCGATCATCCTCTGTTAATGTTCTAACAACCTTTGCAGGTCTTCCGAAAGCAAGGGAATGAGGGGGGATTTTCTTACCTGGTGGAACAAGGCTTCCTGCGCCAATAAAGGAACCTTCCCCGATCTCAGCTCCATCAAGAATAATAGAACCCATTCCAATAAGTGCCTCTTTGCGAATAATACTACTATGAAGGATTACCTGGTGGCCGATCGTCACACCATCTTCCAGAATGAGTTTTTTGTTTGGACTCTGATGAAGGACACAATTGTCTTGAATATTGACTCTATTGCCAATTTCAGTTGGGGCAACATCTCCACGTATGGTCGTGTTAAACCAGACGCTACTATGTTCCCCGATTGTCACATCACCTGTAATGGTAGTATAATCCGCAATATAGACCGTTTCATGAATCACTGGTTTTTTGTCATGATAAGCATAAAGCATTCCAATCCCAACTTTCATTTATTATAGATGAAATCCTTTTCAAAAGTAGTGTATCAAAAAGAACGAACCTACATAAGGGGGCTAATGTCCATGCGTATAAAAGAAACTGAATATCCAAAAGCGGTTATTGTGTTAGTTCATGGAGCAAACGAACATCATCGAAGGTATGATTGGCTCGTTTCTAAGTGGATTGAAGCAGGCTATCATGTAGTGCTTGGCGATTTACCTGGACAAGGTGAAAGTACTAGAAGACGGGGCCATATTGATTCATTTAACCAATATATTGAAACGATTGATAAGTGGATCAAGAGAGCTCATGAGTATAAGCTACCTGTGTTCTTACTTGGGCATAGTATGGGAGGACTTGCATCCATCCGTACGATTATGGAAAAACGTCCTTCTCTAACTGGAGTCATTTTATCTTCTCCGTGTATTGGACTAGTTAATCCCCCTAACAAAGGGGTAGACTTGCTCTCAAAAGTACTAAATCCAATTGTCCCTTCTCTAAGGTTAAATTCAAAGCTAGAACCGAACATTGGGACAAGGAATCCAGAGTTCCACAAACGAGATCAAGAAGATCCATTAATGGTTCAAAAAGTATCTGTTAGATGGTACCGTGAACTTCTAAAAGCGATGAAAATAGCCAATGAAGGCGCGAGATCATTTCATAATTTGCCATTGCTTGTATTACAGGGTGGCGACGATCGAATTGTAGATAAGCATGCCGTTATTTCGTGGTTTAATCGCATTCCATTAACAGAGAAAGCATTTAAAGAGTGGGATGGATTTTATCATGAGGTGTTTAATGAACCAGATCGTGAAGATGTATTTCAAACGGCAAAATCATTTGTTGAGTTAAAACTTGAATTATTAGAGCATAAGAAAAATAAGATAAATAATTAATACAGGAGTGGGATCACTTGAAAGTACCAAGTCAACCTTGGACGCTAATGTATAGTATTTATAGACGCGTCTTACCGAGGGTTCATCATGAATTAGAATATTGGAGGAAGCGGGCTGAAGAAATCCCTAATCCTGAATTGAGAAAGCAGGCGTTAGATAGCATTGATTCAAAAACGTTTCACTGTGAAGGTGGAGGGATTTATGGATTGCTTGCCGGGAAAGAAATTGATCGTTCTATTTCATTTATCGCAGCTTACCAGACGATAAGTGACTATCTGGATAACTTGTGTGATCGAAGTACTTCGCTTGATCCAGAAGACTTTAGTGCATTACATGAGGCAATGGCGGAGGCTCTTTCCCCTGAAGTTGAAGCTTCAAATAACTATTATCGGTATCGGGAAGAAAAAGATGATGGAGGCTATCTGTTAGAACTGGTTCAAACGTGTCAAAAAGTCATTCGTGAATTGCCGAATCAAAGGGAAGTGCAGCCTGCCTTACTTGAACTCTGCCATTACTATTGTGATCTCCAGGTACATAAGCATGTTACAGAGGAAGACCGTGTTCCAAGGTTGAAAAGCTGGTTTGACCAGCATAAGCAACAGCTTCCAGAAATGACATGGAATGAATTCTCAGCTTGTGCTGGATCAACCTTAGGGATTTTCTGTCTTGTATCTTACTCATTAGGAGACATGATCCCCAAGGGCGGTACAGCTATGATTAAGGAAGGTTATTTCCCCTGGGTTCAGGGTCTTCACATAATGCTGGATTACTTTATAGATCAGGAAGAAGATCGAGCAGGTGGCGATTTGAATTTTTGTTTTTATTATAAAGACAATGATGAGCTCGCTCAGCGTGTTGCTCACTTCATTAAAGAAGCGGATAAAAGTGTTGAAGGGCTTCCGCATTCTTCCTTCCATCGATTAATTAATCGTGGTTTACTTGGTATTTACCTTGCGGATCGTAAAGTAATGGAACAGAAAGACGTCCGTTCTCTTGCTCGTAAAATTATTCGAATTGGGGGAAGATCGAGCCTTTTCTTCTACTTTAATGGTTGGGTTTATAGAAGACTTCACAAAGCGTCTCAGTAAAAGCGTATAAAAAACGCTCTTTCGTGAGAAAAGAAGCCTATAGGATTTTGAAAGGGGCTCTTAAAATGAAAAAGCGTTACTATGTGGCTGTAAGTTCGGGCGAGATACTGGAAGATCAAGGGGCATCGAGCTATAATTTTGAAATCGACGCAGATGAGGAAGACATCTTCAAGCTCAGTGAGCTATTTGATCTGACAGATAAGGATAGTCGCTTATCGTTATATCGTTCACATGTTCCAGCTATGAGTTATCATGAAGATAAGAACAATGATGATTATGATAATCATATGAAAGAGATTTATGGTCTTTTACACAAATTAGGGAATAAGAAAACAAGAGAACATATCGAAACGATGGGAATTCTATAGAGAATAGAGGCTGTGCAGATGCACAGCCTCTTATTTTTTGCTGATGGCAAGAATATAGGGTGGTTCATTGATTTGGTTAATAAATTGGTATTTTAGAACTTGATACTGTGACTGATCGAGATCTGAAGCGAAATCTGTCACCTTCTCACTTTCAATTTTACCTTCTGGGTGTCCTGGGTAGACGACTAGAATAAGGAGCCCTTCTGAACGAAGCAAATGTAGGATGTCTGTTACTGCTTGGATCGTTTCTTCAGGTTTCGTCACAATAGTTTTATCTCCACCTGGGAGGTAGCCAAGGTTAAAGATTGCGGCAGAAACGTTTCCTACATCTTTCGTCTCAATTTTGCTATTGATTGAAGCGTGACTCTCGTGGAATAATGCCACCTGGGCAGATTGCTTAGCTGCTGCCAGCCTTTTTTCTGTAGCTTCAATCGCCTCAGGTTGGATATCAAAACCATACACTTTTCCTGAATTCCCTACTGATTCAGCTAGGAAGAGAGTGTCATGTCCGTTTCCGCAAGTGCCATCAATAGCAATGCCTCCTTCTGTTAATACTGAATTCAGTAGCGTTCTTGTAAAAGGTAATATACGTTGAAGAGTCATGATCTGTAATCCTTTCTATCAATTAAAATTTTCTTAAATGAGTCTTCTTACCTCATCCTATCAATTTATTAGGACGTCGAGGTTTAGAATGGCTTTTTTTGTTTGTTTCTAACTAAGTATGACTTTACCATGATCGACCTTTCACTCCAACTAACATCTTTATGTGTTTGGGAATATCTGGCTCGTGGTACAGAGTACTATACAAAAAAATGAGGTGATCATATGGCAGAGCATGAAAAATCACATAAACAAGGCGAAACTAATAATCCCGAGCAATTACCAGATAAGGAAAAGAATCAGCTCGACGAGGATACTTCAGAAATGAATGTCGATGCGATTCCATTAGAAGATTTAAAAGAAGAACAAAAAGAAGAAAAAGATAAGCCGCATTCCAAAGATGATTCGGCTAGTCAAAAAAAGTATCGTAAAGGATAACGTACCCAATCAGGGTGCGTTTCTTTTTATTGAGACAGCACCTTACTGTATTAATTGAGATTGTTCTTTTGGCACACATACTAATTCATCGAATATACGGACAGCTGATGTATAGATTACGAAAAAAACGTCTATTCTGATAATGTTCTTGACATTTCTCACAAGTATTCATACAATACAAATTATATACGTAACTAGTGAATCCAAAGATAATGATAAGGAATAGTAACAAAAATTCTATTGCTAGAGAGTTAACGGCTGGTGGAAGTTAACATAGGAGATTTGTGAACTCACCTTTGAATCGGAAGCCTGAATAGAGTAAGGTTGCCCGTATGCCTGCGTTAAAGGCCTTAAGTGAGTGCTGTTTCTAGCACTAAGCCGGGTGGTACCGCGGGTGATTGTGAATATTAGATTCTCAACCTCTCGTCCCTGTTGATGAACAACGGGGACGGGAGGTTTTTTTATTTTTTTGCAAGGACTGGAAGGAGAGAGTGACAATGGCATTTGATCACAAAACAATTGAGAAGAAGTGGCAACACTTCTGGGAAACAAACAAGACTTTTAAGACAGAAAACGATGCTAATGGTGAAAAAATTTATATTCTTGATATGTTCCCATACCCATCAGGGGCTGGGCTACATGTTGGGCACCCTGAAGGGTATACAGCTACGGATATCCTTTCACGTATGAAACGAATGCAGGGATATAATGTTCTTCACCCAATCGGCTGGGACGCATTTGGACTTCCGGCAGAGCAGTATGCTCTTGATACAGGAAATAATCCACGTGATTTTACTCAAAAGAATATTGACACATTCCGTCGTCAAATTAAAGAGTTAGGTTTTTCTTATGATTGGGATAGAGAAGTTAATACAACAGATCCACAATACTATAAATGGACACAGTGGATTTTCACAAAGCTTTACGAAAAAGGACTTGCTTACGTAGATGAAGTGGCTGTTAACTGGTGTCCAGCACTTGGAACGGTTCTTGCGAATGAAGAAGTGATCGACGGTAAAAGTGAACGTGGCGGCCACCCGGTTGTTCGTAAACCAATGAAGCAATGGGTTCTTAAAATTACAGAGTATGCGGATCGTTTACTTGAAGACCTTGAAGAGCTTGACTGGTCTGACAGCATTAAAGAAATGCAGCGTAACTGGATTGGGAAATCTGAAGGTGCCGAAGTAACATTCACGATTGACGGTCATGATGAATCGATCGATGTGTTTACGACGCGTCCTGATACACTTTTTGGAGCAACGTATATGGTCCTTGCACCTGAGCATCCTTTCGTTGACAAAATTTCTACTAGTGAACAAATCTCAAAAGTTGAAAGCTACCGATCAAAAGTACAAACTAAGAGTGACCTTGAGCGTACAGAGTTATCAAAAGAGAAGACTGGCGAGTTTACTGGCGCATATGCCATTAATCCAATCAATAATGAGAAGCTTCCAATTTGGGTAGCAGATTACGTTCTTATGAGCTATGGAACAGGAGCTATTATGGCAGTTCCAGCTCACGATGAGCGCGATTATGAGTTCGCTACTACATTTAATCTTCCTATTAAAGAAGTCGTTGCTGGAGGAGATGTATCCAAGGAAGCTTATACAGAAGACGGAAAGCATGTGAACTCTGACTTCTTAAACGACCTTGAGAAAGTAGAAGCAATTACGAAAAGCATAGAATGGCTAGAGGAAAAAGGAAAAGGAACGAAAAAAACGACGTATCGTCTTCGCGACTGGCTATTTAGTCGACAGCGTTATTGGGGCGAGCCAATTCCAATTATTCATTGGGAGGATGGCACAATGTCTGCTGTCCCGAAAGAAGAGCTTCCTGTCGTTCTTCCTGAAACAACGGAAATTAAACCGTCAGGAACTGGCGAATCTCCTTTAGCTAATATTGAGGATTGGTTGAACGTAGTTGATCCTAAAACGGGAATGAAGGGCCGACGTGAAACAAACACAATGCCGCAATGGGCTGGAAGCTGTTGGTATTACCTTCGCTACATTGATCCGGATAACGATGAAATGCTAGCTGACCCGAAAAAACTCGATGAGTGGTTGCCTGTTGATATGTATATCGGCGGTGCGGAACATGCGGTTCTTCACTTGTTATATGCTCGTTTCTGGCATAAAGTTCTTTATGATATCGGTGTTGTGCCAACAAAAGAACCATTCCAACGTCTCCGAAATCAAGGAATGATCCTTGGTGAGAACAACGAGAAAATGAGTAAATCAAAAGGGAATGTTGTTAACCCAGATGAAATTGTCGAAAGCCACGGTGCTGACACGCTACGTCTATATGAAATGTTTATGGGACCGTTCGAGGGTTCTATTGCATGGTCTAACAATGGTCTAGATGGCGCGCGCCGTTTCCTTGATCGTGTGTGGCGCTTATTTGGTGAAGGGGATCTAACAAAGTCTTCTATTTCTGAAGAAAATTCAGGAGAAGAAATGGAACGCGTCTACCATGAAACGGTTAAGAAAGTAACAGAGGATATGGAAGGCTTACGCTTTAATACTGCTATTTCACAAATGATGGTATTTGTGAATGAAGCATATAAGCAGGAGTCAGTTTCCGTTACATTAATGGAGGGCTTTGTGAAGTTGCTATCTCCAATCGCACCACACCTTGCTGAAGAGCTGTGGAGTGCGCTTGGACATGAGGATACACTCGCATATGCAAACTGGCCAATGTTTGACGAAAGCAAGCTTACTGTAGATGAAGTAGAAATTGTAGTGCAAATCAATGGAAAACTTCGGGCCAAAATTTCTATTCCGACTGAAGCATCTCGTGATGAAATGCAAGAAATTGCTTTAGAGCATGAGAAGATTAAAGGTCAACTTGATGGCAAAACACTTCGAAAAGTGATTGCAGTACCAGGAAAGCTGGTTAATATTGTAGCTAATTAAGGTTGAACCCTCTCCTAATGACTAAGGAGAGGGTTTTTGAACGTAACCTACCTATAGGAATGGATTTTTAAACAACTTGAATAACCTTTTCCTAAAGCTGAGAATACTACTAAAATGAGTGGAAGATAGATTTCTTGTATTGAAGATGCAAATCATGTACGATTGAATTTGTTGAAGTGATTATAATTGAAAAATCCATATTAAAACTGTACGAGAGGGGTATGTTTTTATGAGTAACGAAATTAAGACGGTAACACCTCAAGAGGTTCAAGAATTACTTGATGAGGGCAAAAATGTTTCATTAATCGATGTTCGTGAGGATGAAGAAGTAGAAGAAGGCATGATCCCTGAAGCAAAGCATATTCGTCTTGGCACACTTCCGGAACGACTTGATGAGATCAATAAAGAAGAAGAGCATATTATGATTTGTCGTTCAGGACGTCGTAGTGAGCGCGCATGTGAGTACTTGCAAGAAGCTGGTTACGAAGTGAAGAACATGGTTGGCGGTATGATGAAATGGGAGGGTAAAGTGAAATAGCCCTGCTAAAAAGGAGAGAGTTTGAATGGCGATATGGGGAACGGCTTTAGCTGCTGTTGCATTTACTTTAGGATTGTGGAGAGTCATTTATCCTTATTCTTATATGAAGCCAATTAATATGGAGCGGTTTGATGATGATAAATATTGTCTAATCGATGTGAGAGATTACATTCTTTCTCACCGTACGCCTTATGAAAAAGCAAAGAATATTCCGCTTTCTTATCTAGGCAGACAAACGAAAGAAAACGAAGTGTGTGATAAAGAGATTATTGTTCTTGCGGAAGATCGAAAAGCAGCACGTCTTGCTGTTAAAATTTTGATGAAACAACGCAAGCAACCTATTTATTACATGACAGTTTCTTAAGTACGACGTCTTTTGGAGCTGGTCTCTAAAAGGCGTTTTACTAAACCTTTAATCCTAGTAAGTTGATAAGATTAATAAATCATAGCACTTTTTTCTCCATTGTCCAAGTAAATTGCCTTAAAGCTCTCTATTCATTTTGTTGAGTCCTCGGTATATCGCTCGGTTCGTAAGTGGATCAAAATATGAGAAAAACAATCGTTCTGGCTCATGATCTGGTATAATGATAGAAAAGACTACACCGAGGTGTTGAAATGAAAGCAGATCTTATACGTGCAATGATGGATTTACAGGCTTTGCGACAGCTACAGCTACAGCCTAACGCATTAGACAAGCAACAGCCGTCTACTTTTTCCTTTACAGACATGCTTGAGCAAGCTCTCTCAACTCAAAGTACAGGACAGCAAATGAAAGCAGAAGTCCCTGTACACTCAACCTCGGTGAATTCCTATGGCACATACAATTCTCAAATAGTACCGTCGACTAATTCTTCATACACATCTTCATCGCTTGAAATTGATGGATATATTGAAGAATTATCGGCTAAATATAGTGTTGATCCAAAACTTGTTCATTCGATTATTAAACAGGAATCTAGCTATAAATCCGATAGTGTTAGCGGAGCAGGAGCTATGGGATTAATGCAATTAATGCCCGCAACTGCCACTTCACTTGGTGTGAAGGACCCTTTTGATCCTGGACAAAACATTGAAGGCGGCGTGAAATACATTAAGCAAATGATGGATAAATATAATGGCAATACTAAGCTTGCATTAGCAGCTTATAACGCTGGACCCGGCAATGTTGATCGTTACGGTGGGATTCCTCCATTCGAAGAAACGCAAAATTATGTTTCAAAAGTAATGAGTCATTACCAGGCATAATAAGTAAAGGCTGTCTCGTCGACCGCTCTTCAGCAGTCGAAAAGGAGGCAGTTTTTTATATGGAACGGGACTTAGAACCGTTCCAACCTTGACCAAGATGGGTCATGGTTTCTTATGGCCTTAAAGATAATAAAGATAATTGTTATACTAAACACGAGGTGAATAATTTGAACGAATTTAAAGAAATGGGACTTGATGAACGTCTCGTTAAACAACTAGAAGTTCAGGGTATTAGTACCCCGACCGATATTCAAAAAGAAACGATCCCTATTATGTTGCAAGGAAAAGACGTGATTGCTCAGGCCCAGACAGGAACAGGTAAAACTTTTGCGTTCTTACTACCGATACTTGAAAAAATTGACACAGAAGCACCTGAAGTGCAGGCTCTTATTGTAACCCCGACACGAGAGCTAGCCATCCAAATCTCATCAGAACTAATGAAGCTAGTAGAACATCGTGATGACATCAATGTACTAGCTGTCTATGGTGGTCAGGATGTTGAGAGACAGATTAAGCGTCTTGATAAACAAGTACACATTGTAGTAGCAACGCCTGGACGTCTGCTCGATCACGTTCGGAGAGAGACCATTGATTTATCTCATACTTCTTATCTTGTATTAGATGAAGCTGATCAAATGCTTCATATCGGGTTCCTAAGAGAAGTGGAAGATATTATTAGTGAAACGCCTGAAAGTCGTCTTACAGCACTTTTTTCTGCCACGTTATCAAGTGATATTAAACAGCTTGCGAAACGATTTATGCGTTCCCCTGAGAAAATCAGAGGGAAGGAAAAAGGGAAAACTGTCGAAGAAATCGAGCAGTTTGTGATCGAAACGACCGATCGGAGGAAGTTCGCATCCCTTACCGAAACCATCGATGAGGTCAGACCATTCCTCGGAATTGTTTTCTGCCGTACAAAGCGTAGAGTAAGTAAACTAAATGGAGATTTAAAAGCAAGAGGCTATTTAACTGACGAGCTTCATGGTGATTTATCACAGTCGAAACGAGAAAGTGTCATCAAGAGATTCCGTGATGCTAAAATCCAGATTCTTGTAGCAACAGATGTTGCAGCACGTGGTCTTGATATCGAAGGTGTTACCCATGTCTTTAATTATGATATTCCTCAAGATACAGAGAGCTATATCCACCGAATTGGTCGAACGGGACGAGCTGGTGGCGATGGAGCTTCGTATACGTTTATTGCTGCAAAAGATCAGTCCTTTATTCAAATGATTGAAAAGGGGATCGGTAAAAAACTTGCGAGAAAGAACGTTGAGGGTGCATTACCTTCGCATGAAGAGCGTAACGATAGTAGAGAGAATGATCAAAGAGGAAGAAATCATCGATCTTCACGGAAACCAGGGTCATCGAACAATCGAAATAACGGAAGAAATCGAAACAAACGATAAGTTAAACGAAAGAACGAGGGACCTGTCTATGGACTGGTCCCTCGTTCTTTGCATGTATTCAATTTAAAAAGATCTAGTGGTTGAACTAAACGGCGGATTCCGCTTTCCTTTCGGCTGCGCTTTTTCCTGCTGTATAGCCTGTGACGAAGGCTGATGTAATATTGTATCCGCCGGTATACCCATGAATATCGAGTACTTCACCGCAAAAGTAAAGACCAGTTGTGAATTTTGACGCCATTTCTTTTGGGTTAATTTCTTTTAGAGAAACTCCACCACCTGTTACGAATGCTTTATCGATTGGAAGCGTACCGTCTATGGCCACCTGGAACTGCTTTAATAGCCGCGCGTATTCGCGCACTTTTTCTTTCGATAAGTGAGCGTAAGTTGTATCTGGAGAAATTTCTGCTTTGTTAAATAGAAAGAGCATATATCGCTCTGGAACGTTACTTTTCCAAATGTTCTTAATCGCTTTTTTTGGCTCTTCTTTTGCGAGTTTCATATGCTCGCGAAATAATTCTTCTTCGTTTTGATCTGGTACGGCATCAATTTGTAAGGGAATATACTGAGCATTAAATTTTTTCATTGCTTTAACGACATATTGACTACAGCGAAGAACAGCGGGCCCAGATAGTCCGATATGGGTGAAGATCATATCCCATCGATGTGTCTTTATTATCTTTCCTTTTGGATTGAGAACGGATAGGGCGACATCTCTTAACGATAAGCCCTGTAGTTCTTTATTTTTGATAAAAGGTTCACTAGATGTAAGAGGCACTTCAGTAGGGTAAAGATCTGTGATGGTATGTCCACCTTCTTTTGCCCATGCATATCCATCACCTGTTGAACCAGTATGTGGAACAGATTTTCCACCTACTGCAATAACTACATTTGAAGAGTGGATCTCTTCTTTTGTTTGTAGCTTCACTCCAGCTACTTCTCCATCCCTATATAGAACTTTCTCAACTGGGGTGTTTACTTGGATAGTCACATTCAACTGGCGTACTTTGTTTAGGAGCGCATTTACAACAGATTTTGCATCATCAGTTACGGGAAACATTCTACCGTGATCTTCTTCTTTTAATTTAATGCCTAGATCTTCAAAGAATGTGATGATATCCTCATTATCAAATATGTTAAATGCACTGAATAAAAACTTCCCATTACCTGGAATGAATTTAATTAGTTCATCTAGTGGAAGGCGGTTGGTGACATTACACCGTCCTCCCCCAGATATGGCTAGTTTTCGCCCAAGCTTATTCCCTTTATCAACGAGAAGTACTTTTGCTCCATGTTCAGCCGCTGATACAGACGCCATGAGTCCGGACGGCCCACCGCCAATCACAATGACATCATAGTTCATACTTACACCTCTCTCATTTTGCTACACACAAACATACCACAATTTGTACTGATTATAAAAGTTTCACAAAAATTTATATTTGTTGTTACTAGGTAAATAGCTTAAAATGGAGAAGTGTATTTCATAACTGTTGAAAATTGTTGATAGATGACGAATAGATATAGTTGAATGGTTAGAAGTAGGAGATGGAGAAATGTCTGATTCAAATGTGATTAGAGGGACGATGCTGTTATCTGCAGCCACCCTTTTTTCTAGGATTATTGGTATGATTTATATGTTTCCTTTTACAGCACTAGTTGGTACACAGGGGGTAGCGCTTTATACGTATGCTTATACTCCTTATACCATTATGCTTAGCCTGTCTACGGTTGGGATTCCATTGGCTGTTTCTAAATTTGTATCTAAATATCATACTCTCGGAGATTATCGAACTGGTCGGAGGCTGTTTAAATCAGGACTTCTTTTAATGTCTCTTACTGGATTCGTTGCGTTTTTAGCTCTCTTTTTATTGGCAGAACCAATTGCTCATATCGTCATTGATGAAGGTAATGAAGGAAACACGATTGCTGATGTAACATTGGTTATCCGTGTTGTGAGTATGGCGTTATTGATCGTACCGATTATGAGTTTAACTCGAGGGTTTTTCCAGGGGCTTCAATCAATGGGACCAACGGCCGTTTCGCAAGTCGTTGAACAAATCTTTCGTATTGTTTTTATACTAGTATCAAGTGTTATTATTATGAAATTTATGGACGGAGATGAGGCAACTGCTGCTACGTACGCTACGTTTGGCGCTTTCGTTGGTGCAGTAGGTGGACTGATGGTGGTCTTCTGGTATTACAGAAAACGTAAACCTGCTTTAGATCAACATCTGGCTGAAAGCACGGTTGATCATAATGTGTCGTTAAAGGATATGTATAAAGAAATTATTACGTACGCTCTTCCGTTTGTCGTTGTTGGTCTAGCAATACCATTGTATTTGCAAATTGATACTTTATTAATTAATCCGGCGCTAAAGAGTATTGGTTATGATAAACCCGCTTATGAAGAAGTTTTTGCGATTATTACAGGCCTTGCTCATAAATTGATTATGATCCCAGTTTCTCTTGCAACAGCTCTTTCAATGACGATTATACCGGCCATTACGAAATCATTTACAGCCAATCGGGAAGGTGCTTTGCAAACTCAGTTAACACAAACCTTCCAGATTTTATTGTTTTTGACTACTCCAGCCGCAATTGGACTAGCGGTTCTATCTGAACCGATATTTAGAGTGCTATATCCTACAGTGAATCAAGAACTCGGAAGTTCGTTGTTAATGTGGTATGCGCCAACTGCTATATTGTTTGCTCTTTTCTCTGTAACGGCTGCTATCCTACAGGGAATAAATAAACAAAAATTTGCGGTTTATAGCTTACTTGCAGGATTAGCCCTTAAAGCAGGCTTAACTTACCCATTCGTCACAATTTTTGAAGGGAAAGGTTCTATCCTAGCTACAAATCTTGGATTGTTTACATCGGTGTTAATCACGATCATTATTATTAAGAAATATACTGAATACGAATTTGGTTTTCTTTCAAGAAGATTGCTGCTTATCGGTATCTTTGTGGTCGTGATGGCCGTGGCTTCTAAACTTTCAATACTACCATTGGAATTTCTCATGCCTGATTTGTATCTTTCAACAAGTGAAGGTGGTAGTATGCTGTATTCAATCATTAACCTGGTGATTGGAGTAACAGTTGGAGGAATGGTATTTCTATGGCTAGCCTACCGGTCAAACCTTGCAGGCTTAATTTTAGGAGAGCGATTCTCATTCTTAAAAAGACGTTAAAAAATGAAGGCCAAAATGGCCTTCATTTTTTTGAGAGATGATATTAATACCCGTAGTCCTCATCTCTTATTCCAATTTGTCTTTCAATCCTTGTAATTCGGCGATCTTGTCGTCTTAATTGACGCTCAATTTCTCTTAATTGCTGTTCGATGTTTCCTGGGTATCCAGGTTGGCCAGGGTAACCGGGCTGACCAGGATATCCTGGGAATCCGGGATACATTTGATACCCTTGCCCTTGCTGACGATCATACATAAAGATCCCTCCTTAAATAGGTACCTGATAGTGTATGTGAATGGTGGGCAGTGTTGCTGGGCATATGTCCCGTGTTATACTGAGTTTTTCTGATACCAGCTTAATTGTTCTCCAATTCCAAGACCTTTGAGAGGAACCTCATATTTGTAATTGAAATGATTTAGCTGCGGTTCAAGGTGTTTGCGATAGACAGATCCTCCGTGCAAACACACAACAATATCTGTAGACGTTTCATACTGAGAGAATTGCTCAATTACTTTTTGAGCCCATTCCTCACGTTGATGATGTGTAAATGTTTTGATGGATACATCATATGGATCCATGATGTCGTCTGGTAATAAGAGGCCGTCTTTGGCATTATAAAAATACATGCGATCATAGTGGTGTGATGCATACTCAAGCGTTTTTTGAAATAAAGGACTCTGGTAAAATTCTGTAACAGGTGCTGATTTATTACTTTTCTTACGAGCCGTTGCTAAAAGTCCAACTTTCACAGTCATTCGATTCACTCCAAACGTGCATATTGGCATTTAACGTTTACATACCCTTCAGAACTAGAAAGTATGCTAAAAAAGTAAATAAATCGTGGAAAAAATATGGAAAAGGATTGATTTTATGCGTTTAGATAAACTATTGGCAAATATGGGCTATGGAACTAGAAAGGAAGTAAAAAAACTTCTTAAGACAGGCGTTGTCCGCGTTGATGAAGAGATCATTAAAGATCCAAAGCAACACGTTAACACTGAACAGAACCAAGTAACGGTTCATGAAGAAATAGTTGAATATCGGGAATTTATTTATTTGATGATGAATAAGCCAGCAGGTGTGATTTCAGCAACGGAAGATGAAGACGATGAGACCGTCATTGACATTCTCATTCCTGATGATCAAGTTTTTGAACCATTTCCTGTCGGTCGTCTGGATAAAGATACAGAAGGATTGCTTATCATTACAAATGATGGAAAGCTCGCGCATCATTTAACGTCACCAAAACATCATGTTCCTAAAACATACTTCGCTAATATTAATGGTGTTGTTACAGAAGAAGATGTTCATGCTTTTGAAAAAGGTGTCACTCTTGATGATGGTTACGAAACAAAACCAGGTGAATTGACCATTCTATCATCGGATGAGGTCTCGGAGGTTGAATTAACGATACATGAAGGGAAGTTTCATCAAGTAAAGCGGATGTTTGAAGCAGTCGGAAAGCAGGTCGTTTATTTGCAGCGGATTCAAATGGGGGATATTCACCTTGATCGCGATTTAGAACCGGGGGAGTACCGCGAATTAACAGCTGAAGAAGTAGACATTCTGCATAAGTAAGTCCTCCTCTGATGGAGGAAGGTTTACTTTACCGTTTTCTTTTCGTGTAGCTGGGGAATATCCTTACTAGTCAGTCGCGAAGGAGAGGATGTTCATGATTAAGGTTGGAAAAGAAGTGCTGAATCAAAAGCTTAAGAATGATTCAACAGCTGAATTTGTTGTAAAGCAGGTTTATTTCGATCGATCACTTTCTAAAGCAACGTTTGTTGAGGTTCAGAAAAAAGAAGCTACGAATAAGCAGAATGCAATACCAGATCATCATTCAGATGAAATGCTTCATTCTATTCAAGCCTCTGGGGGGCAGTTTACTCCTGATAACTATCCTGTTACAGACGATGACCGAAAAGAAAAGGAAGCCAATGAAACGATGATTATTTCATATAATCAGATCAATTGGGAAGGTGATGATTACCTTCTTTATAATCAACAAGAAGAAGTGCAATCCTCCGTTCTAATTGATCAATGTTCATATAATTCGTTGGATAAATGTCAGGTGCTAACAGAGGATGGTGAAGAGTTAGGGAAGGTGAAAGATATCGTGATCCATAAGGGTGGACAGATTGAAGGATTTTATCTTTCAGAGGGTTTCTTATCTGATTTTCTTTCAAGTGATCACCCTTTTCTAAGTGCGGATCAATCTGTAAGTTATCATCATGATAAAATCATGGTTCCAGCGAATTATCATCACTCATTATTGAAAAAATAAATGATGCAAGCCCTGCTCTAGTAGCAGGGCTTTTATCGTGGTCTCCTTAATTAGAGGGTTGTGTCAATAAGCGTTGTTGAATTTTAGCTCATTTAGGCATTTAAAGCGAATACTCACTTCAATGATTCAAAAATCAAAAAATCAACAATAGAAGCTAACATATCCAAAATCAAAAGTGAAAGAGACCAAAAATAAAGGCCTTCGTCAGAATGACATTGACGAAAAGCCAGGTTTTACGAGTGAATTTATTTTGTTATCCAACTTTTACTCTCTTGCTTGTGGTTGTCCAGAATCCTCGGTTTGGGCTTTTGACTAGTTCATTGTAGGCCAGCACGTTTAAATCTCTTTGAACAGTGCGCTGGGTAATCCCAAACTCTTCAACTAACTCATTAGTGCTGACAGTACCATGCTTGCTAATAAATAAATAGATAGACTTGATACGGGTCATCATACGATCAGTTGAAGTAATACTCAAAGAACCACTCCCTAACATGTAATCAATGCCTTATCCTTAGCATAAATAGTGACTATTAAAACCATATGAAGGAAACGTAAAGATATACTTAATTTTCTAATTGTTCCTTCGATTTTTTCATGAAAGTTTGGTTGAGTGCTCCGATTATGACTGGAAGTGATTTCTGGATGTGTTGGGTTCCCCAACTTGGTGTATTGACGAATAGGTATGACCACTTTCATAAGATAAGCGATTGATTGGTATTATTATTTAATTCCACTCCTACTCCCATTTCCCTCTTTTGGGCGAACTTACACCCCCTCTTTAAAGTTTATTTTACAATAATTCTGTTATTTCGGCAAAAAATTTCATTTCTTTTGAGTCAAACTTCCTTATCGAACTTACCTTTGCTATTCTTAAAGGACTAATATTGAGAGGAGGCGTGTGCTGGTGTTATTTCGAATATTTATTAAAAATGCGATTAAATTAAACAACCGGTTTATGATCACTGTCGCTATAGCATTAGTGATCATAAGTGCTTTTGTTATGCGTTTACTCGAACCTGAGACATTTCCTTCACTCTTTGATTCATTTTGGTGGGTTATGACGACCGTTACGACAGTAGGATATGGAGACTACTTCCCTGTCACAGTTGGAGGAAGAATCTATGCAATGTTTCTCTATATCGCAGGAATTGGATTAATTGGTGTGGTTATCGGTAAGTTTGTGGACGGATTTGCAGAAATTAAAAAGCGAAAGGAGGAAGGGAAAATGCCGTATCAGGGAGATAATCATATTGTTATAATAGGGTGGTCACAAAAGGCGGCATATGCCGTATCAGAGATTAGGGATTCTGACAAATGTGAGATTGTTATCATTGATAAACTACCAAAAACCCCGCTAACAGAAGATAACATTCATTATATACAGGGGGATGCGGCTGAAGAAGCCACTCTCAAAAAAGCGGATATAATGAAAGCGAAGGCGGTTCTGGTGTTTTCGGATGATACTATCCACGATTCTCTTCTTGCTGATGGGAAATCGTTGATTATTGCTAGTTCGATCGAACGCATGTCAACTGATATTCACACAACGGTTGAAGTGATGAAAGAAGAGCATATAAAGAATTTCACTCATGTCCAGGTAGATGAATTTGTACTTTCGCATGAAGCTGTATCTCGCATGGCTGTTAGATCAGCATTTACGAAAGGAATTTCAGGCGTCTATTCTCAGCTATTAAGTCGAGGACATGGTGATAATTTATATGAAATAGCTGTTCATCCAGATTGGAATACATATAGGGAAGCCTTTCAGGACTTATTACAGCAGGGTGCCACATTGGTTGCAGATGGTAACCGCATGGATATAAATCGCCGTCTTGATGAACCGATTTCACGTGACGCAAAATTATTTGTTATTTGTGATAAAAGCGTATATGAAAAAATAAGTAGGCAGGTGTAAATAATATGGAGAGTATAAATTGGAAAAAAGAAGTGATCAATCGAAAAGAAGATATGTTAGCTGATTTAAAAGGACTATTGAAAATCGAAAGTGTGCTAGAAGAAGAGCTGGGAAATGAAGAAGCACCGTTTGGTCCCGGCGTAAAAGAAGCTCTTGATTACATGCTTGCTTTAGGCGAGCGAGATGGCTACCAAACAAAGGATGTTAAACATGTGGCAGGGCATTTAGAATTTGGTGAAGGAGAAGACATGGTGGGTGTGCTGTGTCATGTGGACGTTGTTCCAGCGGGAAATGGTTGGACGACTCCAGCATTTGATCCTGATCTACGCGATGGGAAGTTGTTTGCTAGAGGAGCTATTGATGATAAAGGACCAACTATTGCTGCTTATTGGGCGATGAATATAGTGAAAGAACTTTTGCCTTCAGTCTCAAAGCGAGTGCGAATGATTATCGGGACAGATGAAGAAAGTTCATGGCGCTGTGTAGACACATATTTTAAAAACGAAGAAATGCCAGGGGTGGGTTTTGCACCTGATGCGGTTTTCCCTATTATAAATGCGGAGAAGGGGATTGCTGATTTCGAATGGGTTTTTCCTGTAAAAGAAACTCAGAAAGAAGGAATGATTCTTCAATCATTTCATTCTGGTCAGCGTTTGAACATGGTTCCCGATTTTGCTAATGCTAAATGTGAGGGGGATGAAGCTGAGTTACTTGACGCAAAGAAAGCATTCGAGCTATTTTTGGAAAAGAAAGGTTTAGAAGGACGTGTAACACTAGATCAGGAACTATCACTTGAAGTGCACGGTGTATCTGTCCACGGATCTGCTCCCCATGAAGGAGTAAATGCAGCCTTCAAATTAGCTGAATTTCTAGATGAACAAGCTCTCGATCAAAACGGCGCTAACTATATTGGATTTATTACAATGTGGCTCCTGGATGATTTTACTGGGGAGCGGTTTGGTGTAGCTTACGAAGATAAAGTAACAGGTTCTCTAACGATGAACGCAGGGACATTTTCATATAAAGCTAATCATGATGGACGAATAGGAATTAATCTGCGCTACCCTGTTACATGCTCATTCGATGACGTTAAGAGAACGTTCAATAAAGTAACTGAACCACTGGAAGTGCAGATGAATGTAGTTGATCATATGACACCTCATCACGTACCTGAGGATCATGAACTGATTCAAAAGCTTCAAAAGGTGTATGAAAAGCAGACTGGTGAGCAAGCGAGACTTTTATCGATTGGTGGAGGGACTTATGCGCGTTCACTAAAAGCGGGGGTTGCGTTCGGTGCTTTATTTGAAGGGAAGCCACAACTCGCTCATCAAAAAGATGAGTATGTTGATGTAGAAGATTTATTAAAAGCAACAGCCATTTATGCTGAAGCTATTTATGAACTTGCAAAATAATAGAATGAGCGCCATGCCAACATTGGCATGGCGCTGACTAATTAATGATAAAACAAAGATCACTTCTTTTATTTAGAGCTGAATAAATCACTTGAAAGGTATCGTTCACCGGAATCGCAGGTCATTGTGACAACAACTTGGTCAGGTGATAAACGTTCAGCAACTTGCATAGCAGCATATACGGCCGCACCTGATGACGGTCCCACAAGAAGTCCTTCTTCTCGAGCGAGTTTCCTGGTTACTTCGTATGCCTGTTCATCTGAGATTTTAATAACTTCATCATAGACAGACGTATTAAGAATATCTGGAATAAAGCCTGGACTTGTTCCAACAAGTTTGTGTTTTCCAGGCTTTCCACCAGACAACACTGGTGAGCCTTCAGGTTCTACAACATGAACGGTTAAGTCAGGGTAGTGTTCTTTCAGTACTTCTCCTGTTCCTGTTACGGTTCCGCCAGTACCAGCTGTTGAGATAAAGGCTGCCGGTGTAACTCCGAGCTGCTTCATTCCTTCAATAATCTCAAGAGCCGTCGATGTCCTATGAGCATCCGGATTAGCTGCATTCTCGAATTGCATTGGGATAAAGCTATTTTCAATAGTTTTAGCAATTTCTTTAGCCTTTTTAATTGCTCCAGGCATTTTCTCAGATGATGGAGTTAATACGACTTTTGATCCGTAAGCTTTAAGAAGCTTGATTCGCTCTTGCGTAGCATTATCGGGCATAACAATAATAGCGGGATATCCTTTAGCCGCTGCATTCATGGCAAGGCCAATACCTGTATTTCCAGAAGTAGGCTCGATGATTGTTGAACCTTCTTTGAGTAACCCATCTTGCTCAGCTTTTTCAATCATATTGAACGCTGCGCGGTCTTTTACGCTTCGACTGGGGTTAAAATATTCTAGTTTGGCGTAAATTTTTGCTCCGTCGGGGTTTGGAACACGGTTTAATTTAAGTAATGGTGTATCACCAATAAGATCAGCCATATTTTCATAGATCATATAAGCACATCCTTTTCAGACAAGTTAATGTTATTTACCTTATTTAATTGGTAAGAGTATAGAGAGTAATAATATCGGTGGAGCCCAACAGATAATGATTCCTATTACTGTTCCCCATTATAGCAAAAGATAAATCTTAAGTAATAAGAACTAGCTTAAAAGTAAAAAGATAAAAGATTATTCAGTTTTTTTGGTAGAATAGAATTAGGATAGAAAGAGTGAGTAAGTTGAATACACATTATTTTATAGCACTCCCCATCCAACCACAACTTAGAAGAACGCTTCAAGAAATTCAAGAAAGCTCTCCTTTAGAATTGTTTAAACATGTGGTGTATCCTGAAGATTTTCATATTACACTAGCTTTTTTAGGTGGAGCAGAAGAAGAACAGTTATCTGTACTTCATCAAGGGTTGGAGAGGGTGGTTAAGAATAGTAAACCCTTTAAGGTTATGCTTGAAGGGTTAGATCATTTCGGTCATGATAGACGCCCAAGAGTACTTTACGCTTCCGTCCATCGAACAGAACCATTGAAAATAATTCATCAAGAAATACTGCGGGTGAGTGAATTGGCAGGTTTTCCTGTTAGTAAAGGGGAATATTCTCCTCACGTTACACTTGCAAAAAAATGGCGCGACTCTAGTAAAGAAATACAACCTGATTGGCCATCACTATCATGTGAAAGTCAGGACGTCTCAAGCATTCATCTTTATCGAGTTGAACCTAATGATAAACCGAAATACAAATGTGTGGCCTCTTATGAATTCACTAATTAATAAGTTCCTTATGATCACCTTGCAGATTGGCCTTCTGTTCGGGTTTTACATTGTAGGAGGTTATCTCCAAAAGGTCTTATCACTTCCAATTCCAGGAAGCGTTGTTGGAATGCTCCTTCTCTTGTTGGGACTTTATTTAAAGTGGATTCCCGTGAGTTGGATTTCTCAAGGAGCAGCTACATTATTGAATCATTTACCGTTGCTTTTTATACCAGTTACTGTCGGTATTGTACAACATCTCGACTTCTTTAGTGGAAAAAGTCTCTGGTTAGTTCCAATCGTTCTGATAAGCACATGGATTGTAATGGGAACGACAGGATTGCTTGGCCAGTTTCTTGCTAATCGAAAGGAGTAGAGAAAAATGATGATCGTGCAAATGATTCTATGGTTTATGATTACTTTATTGTTATATGTTGTTTTCCGGCGTCTTTATCAGATATTTCCTTATCCATTTATGATACCAGTGCTAACGTGCACTGTTATTCTCGTTCTCATCTTAACGTCCTTGGATGTGTCATATGACACTTATTTCAGCGGGGGGAAATGGATTGATGCTTTATTAGGGCCTGCTATTGTGGCACTTGCCTTTCCGCTATATCAACAAAGGGAATTATTAAGTAAATACAAATTAGAAATACTTGTAATGGTACTAATAGCAAGTATAGTAGGCATTTTGTCAGGATATTGGCTTGCGGTCATAAGTGGGTATAATGAAATGATTGTCTCCACAATTATTTCAAAAAACGTGACAACCCCTGTTGCGATGGAAGTAGCCAGTATGACTGGTGGAGAGCCAGCCTTTGCGGTTATTTTCGTCATGATCGCTGGGATTGGCGGTGCTGTCACAGGGCCATGGTTATTTCAGCTACTTGGTATATCCAATTTTCTTGGAGTGGGAATGGCTTTTGGT
This sequence comes from Anaerobacillus sp. 1_MG-2023, assembly GCF_030547345.1. Taxonomy (NCBI): domain Bacteria; kingdom Bacillati; phylum Bacillota; class Bacilli; order Caryophanales; family Bacillaceae; genus Anaerobacillus; species Anaerobacillus sp. 1_MG-2023. Next base: position 299,020 of record NZ_JAUORD010000004.1, on the reverse strand, counting down.
GGGGCATCACACGCCATTGGCACTTCAAAAGCACTTGAATATGGAGAGAGAGAAGCTGCTATTAGTTCTATTGGGTTAAGTTTATGTGCCCTAAGTGTCTCGATACTTGGACCGATATTATTAAGTTGGTTTTCATGAAAATCTAGATCGAACAAATGTCAAAAAATGATTTTCAAAATAAGATAGGTAGTGACAAACGGTTGTAAGCATCTCAGCAAAGGATGGGATTCATATGATACGAGATTATTCCGCATATAAAAAAGTAAGCCAGGCTTTTACAGCCTATTGGGATGACTTTCAGACGATTACGGTAATGGCTGATATCTCGTTAGATGTTCAAGATGCCTACACCCTTACTGATGGACATATAGATCTATCAATTGAAGTAAAAGAAACCTCTAAAATGGGGAAAAAGAGGCTTGTTTCGTTACATGTTGATCATGAATTTAGTCCAGGCAACAATTATTTTCTAGTTCATTCGAGTGGTGAAACAAGTCTTGTTTTTACTGGGAAAGTTGTCAGAACTGATTTATTTGATGAACGCTATTATTATGATGGTGAACTAGGGGCAATTCTAACTGAGAATGGAACGATCTTTCGAGTATGGGCACCGACTGCTATAGAAGTAGTCGTCAATATTTATAATGAGGAATTCCAAAAGGTAAAAGAATTACCGATGCTAAAACAAGAACAAGGTGTATTCGAGGGGTTCTCTCCCGAAGATGGAGAAGGAACGCTGTACACTTACACAGTCTATGTGAATGGAGAAATGCGAGAAACGATCGATCCTTATGCGAAAGCCGCTACGTCTAACTGCAAGTTTGGGATGGTAATGAACGCTTCAAATACTAACCCTGATGGCTGGAGCCCTATGGCAAAACCTACTTTTGCAAAACCAACTGATGCGGTTATTTATGAAATTCACGTCAGAGATTTTAGCTCACAAGCAAAAAGTGGTCTTAAAAATAGAGGGAAATATAAGGCATTTACAGAAGAGCCACCGCCTAAAGATGGTCTTCCTTCTGGGATTAATTATATAAAGTGGCTCGGTGTTACGCATGTAGAACTTCTTCCAATTCAGGATTTTGGTAGCGTTGATGAAATGAAAGCTCCTCCGGGATATAATTGGGGCTACGATCCTATCCATTATTTTGTGCCAGAAGGAAGCTATTCATTAAATTCTCATGAACCCTACACGCGAATTAGAGAAGTAAAAGAAATGATTGGGAAGCTTCACGAGAAGGGATTGAGAGTGATTATGGACGTTGTCTATAATCATGTCTATCAACTTCATGCATCCCCTTTGGAAAAAATTGTGCCAGGTTACTACTTCCGGTTTGATCATGGTGGAAAACCTTCAAATGGAACTGGCGTTGGGAATGATACGGCGTCAGAAAGAAGAATGATGAGAAAGTTAATTGTAGATTCTGTCGTTTACTGGGCAAAAGAATATGGTGTTGATGGGTTTCGCTTCGATTTGATGGGTATCCACGATAAGGAAACGATGAATGAAGTGCGTTATGCGTTAGATTGCATTGATCCATCGATATTGATTTTTGGTGAAGGTTGGCATATGAACACCATCCTACCTGATCATCGGAAAGCGATGAGCTCAAATGCGCGAGAAACGCCTAGAATCGGCTATTTCAATGACCACTTTAGAGATTCAGTTAAAGGGAAATTGTTTGATACAGGGTCTACAGGCTTCGCTAATGGAAATTTTTCAGTTAAAGAAGATGTAAAGAAGTGTATAATGGGGAGTGTTGGAGATAAATTTATTACAGCATCTCAATCCATTAATTATGTGGAATGTCACGATAACCATACGCTATGGGACCGCTTAAATCGCAGTCATCCTAGTGTGAGCGAAGAAGTGAAACAAGGCATGCATAGATTAGCTACTGCCATTACAATACTTTGTCAGGGAATTCCATTTATTCATGCAGGTCAGGAATTTTTCCGAACCAAGAATGGGGTAGAAGATAGCTATAAATCTCCAGATAAAATTAACCGATTTGATTGGCAGAGAATGAGAGCTGTCCAAGAAAATGTCAAGTATATTAGAGGACTAATCTCGATTAGAAAACATTTCGAAGCATTTAAAATGACTGAAGGTCATGACATGAATCGAATTAACTTTATCGATTCTCCAGGGCCTATTCTCGCATATCGAATCAACCAGCCCCATACTAGCGAATCGATTATTGTGATTCATAACGGAGGATATCATTCTGATGTGATCGATATTGGGGATGGAGACAAATGGATCCTTGTTGAAGGTGAACATGCAAGTGTTGAACCGTCAAGAAAAACATCTGAAAAAGTCATATCTATTGCACCGTTTAGCACAATTGTTCTAATAACAAGTGATTAACACATGAAGATTTCTTCAACGTGTGTTATAATTTTTTATTCGTAGACGGTTTTTAGCTAAGTCCGGAGAAGATCTCGCTAAAAACGCAAAACTTCCAGAATCTACAAACTAACGGAAATCGAAGGTGAATTTGTTGGATAACATTTTAGGCGAAGGCTGGCAGGTGACCCCTGCTGGCGGAGCGACAGGCGAAGCATACTTAGCTCAATATGGAGACGAGAAATTATTCCTAAAACGGAACTCCTCGCCTTTTCTGGCTGTTTTGTCGGCGGAAGGAATTGTACCGAAACTTCTCTGGACCAAGCGACTTGAGAATGGAGACGTTATTACAGCCCAAAAGTGGTTGCCGGGGAGGGAACTGAAGTCCTATGAAATGAAGCAGCCGCGAGTGGCGCAAATGCTTTATAAAATACATCGGTCTTCAGAACTTCGAAGGATGCTCAACCGGCTAGGGAAAAAGCCTCTCTCACCTGATGTGATTTATCTTGATCTATTGCAGAAGTTTGAGAATCATCATCGGAGAGACGTGGAAGTGATAAGAGCCCTTTCGTATTTAGCTGCAAATAAGAATGACCTTGAACACGTCGAAAAAGTTGTGTGTCATTGCGATGTCAATCATAACAACTGGATGTTTAGCGAAGAAGGGAATCTCTATTTGATCGATTGGGATGGAGCGGTAGTGGCAGATCCAGCTTTGGATATTGGGATGCTTCTATACTGGTATGTGCCAAAAGAAGAATGGGGAGAATGGCTCGGTCATTATGGGCTTGAAAATACAGAAAGCCTTCGCCACCGCATGTATTGGTATGTGGTAGCGCAGACCTTACTGTCCATTTATTGGTATGATCTTAAAGGCTTAGACGGGGAAGTTGAATTCTGGAAAAGGGATTTAGAAAATTTGAATCATTATCGACTTATTGATACCGATCAATAGTATCGACCCACTGGCTAATATGAGGCTGGTGGGTTTCTATGTGGTTTAATAAATTTGTTTCTGTCGCACCTGTTACACTATATTGCTCAATTTGATTGAGGATTTGTTTGATTTCTGGTGCAATGCCATTATTTTGTTGCAGGGAATTGGCAAGGCGCTGAATTTGCTCACACTCTGAAGTTGTTCCAGAGCAATCGGTTTGATGATTTTTGAGAATATCAGCGAGTATAAAAAGCTGGTCGCGATGTGATAGTGGCATAATTGTTCCTCCTTATTTGTACTATTAGATAGCGTGTACATGTGTGTAGGAATTATGCCGGTTGAATAATGAAAAAACACGGATTACTCCGTGTTTTGAAATGAAAAGTTTCTTTTATCTGCTTTTGGAGATGTTATTTAGTGTCCCCTTTTGCTCCCCAGCCAAAAAGTGCAACCACGGAAACGACGATGACAATCCAGGGTGCCCACATCATAAGAAAGTGCTCCATTTATTCATCCTCCTCCCTGACTCTAGCATAACCGATATTATTAAATGTTTCTGGTTTGCTTTTCAACAATCTTGTTACTTTTACATACCCCCTCCTTCGCCTTTCTATTCTTAAGAATTCATGGTAAAATGTCGTTTGTGTAAAACGGTGATTAGGTGATTAGATGATAAGGAAGTGAAAGTATGCGTCAACGCAATAAGCCATGGGCAGAAGATATGTTTGCAAAGAATCCTCAATTCGTTCCGACGAACCCTACTGATCGTAAAGGAAATTGGAAAGATGTTTTCGAAAATAGTAATCCGATACATTTAGAGGTTGGAACGGGTAAAGGTCAATTTATAATTGGTATGGCCAGACAGAATCCCGATGTGAATTATGTTGGTTTAGAGCTTTCATCAAGCGTAATGGTGTCAGCATTAGAGAAATTAATTGAAGAAGATGTTCCAAATGTTCGTTTGTTGAATGAGAACGCACAAGATTTAAGCACCATTTTTGAAGAAAATGAAGTCAGTCGAGTATATTTGAATTTTTCTGATCCGTGGCCCAAAAATCGTCATGAGAAAAGAAGACTTACCAATAAGACATTCCTTGATCTTTATCGGAATGTTATGAAACCAAATGGAGAGGTTCATTTTAAGACAGATAATCAAGGGCTTTTTGAATATTCTCTTCATAGCTTCTCCTTATATGGGATGATACTTAATCAAGTTAGCCTTAACTTGCATCAGAGTAATATGGAAGATAACGTGATGACGGAATATGAAGAGAAGTTCTCATCAAAAGGTAGTCGGATCTATCGATGTGAAGCACAGTTTAGAAGTTGAGTCGTTTAAATGCGGCTCTTTTTTTGAATATTATTGAAAGCGGTTTCTTTTAGTGAGAAAATGAAACTAATCTTATAAAGGTGGGATTTCGATGGAGCAGTTACAAGTTGGGAATTTATCCATTACATGGCTTAGAGGTGGTGTGACTCATATGGATGGGGGCGCGATGTTTGGAGTTGTACCAAAACCATTGTGGAGTAAGCGGTACCCGGTAAATGAAAAAAACCAGATTGAGCTTAGAACAGATCCTCTCCTTTTACAATGGCAGGGCAAGAACATCTTAATTGAATCAGGGATTGGAAAAGACAAATTAAGTGAAAAACAAAAAAGAAATTATGGAGTTGAAGAAGAGTCAGATATTCATGGGTCCCTTGAAAAACTTGGACTATCTGTTGAGGAAATTGATATTGTCTTAATGACGCATCTTCATTTTGATCACGCGAGTGGATTAACAGAGCCAGATGGAGATGGATATAAACCAACGTTTCCGAATGCTGTTATTTATGCTTCAGAGGTAGAGTGGAACGAAATGAAGGAGCCAAATATTCGTTCGAAGAATACATATTGGAAAGAAAACTGGGAAGCGATTCAAAACAAAGTTCATACATTTAAGGAATCTTATGAAGTCATTCCAGGCTTGAATATGTACCATACAGGAGGACATAGTGATGGACATGCGATTATTATTATGAATGAGGGCGAAGAGCGACTGATTCATATGGCAGATCTTATGCCAACTCATGCCCATCAGAATCCTTTATGGGTTCTTGCATACGATGATTATCCGATGACATCGATTTATGAGAAAGAGAAATGGATAAAAGATGCTGTTGATCAAAATTCGTGGTTTATTTTTTACCATGATGCGATTTATCGTGCTTTAAAGTGGGATAAGGAGTACAACGTGACGGATGAAGTAAAACGAAATGTGTGATAGTAAGGGGACTGCTAAATGGCAGTCTTTTTTTTGTTCAAATAAAGCTTTGTTCAAAGTGTAATGATAAGCAATTGTGGTTGATAGAAAGTTTCGCATGATCATTTGTGATTGTTTTTGGTTGTTTTTGAATAAAATTGAACGAAAATGATTGACTGTTGAAAGTGCTTTCATTATAATGAGGTTAGAAAGTAGGTGATGAATTGTTAAATGCTGAACGTCATTTCATCATTTTACAAGTTCTTAAAGAAAAAGAAACGGTTACGGTACATGATTTGAGCGATGCAACTGGAGCTTCAGTTTCAACTATTCGTCGTGACCTTGTCCAACTGGAAGAAGAGAATAAGCTAAAGCGAGTACACGGCGGAGCATCTCTTTTTCACTCGAAGTGGACAGAACCGTCGCTTGGTGAGAAATCAACACAGAATTTGACCGAAAAGGAAAAAATCGCTTCTTACGCCGCTGGATTAGTTAAAGATGGTGACTGTATTTTTCTTGATGCAGGGACAACGACTCAGAAAATTGCTGAGTTTTTATCTGACAAACAGGTGATGGTTGTGACTAACGGATATCCTGTAATTGAGAGTCTTCAAGGAGATAGAATAACCACCTATGTGATTGGTGGGAAGTTCAAATCAACAACAGGAGCTATGACAGGAGCAAAGGCGCTTGAAAGTATTGAAACATATCGGTTTGATAAATGTTTTATAGGTATAAACGGTATTCATGAAACGTTAGGGTATACAACAGCTGACCCTGATGAAGCCATTATCAAAAGAGCAGCGATTAAACTATCGCGCGAACCATACATTATTGCAGATTACTCGAAATTCGGAGAAGCGGCATTCAGTAAGGTGGCTGATCTTGAAGCATGTGCCATCATTACGAACGAAAATTCTGAAATGCTCTTAGATAATATTAGTAAACAAACAACAGTAGAAGTGGTGAAAATATGATTTATACAATTACATTAAATCCATCAGTTGACTATATTGTTCGACTGGATGACCTTAAAACGGGGCTTGTTAATACAGTAGATGAAGAAACAAAGATTGCCGGTGGTAAAGGCGTTAATGTTACCAAAGTATTAAAACGACTTGGACACGATTCTACAGCGTTAGGATTTGTAGGCGGTTTTACAGGTCAATTTATTGAACAATCACTAAAAGATGAAAGCCTACATCCTCATTTCATCCATGTTGAAGGTGATACGCGAATTAACATTAAGTTAAAAAATGGTGAGGAAACTGAAATTAATGGACTATCCCCAATGATTTCTGAAGGAAATGTTAAGAAATTACTTCAACAACTTTCACAAACTGTCGCGGGTGATATCGTCGTAATGGCAGGTAGCGTGCCGACTAGTATTGATCAGAATATCTACTCTAATATCTTGAAGTCCTTACCAGACGGAGTGCAGGCTATTGTAGACACCAAGGGAAAAGCATTGGAAGAAGCCGTGAAAGCAAAGCCATTCCTAGTGAAGCCGAATCATCACGAACTTGGCGATTTGTTTGGAGTTGAAATAACTTCAGTGAAAGATGCAGTTGAATATGGTAAGAAAGTGCAACAAATGGGAGCAATGAACGTGATTGTCTCAATGGCCGGTGATGGTGCTGTGCTTATTACATCTAATGAGATTCTTTTCGGAAATGTCCCGGTCGGTAAAGTACAGAATTCAGTTGGAGCAGGGGATTCAGTCGTGGGTGGTTTTCTAAGTAAATATATTGAAACTGAGAATTTGAAGGAAGCATTCCAATCTGGAATTGCAGCAGGCAGTGCAAGCGCATTTTCAACAGGCTTTTGTACAGCAGAAGAAGTACAAGAATTAAGAAAGCAAATTAGGGTTCAGACTTATGAAGAAATGGGAGGTCGAGGTATATGAGAATCACAGAATTATTAACAAAAGAGACAATGATTCTGAATCTTGAAGCGGATTCAAAAGATCGTGTTATTAATGAGCTATCTGAAAAACTAGAGAGAGCAGGCAAATTACAGGACCTTAACGCGTTCAAAAAAGCGATACATGCGCGTGAGAAAGAGAGTACGACTGGTATTGGAGAAGGTATAGCCATTCCTCATGCCAAAACAGCAGCAGTAAAGGCACCAGCGATTGTGTTTGGACGTTCTAATGCGGGTATCGATTATCAGTCTCTTGACGGTCAGCCGGCGCACCTGTTCTTTATGATTGCTGCGACTGAAGGTGCAAACCAAACGCATCTAGAAGCGCTATCAAGACTATCTTCATTCTTAATGGATAACGAATTCCGTAAAGGGCTTCTTGAAGCAAGAACGGAAGAAGAAGTTTTGCAAGCATTTGATCAGAAAGAAGAAGAAAATGCTGATGAAGAAGAAGTAGAAGAAACAACTGAAGTTACTGGGAAAATATTAGCTGTTACAGCATGCCCTACAGGAATTGCTCACACGTATATGGCTGCGGATGCGCTGAAAGCGAAAGCATCTGAAATGGGTTATAGTGTCAAAGTTGAAACAAATGGATCTGGAGGCGTGAAAAATCGTCTAACTGATGAAGAAATTGAAAAGGCACCTGGTATTATTGTTGCTGCTGATACGAAGGTAGAAATGGAACGTTTCAAAGGAAAAAAAGTAATTGAAGTTCCAGTGGCAGAAGCAATCCGGAAGCCAGCTGACTTGTTGAAGCAAGCAGCAAATGGCGATGCGCCAGTCTATCAATCTTCAGGATCATACGAAGATCAAATCAGTGAGAAGAAAAACGAAAGAAAAGGAAAGCAATCAGCTTTCTACAAGCACTTAATGAACGGTGTTTCGAATATGCTTCCGCTCGTAGTTGGTGGCGGTATTTTGATAGCCCTTTCATTTATCTTTGGTATCAATGCTGCAGATCCAGATGACCCAAGTTACAATGCATTTGCAGCAGCACTTAGCACAATTGGCGGTGGAAATGCCTTTGCCCTTATGATTCCAGTTCTTGCAGGATTTATTGCAATGAGTATTGCCGATCGTCCTGGTCTTGCTCCTGGTCTTGTTGGTGGCTTGATGGCTTCTACAAACGGTGCAGGGTTCCTAGGTGGACTCATTGCTGGTTTCCTTGCTGGTTACGCTGTTCTTCTTTTGAAAAAGCTTTTCTCTGGACTACCACAGTCTCTAGAAGGGTTAAAGCCAGTCTTGCTTTATCCACTGTTTGGTATTTTTATTACAGGGATTATTATGATGTACGTTGTAATCGAGCCAGTTGGGGCTCTGAATACAGGGCTTGAGAACTGGTTGAGTGGTATGGGCACTACGAATAAACTCCTTCTTGGCTTAATACTAGGAGGAATGATGGCGGTAGATATGGGTGGTCCAATTAATAAAGCGGCCTTTACGTTTGGTATTGCGATGATTGATGCAGGTAATCTGACGTATCATGCAGCGATTATGGCAGGCGGTATGACACCACCACTTGGACTCGCACTTGCAACAACACTATTTAAAAATCGATTTAACAAAACTGAGCGTGAAGCAGGAAAAGTAGCGTATGTGATGGGGGCTTCATTCATCACAGAAGGCGCAATTCCATTTGCAGCAGCAGATCCAGGCCGAGTGATTCCTTCCATTATTGTTGGTTCATCTGTTGCAGGCGCATTAACAATGTTGTTTAATATAGCATTACCAGCACCGCATGGCGGAGCGTTTGTTATCTGGTCTGTAAATAACATCTCATTAACTCATATTCTTCTCTATATCCTTGCCATTGTTATTGGTACAATTATTACGGCATTGATGGTAGGGATATTGAAGAAATCTAAACCACAAGTGCAAGCATAATAATTAGAGGCCCCAAAAGGGGACCTCTTTTTTGCTATATTAATGGAAAAGCAAATCGAAATTCATATAAGTAAGGAAGAAAATTCATCATTTAAAAAACTGAAGCGAACCTTTTTTACCACAATATTGTAATAATACAGTCTTGATGAGAGGTTGTGAGAGGGCGTGAGAAGCGATATACATCGATCTCATTCACGTAGTTTACGTTGAGATTCGAATGATAGCGTTTTCACTATGTATCTTGCACGTATGCTTATTTCTTGCTTCATAAAGGTTGAAGCGTGGTGGATGCAGTGTTAGTATAAATGACCGTAGATGATTTTTCGGAAATCCAAAGGAGGCAATCATGCTAGAAAATAAAACCGTAACGTTTATCGGAGCGGGTTCAATGGCAGAAGCAATGGCTGCAGGAATGATTGAGTCAGGTACTATTGAACCTGAACGTATTATTATGACAAACAGAAGTAATGAACAACGTCGTCAGGAACTTATGGAGAACCACGGCGTATTGGCGACTCAAAGTATAGAATTCGCAGTTCGTGAGGCTAATGTTGTTATCCTAGCAATGAAGCCAAAAGATGTTGAACGTGCACTTGAAGGAATTGAAGATTTCATTTCAGATGATCAACTTCTCTTATCAGTTCTTGCTGGCGTGCCATCATCTTATATTGAGGATCAGCTCGATGGAGAGCAACCAGTGATCCGCGTTATGCCGAACACTTCAAGTATGATTGGTAAATCTATTTCTGCCCTAGCAGCAGGAAAACATGTAAATGATGAGCAGGTGTCAATTGCCCGCGCACTTATTCGTTCTATTGGCGAAACAGTCGTGATCGAAGAAAAACAAATGGACGTATTTACAGGTGTTGCTGGAAGCGGACCGGCTTACATTTATTATGTTATTGAAAGTTTAGAAAAAGCAGCAATTGAAGGCGGTATTGAAACGGAAACAGCAAGGAAAATGGCTGTTCAAACTGTACTTGGTGCTGGAATGATGGCAGAGCAATCAGAAGACTCTCCAGCTGATCTTAGAAAGAAAGTTACTTCACCAAATGGAACAACTCAAGCGGGTCTTGAGGCATTGTATGAAAATGGTGGAGGAGAAGCTTTTGAAGCCGCAGTTGAGAATGCGGCAACACGCTCAAAAGAAATCAGCAACGAGTTTAATAAAAAACCTGTTATTCAATAAGAATCGGTGCATACCGGTTCTTTTTTTTGTTGTGCTCGTTAGTATCCCGTTTTTATGCTAAATCATATGAGATAAAAGGAAACTTATATAGCCGTTTTGAAATCGGGAAAAAGGGTATGGGGCTATAAAGTTAGAACCAGAATCTATCCTCTGCTTCCTCGTATTGGATGTTTTTTTCTATAAAATGTTAGTAGAATAATAGATGGAATATGATATGATAAGAATTGGATAATTTGTTTGATAGAGGAGGAAAAATGATGAAAAAAGGGATTTTTGCACTTATTGCTGCGTTTTTGATCGCATTACCTTTCGCGAATACTGCAGCACAAGCTGAAGCTGATGTTAGTGGTGATGTAAAGAAGGGTGTTGCGGGTTACCTTGGGGAAGAGCATTATGACTATGATAAAGGTTCTCTTAAAGTTGTAGATGCTGAAAATCTTGAAGTTGATAGCTCGGCAGATAAGGACTTTAGTAAGGTTTCTATGATGCTTGTAGAATTCACGACAGTTCGTGACAATATCTTCTTTGAAGATCATACTCAGGTCCTTTTCTATGACACTGAAGCTAATGCTATTATTCCAGACTCAAAAGTATTAGACATTGAAAAAGCAAAAGAATACAAAGACAGTCATGCAGACGTAACGGGTGAGCATCTTCATATGAGTGTTATTCTAATTCTAAGTGCGATAATGCTTGTTGGTCCAGCACTTCTTGCTTATCTATGGTCAAAAAATAAGTATTCAACTCTTCGTTTTAAATTACAAAATAATGTATACGATACGAATACTACTTTCTAATTAATGAATGTATGTTACCCCCTTGCGGTTCTTCCGCAAGGGGGTTTTAATGATTCAAGACTTCAAAAGGAAGTCCCAAGAAGCCTAAAGAGTTAGTCTTCTTATTGAGCTTGTAATTCTACTAGTGTTCCTGTTTCAGCATCAACCATAAATTCAAGCTGTTGGAGCTGTCCTTCTTTTTCACAAGTTAGTCCACCAGCATAGACTGTGAAGGGGAGGTCGAACTTTTTTACTGAATCCGTTTTCATGTGAATCCATGAACCTTTGACAGTATAAGTAGATTTGACAGCTCCCTTCACAGCTTTTAGTGCCTTTTCAGGTGATATATACGTTTTTTTAGAAGCAATCGTTGAAGTAGTAATAGCTGCTGCTCCAGCTCCAATAAGCGCTCCAATTAATAGATCTCTTGTTTTCATTACTATGATTCTCCCTTCCTTTAATGGACGATTTATTTTCCATCTTCAGTATATCTGAAGTTAGCTCTCTGACCAAATATTTCTATAGAAAATCCGTGACACTAGCAACAATTATCTAGATTCGATACAATAGGAAAGGAATAGAGGAACGATGGAAGGGGATACATATGGAAAAAGAAACTCTCTCGTTATTTAAAACATTAACTGAATTACAAGGTGCTCCTGGTTTTGAACATGATGTTAGAAAATTCGTGAAAAGTGAGATTGGCAAGTACACGGATGAAATTATTCAAGATAATCTTGGAAGCGTTTTTGGAGTTAAACGAAACAATGGCCCACGCATTATGGTAGCTGGCCACATGGATGAAGTTGGGTTTATGGTTACATCAATTACTGAAAATGGGATGCTTCGTTTTCAAACACTTGGTGGATGGTGGAGCCAGGTGCTTCTTGCTCAGCGTGTTCAGGTTATGACCAAAAATGGTCCTATTCCTGGAGTTATTGGTTCGATCCCTCCACATTTGCTTGATGATGCTACACGAAACAAGCCAATGGCTATTAAAAATATGCTCATTGATATTGGTGCGGATAACAAAGAAGACGCAGAAAAAATTGGTGTCATGCCTGGACAACAGATCGTACCGGTATGTTCATTTACGCCTATGGCAAACGAAAAGAAAATCATGGCAAAAGCTTGGGATAACCGCTATGGTGTAGGTCTTGCCATTGAGCTGTTGAAGGAGCTTCAGAATGAAGAGCTTCCAAATGAGCTTTATTCTGGTGCTACAGTTCAGGAGGAAGTAGGTTTACGTGGGGCACAAACAGCGGCAAACATGATTAATCCTGATCTTTTCTATGCTCTTGATGCTAGTCCTGCCAACGATATGACTGGAGATAAAAATGAATTTGGCCAGCTTGGTAAAGGGGCTCTCCTGCGTATTTATGATCGATCAATGGTTACTCATCAGGGGCTAAGGGATTTTGTGCTTGATACAGCGGAGAGCAACGAAATTCCTTATCAGTATTTCATCTCTCAAGGTGGAACTGATGCTGGACGAGTGCATTTATCTAATAACGGAGTACCATCTGCAGTAGTGGGAATTTGTTCAAGATACATTCATACGTCTTCATCAATGATCCACGTAGATGATTACGCAGCAGCAAAAGAACTATTGATTAAATTAGTGAAGTCAACAGATCAAACTACAGTAGATAGCATTAAAAGCAACGTGTAAGTGAGAAGGGGCCAAAACGGCTCCTTTTCTTATGAGATCTTTTAAAAAATGGTGGAGGGAAGATGTATGGATAAAGTTGCAATCGGGTCGACAAATCCTGTGAAAGTTAATGCAGTCAAAGCTCACTTTAAAGGTGAAGTAGTGGGGGTGAGCGTTGAGTCAGGTGTCGCTGACCAGCCTTGGGGTGATGAAGAAACACTTCTTGGTGCTAAACAAAGAGCAATAGCTGCAATGGAAAAAGGGCATTCGACAATTGGTATAGGTCTTGAAGGCGGAGTACAGATGGTAGGGGAGCACTTATACGTTTGTAATTGGGGAGCACTTGTAGATGAGATAGGGAATGAAGTAGTAGCCGGTGGTGCAAGATTTCCACTTCCTGAAGAAATAAAGAAGAAGTTAGAACTAGGGGAGGAATTAGGTCCTGTTATTTCAGATTATGCGAGACGAGTCGATGTTAGCAAAAAAGAAGGCGCCATTGGTGTTTTTACCAATGGCGCCGTTACAAGAACTGACATGTATGAACAACTAGTTTCTTTACTGGTCGGTCAATATCAGCTGGTGATTCGTTAATTTGTTTCTAAAATATAGGACAGGGCTTTTAGTGCCTGATCAGTATTTTCCACTGTAACTTGAGCTTTGTTCGATAGCTCCTTTAAAGGATGGTGCAATGATTCAGGGCGAACTAGAATAAGTGGTTTGCCAAGGGTGATAGCTGTAGCAGCATCCATTGCACTGTTCCATTGTTTGTAACTTTCACCAAATAGTGCGAGGACAACATCTGATTTTTCAAGAAGAACTTGAGTTCTGAGATTATTGATCTCTGAAGCTGCTTCATCCTTCATAATAGCATTAGGCTGATTGCCTTTAATTTCTTCGCCAATGGCGTCAGAACGCTCATGATTTTCCATGGGTCCTACGAAGTGAATAGGTAATTCCAGTTTGATTGCTTTTTCTTTTAATTCATTTCTCCAGTTATCGTGAATTTGTCCAGCAAGATAAACAGTTAAGTCCATTTGTAGTCCTCCTTTAATTTGATACCGGTATTATTGTAGCATGGCTTTTTCACATATTCCCAGTAAAGTGAATGAGTAAAATCTTTCTCGATAGTAGGAGGTTAAATTACAATTTCTGTTTGAATAAGGAAAAATGAAGATACCCGTTAGTTCTGAAACCTTAATCAAACGTGGTAAATGAGAAATTTGTGTATACTAAGTAAGGATCAACAGTCTGGAAGGAGAAAGTAATGAACGGATTTTTGCAAAGGAAAGGCGTAACTCTATCACCACGAGTCTATTTTATTACAGCTCTAAGCTACATGGCTCTTGGTCTATTTTCATCGTTAATTATTGGATTGATACTGAAAACGATTGGAGGGCAAATCTCATCGTTATCATTTCTTGTTCCAATTGGTGAGCTTGCGATGAGTTTAATGGGACCAGCGATTGGTGTCGCTGTAGCGTATGGTCTACAAGCCCCTCCGCTTGTTTTATTTGCATCGCTTCTAGCGGGTGCAGCGGGTGCTGAGCTTGGTGGTCCAGCAGGTAGTTACGCTGCAGCGATTATCGCAGCGGAAGCGGGCAAACTTGTTTCGAAGTCAACTAAGTTAGATATTATCGTAACGCCACTAATCACTATTTTTGCAGGTTATGGAACGGCAGCTCTTATCGGACCTGGCATTCAAACATTACTGACTAATTTTGGTTCACTCATTATGTGGGCGACAGAGCAACGCCCGATAATTATGGGAATCATAGTAGCTGTTCTTATGGGACTAGCTCTTACGGCTCCGATTTCTAGTGCGGCCATTGCAATCATGCTAGGATTAGAAGGCATTGCTGCAGGGGCAGCTACAATTGGTTGTGCAGCTCAAATGGTTGGTTTTGCTGTAAGTAGCTACCGAGAGAATGGGGTAGGAGGTATCGTTGCTCAAGGAATTGGTACTTCTATGTTACAAGTTGCGAATATTGTTCGAAACCCATGGGTGCTTCTTCCACCTACGCTCGCTGGCGCCATTCTTGTCCCGATTGGCAGCGGTTGGCTGTCGATGTTAAATAACCCTTCAGGTGCAGGTATGGGGACGAGCGGCTTTGTTGGACAAATCATGACATTAAACGTTATGGGTACCGGAGGAAATATTTGGACAGCTATTCTTCTATTGCATTTTATTGGACCAGCTATTATAAGTCTGCTAATATCCGAGGTAATGAGAAAAAAAGGACTCATTCGTCTAGGAGATATGAAAATTAATACCGATTAGTATTAGGAGGTTTATCATGAAGAAATTTGTCAATCATGAAGAATATTTACAAGCAATTAAAGAAGGGAAATCGGTTTTGTTATTTTCCGCAGATTGGTGCCCCGATTGCCGCGTAATCGAACCGTTTCTTCCAGATTTAGAAGAGAAATACTCTGAGCTAGATTTCTATTACGTTGATCGTGATGATCATATTGAACTTTGCCAAGAAATGGATGTTTTTGGCATCCCGAGTTTTGTAGCCTTTAATGAAGGTGAAGAGACAGGAAGATTTGTAAGTAAGATGAGAAAAAGCAAGGAAGAAATTGAGGAATTTCTTACAGAAGTTAAGTAATTTCGTACAAAGCTATGCTTGGCATAGCTTTGTTTTTGTATTGGTTTATTTCATGGTATGATAAAAGAACATCTCAATTATAGGTGGTGAAAATATGGAACCAAAAGAATTAAAGAAATTGCTCGAAAAAAGTCTTCAACAAGAAGATCGTGAGCTTACATACAATCAAAAGGAAGAAAAACTTAGGGTAGAAGATAGTGCAACAGGTAAAGGAATCAGTCTTGGATTAAAGGGGCTGTCCGCTAAGTATGAAGAGCGAGGCGAAAAGATACTAGATGAAGTCGTTCATCATGTAGAAGAAACGTTAAAAGTAATGAGAGAGAAGCAAGAACTTAATGGCAAAGAAAACCGCATTTTTCCAGTCATTCGCTCGGGGTCATTTGCTTCTGAAACGGAAGCTGGCGTTCCGTTTGTTTTTGAAGAACATACGGCGGAGACAAGAATCTACTATGCACTTGATCTTGGTCATTCTTATCGCTTGATTGATGAGGAATGGTTAAAGAAGGAAAATTGGACGAAAGAAGCTTTGCATGAAGTGTCATTGTTCAATTTAAGAGGGTTATCTACTGAAGTAAAAGCAGATACGGTTGCAGGAAATACATTTTATTTCTTGAATACTAACGACGGCTATGACGCAAGTAGAATTCTTAACGATTCATTATTGGAACGCATGGAGAAGAGTGCGAAGGGTGAATTAGCGGTAGCTGTTCCTCATCAAGATGTCCTGATTTTTGCTGATATTGAGAATGAACAAGGTTATGATGCGCTTGCACAGTTGACCATGCATTTCTTTTCTAGTGGACTCGTACCAGTAACTGGACTTCCCTTTATGTATGAAGATGGAAAATTAGAGCCGGTATTTATTATGGCGAAAAACAAACCGAAAAAATAACTGTTTGATAAAAGGAGTACATGGACAATGAACATGTTTTACAATAAAGAAGGCGTTGGAGATACACTAATCGTTACTTTAGGAAGTACTGAACGAGAAGATAAAGCAGTTCAGCGCAAAGAGAATGTTGCACGTATTTATAGTAAAGAAACAAATAAAACTATTGGCTATAATCTATTTCATTTTTCACAAATCCAAGAGTTAACAAGCTCAGGTGTTGTTGAGGAAAGCGAAGAGCTTGTTAATGCTGTTAATCGGGCCATCCAAGCTAATGGATTTGACGATGAGCTTGTATACGATGCTTCCCCTAAGTTTGTTGTGGGTTATGTCGAGGAAATGGAAAAGCATCCGAATGCTGATAAATTAAATGTTTGTCAGGTGAACGTAGGACAAGAAAAACTCCAAATCGTTTGTGGTGCTCCAAACGTCGACAAAGGGCAAAAGGTGGTTGTTGCGAAGGTCGGAGCCGTCATGCCTTCTGGTATGATCATAAAGGATGCGAGCTTGCGAGGAATTGAATCAACGGGAATGATTTGCTCAGCAAAAGAACTTGCACTACCAGATGCTCCTCAGGAGAAAGGAATTCTGGTCCTTCCAGAGGATCATGAAATTGGTACGGAATTTAAGGCCTACTAGAAATTTTTCTAGTAGGTTTTTTCTTTCTATAAAATTGGGAATAAGAAATATTGAACCTATTTTTACGGTTTTAGACGAAGAACCTGTTTTTTTTACGAAAGATTTTAGAAACAGCCTTACAATGATAGGGGAGTTTCCGATAAAATAGAAGAACAAATCGACCTAAAAGGGCTTAATTAGAAAAGGTGATAGTAGTTGGATAATAATTGGATAAAAAAAGCGTGGAATAAATTATTTGACCTTGATGAGGAAGAAGAACCTCAAAGAAAGGAAGCAGATGTTAAAGAAACAAAATCGTTAAAAGACCGACCTGATCGAAAACATTCCATTGGGCGGATGGAAAGTGCAAATCGGAAGAATGAAGCAAGGATTGTTCACCAATACCCAAGAGAAGGGAACTTTCGGTTCCCTCTTATTCCGGATCATTCAAATAACCAAAAGAATAAAGATGGGAGAAAAGAAGTCCAACGCCATCAAAGTGAACAGTTACCTACGAATAAACCTAAGGCTGAGAATCGTAATCAGAGCATCACTTCTCCGAAGAAAGATGGCCCCTCCAGCAAAACGACGAGGGATGGGCTTTCAGAAAACAACGGTTCAGTAACAAATAAAAAGTTCTCAGGTGTGAATTTCAAACCATCTCAAATCCCATCACCTATTTATGGTTTTAGCAAACGTCCTGTTACTGAAAAAATGGAAGAAGAAGTAAAAAAATCGCATCCAAACAATCGATACACATCACTCGATAAAAGTGACGTAATTGAAAAACTTATCCAGGAACCTGAACCTTATTCACTAAGCGAAGGGAACGGCATACTGACGGATTCAGATCAAGTTACTCAAGGTGTCGATCAGCAAGAGACTGAAGCCGTTAGTGTGAAAGAAGAAACGACAAACAATGCAATTGTTAATGAAGAAGATAGAGAAGACAATAGAGAGGTCTTCATTTCTGATAAGAACAACTTTGAAGTTAAAAGCGGTGCTTCCTTACCTCTTGAGACAGAAAAAGAGAGTGAGCAATATAGGGAAGCTGAATCGGAAATCAGTCAGACTGAGGAACAGTGGGAGCAAATAGAAACTCTCACTGAAGATGTAACATTAGAAGAAACAAACGACCTTCAAAAGAGCGAGATGCTAGAAGATGAAAACGAAGAGAAATCAGAGTGGACTGCTGATTATGAAGTGACAGATGATATGGAAGAGGATTTTATCATTTCAGATGAAGAGTTTATTGTTGAGAATCAAAATGAGGAACAAACAGCTATTGAAGAATCACCAGAACCAGAACCAGAACCAGAACCAGAACCAGAACCAGAACCATCTAATCAACTCGAAGTAGAACAGCAGTTTCAGCGAGAACAAATAGAAGAATCAATTGAGGAGTCGTCTCAAAATCTTGAACATAAGGAGAAAAATGTTCAAGAACAATCCGGACGGGATTCCGCTCGACCAAAGCCGCAGGTTCCTTACAATGTAATGATGCTTGCGAATGACCGACGTCATTTAACAAAAAAACCAGGCAGTGGAGCAGAATATAAACTTCCTCCTATTTCACTTCTTGATATCCCTCCTCGTAATGAAGGTAATGACGAGCAGTGGCTTGAAGAGCAAAGGGAACTATTGGAGCTAACCCTTTCAAACTTTAATGTACAGGCTAAGGTAGTAGGGGCAACAATGGGGCCGACGGTTACCCGTTTCGAAGTGCAGCCAAGTCCAGGAGTTAAGGTGAATAAGATTACGAATTTAAGTGATGACATTAAATTAAGTCTAGCAGCTAGAGACATAAGAATGGAAGCACCGATACCTGGAAAGAATGCAATAGGAATTGAAGTGCCAAACCCTACGAGTAAGCCTGTATTTATTCGGGAGATTGTTCGAAGTGGAGCATTCCAATCTGAAGGTTCACTATTGAATGCGGCGCTCGGTTTTGACATTGCTGGGGAAGCAAAAATAACTGATATTCAAAAAATGCCTCATGGTCTTATTGCGGGTGCTACAGGGTCTGGTAAGAGTGTATGTATCAATTCGATCTTAGTGAGCTTATTGCTTAAAGCAAATCCTAATGATGTAAAGATGATGTTAATTGATCCTAAAATGGTAGAACTTGCACCATATAATGGCCTGCCACATCTAGTCACACCAGTTATTAATGATGTGAAAGAAGCTACTACTGCTTTAAAGTGGGCAGTGGATGAAATGGAAGAGCGTTATGAGAAATTTGCGGCAGCTGGTGTTCGAGATATCAAGCGATATAACGAGCGAGCGATAAACCACGGAGAACCTCAGCACAAACTACCATACATTGTCATTGTGATTGATGAACTCGCTGATCTAATGATGGTTTCACCACAGGACGTTGAGGATGCGATTTGTCGAATTGCACAGAAAGCAAGAGCTTGTGGGATTCATCTACTAGTGGCAACGCAAAGACCGTCAGTTGATGTAATTACAGGGCTTATTAAAGCGAACATCCCTACACGTATTGCTTTCTCTGTATCTTCGCAAATTGATTCTAGAACAATCCTTGATACAAGTGGCGCTGAGAAGCTTCTAGGAAAAGGCGATATGCTTTGTTTGGAGAATGGATCCTCGAAACCAGTTCGATTGCAAGGTAATTTTGTTTCGGACGAAGAAATTGAGCGAGTGACATCCTACGTACGTAAGCAGCGGAAGCCGAATTATTTGATCAAAAAAGAAGATTTGATGAAGAAGCAGCAGTACGATGATCAGGAAGATGAATTGTTTGAGGAAGCGTGCATGTGGGCACTTGAACAAGGTCAGGCTTCTTCTTCTGCACTGCAACGTCGTTTCCGAATAGGATTCAATCGAGCGGCAAGACTAATTGAAATGATGGAAGAACGTGGATTAGTATCTGAAGCTATGGGAAGCAAGCCTAGAAGTATTTTAATGACGAAAGCTGATTTTGAAGAAACATTCCTAAAAGATATGCACGTATAGTGCATATCTTTTCTACTTGTTTTATAGAGCCAGGTTCTATATGATAAGTAGTGTTAAGCTAATGTTAAATTATAGTCAGATAAGTGAATGGTTGAACATAGAGAGCTCACATTCGAATGACCAAACTACTTGAAGGAGCCCCATTATGAAGGAAATTGAACTTAAAATGCAAGGCAAAATAAAAAGGCTTACGAACCGAACCTTTAAATTTGATGAGCGTGTAGGTGAAGGCTGGTTTTCAGCTGTTTACTTCCTAAAGACATGCGAAATTGTGGAAGAGTTCAAGCCGGACAATATTGTGACAATGCAGTTCTTTCAAAAACATGATGCCGTTCTTTGTGGTTCAGATGAAGCAATTGCACTCATAAAAACCTTTGCGAAGGACCCTGAATCGCTTGAAATAGAGTCGCTAAAGGATGGGGATAAAATCTCTCCATTTGAAACGGTTTTGAAAATTAAAGGGCCATATCAAAACTTCGGATTTCTCGAAGGAATTATTGATGGTATTCTGGGCAGAAGAACATCCGTCGCGACGAATGTTTATCATGTAGTGAAAGCAGCACGATCATCAGGTATCCAAAAACCGGTTATTTTCATGGGCGATCGTGATGATCATTATACTCAACAAGCGGGTGACGGGTATGCTTCTCATATTGGGGGGTCTACTGCACAGGCAACCCATGCGATGAATGAATGGTGGGGCAAAAGAGGAATGGGAACTATGCCTCATGCCTTAATTCAACTTTTTAAAGGTGATGTTGTTGAAGCATCAAAAGCTTATTATGCAAAATACCCTGAAGATGAATTGATTTCTCTTGTTGATTACAATAATGATGTAATTACGGATTCATTACGTGTAGCAAGGGAATTTGGCAAGACGTTGAAGGGGGTTCGAGTTGATACCTCTCGTACGATGGTTGATCAGTATTTTTGGCGTAATCCTGATGTTCTAGGGACGTTTGATCCAAGAGGGGTTAATGCAGAACTGATTTTTGCACTTAGAGATGCCCTTGATAAAGAAGGCTTCGAGCATGTGAAAATTGTAGTAAGCGGCGGTTTTACGGAAGAAAGAATTCGAACGTTTGAATCTCAAAACGTTCCTGTTGATATTTATGGTGTTGGAAGTAGTTTGCTTAAAGTAGACATTGGCTTTACAGGAGATAATGTCATTCTTGATGATGAAGCAGAAGCTAAAGCAGGCAGAAAATATCGACACAACCCGCGTTTAGAGCGTGTTGAATAAGCAAAAAAGACAGGAACAAAATCCTGTCTTTTTTGCGCCCGTAGTACCAAATTACTTTGATGAATTATATTGGAGACCTGTCTCTTTTTCTGCTATAATGTAGTATTGAAAAGAAAAGCAGCGCATACTTGTAATGACATCATATACTAAAAAAGGTTACGCGGAGAAGAAATGAAAGTGTGGAGGTTCTGAAATGACTATATATCACTTTGTTGGCATTAAGGGATCCGGGATGAGCGCTCTAGCACAAATCCTTAGCGATATAGGATACAGTGTGCAGGGTTCAGACGTAGAGAAACGTTTCTTTACACAGGAGGCTCTTGAACAAAAAGGTATTACTATTCTTCCATTTGGAGAAGAAAATATTAAAGAAGATATGATTATTATCGCCGGCAATGCATTTGATGATCAGCATGAAGAGTTAGTGCGAGCAAGAGAAATGAACCTTCCTGTTTATCGCTACCATAAATTCCTTGGAGATTTTATTCAAAAATTCACTAGTATTGCTGTAACAGGCTCTCATGGTAAAACATCAACAACTGGTTTGTTGTCTCATGTTGTTGGGGCAGCAGAACCGACATCGTATCTTATCGGAGATGGTACTGGTAAAGGCGTAAAGGACAGTCAGTATTTTGTGTTTGAAGCATGTGAATACCGTCGTCACTTTTTATCTTACCAGCCTGACTATGCGATTATGACAAACATCGATTTTGATCACCCAGATTATTTTTCAGATGTTGATGATGTCTTTTCGGCATTTCAGGAAATGGCAATGCTTGTGAAGAAGGGTATTATTGCTTATGGTGATGATTCTTACCTTCAGCAAATCCAAACAAAAGTACCAGTCGTATTCTACGGATTTGATGATCAAAACGATTTTCAGGCAACAAATATTAAAATTGATGAACATGGGACAACATTTGATGTTCATGTTCGTGATGATTACTATCGTACATTCCAGATTCCGATGTATGGGAAACACAATGTGCTGAATGCTTTATCTGTCGTTGCTCTTTGTCACTATGAAAATCTTTCAGGAGATGCAGTAGCTGCTCAACTTGCAAACTTCAAAGGGGTTAAGCGTAGATTTACAGAAAAAGTCGTTGACAATCAGGTACTAATTGACGATTATGCGCATCATCCAACTGAAATTAAAGCAACTATAGAATCGGCACATCAGAAGTATCCAAATCGTGAAGTTGTGGCCATTTTCCAACCTCACACATTTACAAGAACAAAGACGTTCCTAAATGAATTTGCAGATGTGTTAAAAGAAGCAGATGTTGTTTACTTATGCGACATCTTTGGATCGGCACGGGAAGATGCAGGTCAGTTATCGATTGATCAACTGATTGAAAAAATCCCTAATGCTCACTTGATCTCTGAAGATTCCATTCAGCAGCTTAATGATCATGATAAAGGAGTACTTCTTTTCATGGGAGCCGGTGATATTCAGAAATATCAAGAAGCATATGAGACCGAAAAAGCGTCTATTTAAGCGAGAAGGCTCCTTGAGCCTTCTTTTTTTTACTATTCTCCTGATAGAGAAGAATGAGAATGTGTTATAAAAAAAATTAAAAAAGGAATAATGAAACTTGTAACGAATTAATTATGGTGTAGGGTAGTAAAGTAGACTCATTTTTCGTTCGTATGTGAAATGACAAACTTGTGTTTACGAAAGAGGAATGAAGGGAAGAGATTCAGAAAAGGGAGGTGCCAGCACATGGAGATTATTTTGTATTTAAGTGTAGCTATTATTGCGATTGCATTTGCAGTTCTTGTTTATTTCGTAGCCCAAACTCTCAAATCCTTGAAGGATACGCTGAGTAATACGGCGAAAACACTTGATAGCCTTGAAAAACAAATGAATGGTCTAACAACTGAAACTACTGCACTGTTACATAAGACTAATTTGCTTGCAGAAGACATTCAGGGGAAATCTGAAGCTCTGGATACTGTTTTTGTACAAGTAAAAGAAGTTGGAACATCACTTGGAAAGATGAATCATTCATTAAGAAATATTTCTGGAAAAGTAACAGATGAGGCAGAGCGTCAATCTGAACAAGTTACAAAAGTCGTTCAGTGGGGAAATGCTGCCATGCAAATATGGCAAAAATGGCAAGTTAAGAAGAAAGCAACAGATCAGTACGTTGATTCAAAATAATAGGAGGTATTTATATGTCGGATAACAACATTAACACAAAAGATTTTATCATTGGTTCACTTATTGGTGGAATCGTTGGTGCAGCAGCTGCACTACTTTCAGCACCTAAATCAGGTAAAGAACTTAGAAGTGATCTAAATCAACAAGCTGGAGCAGTGAAGGAAAAGACTTCTCAATTCCGTGATTCTGCAGTAGAACGTAGCACAGATTTTGCTAACCGTGCTAAAGAAAAATCTTCAACAATTTACAAGCAAGTATCGGATCAATCGAATAACATTGTTTCAAAGATTAAAGATCGTAATCTTGAAACAGAAGAAAATAGTGATCTGCATACTCAGGCAGATGCTGACGTTGAGAGCTTCCAACAGGATCTTAGCGATCATTTCTCTGAAGAAGAACCGGCTTCAATGGAGAATCCTACTAAGTCCTAATTTGTTATATAGAAATGAAAAAGAAGAAGCATAATGCTTCTTCTTTTTCATTTCCTGTAAACTTCTTTATAATGAATTTATAGCAATTTGAAGGGGGATAAACTTATGGCCATTACAAAAATAACTACATCAGAAGATTTCAAACGCATCAAGGAAGCTAATAATCAATTTCTATTATTTAAAAATAGTACAACTTGCCCAATAAGTGCTCAAGCTTTTGAAGAATTTCAGAAGTTTTCCGAGGGTGTGTCAGAAGACGTGTATTATTTGAACGTGCAGGAATCACGTCCTTTATCAACTGAAATTGCTGACTCATATGGGGTAAAACATCAGTCGCCACAAGCGCTAGTGTTTAATGAAAATGAGGTCGTATGGAATGATTCACATTGGAGAATCACTAATACCTCGTTAGCGGATGCTGCGAAAAAATATTTAAAATAAACGGCTTTATAAAGCCGTTTTTCTTTTACTGACATGGTTTAATGCTTAAAAGCGTTTAAGAATTAAAAGAAAAGTAGTGACATTTTATTTTTCATCGTATATAATAACCCTAATCACTTAAACAGATAGGAGTGGAGATATTATGGCTAATATCCAAATTGATGAGTTGAGAGAGAAATTAGACGAGATTAACCTGCAGCTGCTTGATTTAATTAATGAGCGTGCTGAAGTGGCGAAAGAGATAGGTAGAGTAAAGAAAGCACAGGGGATTAATCGTTTTGACCCTGTTCGAGAACGTAAGATGCTTGATTTGCTTACAGAGAAAAATGGTGGGCCTTTTGATAATTCCACTCTTCAACATATATTCAAGGAAATTTTTAAGGCAAGCCTTGAGTTACAGGAAGACGATCATCGTAAGGCTCTTTTAGTTTCACGAAAACGCCAACCCGATAATACGGTTATTGATATTAAAGGCGAAAAAGTTGGAGATGGCGGGCAAGTTCTTATTTCAGGACCTTGTGCTGTTGAAAGCTATGAGCAAGTTGCTGAAGTAGCGAGGGCTGTTAAGAAGCAAGGATTTAAAATGCTTCGCGGTGGAGCTTTCAAACCACGTACATCGCCATACGACTTCCAGGGTCTTGGAGAAGAAGGATTAAAGATTCTTAAACAAGTCGCTGATGAGTACGATCTAGCTGTAGTCAGTGAAATTGTAAACCCTGCAGATATTGAAACAGCAGTTAAGTACGTTGATGTAATTCAAATCGGAGCACGTAACATGCAGAACTTTGAGTTACTTAAAGCGGCAGGATCCGTTGATAAGCCGGTTCTTCTAAAAAGAGGTTTATCTGCGACAATTCAAGAATTCATTAATGCTGCAGAATACATCGTATCGAACGGTAATACACAAGTAATGCTTTGTGAGCGAGGAATTAGAACTTACGAAAAAGCAACGAGAAACACGTTGGATATTACAGCAGTTCCAATTCTTAAACAGGAAACTCATTTGCCAGTTCTAGTTGACGTAACGCATTCAACTGGACGCAAAGATCTTCTATTCCCTGCAGCAAAAGCAGGTCTAGCTATTGGAGCAGACGGTATCATGGTGGAAGTTCATCCAGACCCAGCTGTAGCTCTTTCCGATGCGGCTCAGCAGTTAGATATTCCACAATACGAACAATTTGTTAAAGATCTAAAAGCAAGTGGTTTATTCAATCCAGCGAAAGCTGCGCCTTCTACTTTATAAGTAGAAGGTTTTTTTCTGTGTATGATGTATGAATCCTCAACCTGATTTTCCTAAGTGGCTTGGGTTCTATTGGAATAAAAGAACGTAAGAGTGTTATCATATATAAAGATGGAAGCAAATACGACAGATTTATGATTTAGTCTTTGAAAATTTACGCTTATATAAAGCAAAAAGCGACTAAATATGCTATCTTTAATACAGTATCTAATTGTGAAATAACCTACATAGTCATAATAGCAGGTGTTTCACAGCTAATAGTGGTTTATTAGTGTTAGTCGATATAGGTTTTGGTTTGCAGTCAAACGGATAGTATCGTATCATTAAATAAATTAAAGTCCGTAAGAGCATGAAGGAGGATCATCGTGAATACAACGATTTATGACGTAGCGAAAGAAGCAGGAGTATCAATGGCAACTGTATCAAGGGTTGTGAATGGCAACCCTAATGTTAAGCCTGCAACAAGAAAAAAGGTATTAGAGGCGATTGAAAGACTAGGATACCGTCCTAATGCTGTAGCAAGAGGTCTTGCTAGTAAAAAAACGACCACTGTCGGAGTTATCATCCCTGATATTTCGAGTATTTTCTTTGCTGAGCTTGCTCGCGGTATTGAGGATATTGCTACAATGTACAAATATAATATTATCTTGAGTAACTCAGATCAAAATAAAGAAAAAGAAATTCATCTTTTAAATACGATGCTTGGAAAACAGGTAGATGGAATTGTGTTTATGGGCGGTAAAATTACAGAAGAACATGTTGAAGAATTTAAGCGCTCCCCTGTTCCGATCGTTCTAGCAGCAACGCTAGAAAAGGGCCAGGAGATTCCGTCAGTTAACATTGATTATCAAAAAGCTGCATATGAGCTTGTGACAAGCTTTATTGAAAAAGATCATAAAAAAATTGGACTTGTTAGTGGTCCATTAGAAGATCCAATTAACGGAGAAGAAAAGTTTCTTGGTTACCGAACAGCCTTAGAAGATGCAGGTATGAAAGTCGATGAAGATTGCGTTGCAATTGGTGACTATACTTATGACTCCGGCATTGAAGCAATGGAAGGGTTTCTTGAACTAGATGAGAAGCCAACAGCTATCTTTGCAGGTACGGATGAAATGGCACTAGGCGTTATTCACGCTGCACAGGACAACGGTTATAACGTTCCAGAAGATTTCGAGGTCGTTGGATTTGATAACACAAGACTAGCAACTATGGTTCGACCAACGCTTTCCACCGTTGTTCAACCTATGTACGATATTGGTGCTGTTGCCATGCGTCTTCTTACAAAATTAATGAATAAAGAAACAGTAGAAGAACAAACGGTTGTTTTACCCCATCGTTTGCAACATCGTAATTCAACTACTCATAATCAAGATTAAAAAAACGAGCCTAGGCTCGTTTTTTTATTAATTCACAATTTGATAAAGCGCTCGTTCGCAAGTTAGTTTGTTTTTTTCTGTGATTTCCTGTTTCCTTGGAATGGGCTCATACAAATCAGCTTTATCATGCCAATTCTCTGGAAGAGAAAGTGGTGAGAGTGGGGCCCACCTTTCGATCCATTGTTTTGGCAGGGCGCCGGTTGCTGATAGCCCTTTCATTTCTAACCAAATTCTTGACCAAGCGCGTGGTACAACACGCCAGATATCGTAACCACCCCCGCCAACGGCAATCCATTTTCCGTCACAATACTTATGAGCTAATTGGTGTGCTAGTTTTGGAATGAATTCATAGCTTTGCATGGAAACAGAGAGATGTGTTAACGGATCATAATAATGAGCATCTGCACCATTTTGAGTTAGGATTACATCAGGCTTAAAAAAATCGATTACTTTTCGAAACGAATCCTCGTACACTTCCTGAAATGACTCGTCCTCTGTAAAAGCGTCAATCGGAATATTAAATGAAAACCCATATCCTTTTCCTTGACCTTTCTCATTAATATTTCCTGTTCCAGGAAATAAATAGCGTCCCGTTTCATGGATAGATAGTGTGCAAACATCAGGATCATCGTAAAAAGCCCACTGCACACCGTCTCCGTGATGGGCGTCAGTATCAACATAAAGGACCTTTGCGCCATATTTTTGTTTCATGTATTCAATGGCGATTGAACTGTCATTATAGATGCAAAAGCCTGATGCTTTACCTCGAAAACCGTGATGGAGTCCTCCGCCTATGTTAAGGGCATGAGCAGCTTTTCCTGTCATAACCGCATCAACTGCAGTGAGCGTTCCCCCAACAATAAGAGCACTTGCTTCATGCATGTTCGGAAAGATTGGCGTATCTTCTGTTCCAAGACCGTAGTTAGCTGCAACAGAGGATGCAAGGCCTCCTTTACTAGCTTTTTTTACTGCTTCTATGTACGCTGGATCATGAATAAGAGCAATTTCACTATCGGTTGCAATCCGAGGAGGGACCACTTCTTGATCATTTAAAGCATTTATTTCGGTAAGCAAGTCCTGTGTGAGCTTAACACGTATATGATTGAAAGGATGATCGTCACTAAATTTATAATTTAAATAGTCTGAGGAATATACAAAAAGGGAGTCGCACTTCATTTTTGAACACCCGGCATATTTGGCCAGAGAACCTCATAACCTTCATTTTTAATATCGTTTACAACGGAAGTGGGATTCATCGTTTGTATTCGAAAAACGATGTTTTTGAATTTTTCATTGTGACTACACGGATAGACTAGAACGCTAATAATGTTAACATTGCGCTTTTTAATGATTTGGGTAATATCGGCCAATTGTCCTGACACATTTTCCACCTGTACTTCAATATGTGAACTCGGCTGGTGTGCTCCTGTCAAAAGGATTAACGTATGTAACATATCCGTCTCCGTAACCATTCCGATTACTTTTCGGTTTTCAACAATCGGAATCGAACTAATGCGCTGCTCATAAAAGATCGTAGAAATTTCTTCTACAAAATCCAATGGGTGAGCTGTAATGACGTCTTTCTTCATAATAGAGGAAAGAGGAGACTGTAATACGTCCTTGTTTGGATTTGAGTCAAGAATTGATGGACTAGCATCTTTAATATCTCGATCTGATATAATGCCAGTGAGTTCCCCTTCGCTATTTACGATAGGGAGATGGCGAATGTTTTTTTCTCTCATCATTTTAATGGCATCAGCAATGGTTTGGTTCTCTTCAAGTGAAAAAACATTTTGATTCATAATTTCTTCAATGACCAACTTGGCTCACTCCTTTGCATTCTTAATACATGAAGCGATTATGGAATCGCAGGCGATCAAACGCTTGAACAGAGTCCTGGTTAATTCTTGTCCCAATTCTAGCCATTAAGCAATTTGCAGGATGAGAGCTTATTTCAGGATCATCCGTTGCATACCACTCAAGACCTCCTGCATTCATCATTTTCTCCATCACTTTACGATAATCCCAAACTGATAAACCTGTTCCTTTAAGGTCCCAATGCCAATAATACTCGGTAGTTATCACGATGTAATCATTCATTGCATCGTCCATAAATGACGTTTTGAGAAGGCTTTTGCCGACTTTAGCATTACGGTACTTTGGAATAACTTCAATTGCTCCTAATTCAATTAAATCTTCCATATTACCTTCTGACCAACGTTCAAGTGGGTCTGGATATAGAAATGTGACATAGCCTACAATGGTTTCTCTTTCTCTAGCCACAATGATACGGCCTTCAGGCAGACCTGCTATTTCAACCAGTGCTTTATGCTGTTGTTCCGGTGGGCGAAATGCGACAAGGTCCTTATGTAAATGATAGGATGCCAGGCGATCTGGAGTAATTGGTCCTTCAATAATAAGTTTTCCATGCGGGGTATTCTTCTCGATTGCATTATACGTTTTACGATGTTCCATCTAGTCACCACCTTTTAATAATGGTCTCAGTTCTTATTATACATGAAACGTGAGAAATGTAAGGGGTTTCAATGTTATTTTTTGAAGTTTTGTCATTTGTTAAAAAATTAGGAATTTATGTTATACTATCAGTGAAAGACATGAAGGAGAAGGAGGAGATTACTTATGGAATTGAAACCGCTTTCTGCTACATTGGGTAATCATAATTTACAGGATTATGAAGCTACATACGAGAATTTTGATTGGAAAGACGTGGAGAAAACATTTACCTGGAGTGAGACAGGTAATGTCAATATGGCCTACGAAGCAATCGATAGGCACGCTGAGTCCGATCGTAAAAACAAAGTAGCTCTTTATTTTTCTGACCCAACACGAGATGAGAAGTATACGTACAGTGAGATGAAAGCAATGAGTAACAAAGCAGGTAACGTTCTAAAAAAAGTGAATGTCGAAAAAGGAGATAGGGTCTTTATTTTCATGCCAAGATCTCCAGAGCTATACTTCATTCTACTCGGAACGCTTAAGTTAGGTGCGATTGCTGGCCCACTTTTTGAAGCCTTTATGGAAGGTGCAGTAAGGGATCGTCTTGAGGATAGTGAAGCAAAGGTACTTGTTACAACACCTGAGCTACTTGAACGCGTTCCGGTTGATGAGCTTCCTAATCTCGAAAGTGTTGTGCTAGTAGGAGATAACGTTAAAGAAGAAGGTCCTTATATAGACTTTTATAAGCATTTTGAATCAGCAGAAAAGAAGCTTAAAATAGAATGGGTTGACCGTGAAGATGGGATGATTCTGCATTACACATCAGGCTCAACTGGTAAACCGAAAGGCGTACTTCATGTTCATAATGCGATGGTACAACACTATCAAACGGCGAAATGGGTACTTGACTTAAAAGAAGATGATGTCTACTGGTGTACAGCTGATCCAGGTTGGGTAACGGGGACGTCATATGGCATATTTGCTCCATGGCTTGCTGGAACGTCGAACGTCATTCGTGGTGGTCGTTTTAGTCCCGAAGATTGGTACGGTACGATCGAAAAATATGAAGTAACTGTATGGTATAGTGCTCCTACTGCATTTCGTATGCTTATGGGGGCGGGAGATGAGATCGTTAAGAAATTCGAACTTTCATCTTTACGTCATGTACTAAGCGTAGGAGAGCCATTAAATCCTGAGGTTATTAAATGGGGTAACAAAGTTCTTGAACGGAGAATTCATGATAACTGGTGGATGACAGAAACGGGAGCACAGCTAATCAGTAATTATCCATCAATGGAAATAAAGCCAGGATCAATGGGCAAACCAATTCCAGGCGTGCACGCAGCAATCGTAGATGATCAAGGAAATGAACTTCCTGCTAATCGAATGGGGAACCTTGCGATTAAAAAAGGCTGGCCATCAATGATGCGAGCGATTTGGAATCGTCCTGAAAAATATGAAAGCTATTTCTTAAAAGGAGACTGGTACGTATCTGGCGATTCAGCTTATAAAGATGAGGACGGATACTTCTGGTTCCAGGGGCGAGTCGATGATGTTATTATGACTTCGGGTGAAAGAGTTGGTCCATTTGAAGTTGAAAGTAAACTAGTCGAACATAGTGCTGTTGCTGAAGCTGGGGTGATTGGGAAACCGGATCCTGTGCGGGGTGAAATTATTAAAGCCTTTATTTCACTTAGAGATGGTCATGAACCGTCTGATGAACTGATGGAAGAGATAAGAAATTTCGTTAAAAAAGGACTTGCAGCTCATGCAGCACCTCGAGAAATCGAATTTAGAGATAAGCTTCCGAAAACGAGAAGTGGTAAGATCATGCGTCGCGTATTAAAGGCGTGGGAGCTGGATTTACCAACTGGCGATTTGTCTACAATGGAAGATTAGTTAATAGAAAACAGCCTGCAGCATATTGCTGCAGGCTGTTTTTTTACTGGTCGTTATTGCTTGTGTTGCCGCCGGTGCTGTTTGAATTATTTCCGCTTTCAGCACCATTTGTAGGACTACTGTTTCCATTGTTATTTCCATTACCGGAGTTGTTGGAGTTGTTATCATTTGCATTTTCACCGGTGTTGGTATTCCCTTCATTTGAAGATGAATCTTCTGAGTTGCTGGATTCATCACTCTCATTATCGGAGGGAGCATTATTTTCGTTCTCTTCATTATCAGAAGCCTCATCATTTTCTTCATCTGTTGAAGGTTCTGCTTCTTGCTTTTTCTCAGGTTTTGGCTCTGGTTTATCAGACCAATCTCCATTTGTTACTTTAGCCGATGGTCCCGATTCATTCCCAGCTACATCAACTGCTGTTACGTAATAGGCATAAGCACCAGAAGGGATGTTAAATGAGCTACCATCAGATGCTTTTACGCTTCCAAGCTTCGTAAATGAACTACTACCGTTCGAAGCGCGATAAATACGATAACCAACAATATCACTTTCACCTGAAGCCCCCCAATTTAGTGAAGAGCCACTTATTGAAACGCCACCAACTGCGCCTGGTTTTTTCCCATTTTCTGAAGCAGTTTTTCCTTCTGAAACGATATTTAAATCACTAAATCCAGAAGGGAGAAGCTGTGAAATATCAACTCCTGAGAAGTAATCCTCTTTAATCATGACTCCGCTGGATACAAACTCTTCTGGAGTGGAACTAAGTGCTTGATAGGTCTTACCATTCATGATGACATAACGTCCTTGAGTGAGACTGTCATCCACTTCAGTTGGTACATACTTTGCATTGAATAGATCAGTTTTGACAAGTCCGGCTTTCTGACAGAGATCAGAGGCGAGCTTTCCAGATATACCACAGAACGAACGTCGCACAATACCCGTTGGCATTTTGAATGATTCTTCTGGATCCATTATTTCTGGTTTTTTATCATAAGCGGCATTAGCAAATAGTGCCCATAAGTTTTTGTTTCTGTTGGCATATTGACTATCCATGCTAATTTGTTTGTCATATCCAGTCCATACACCTAGTGAAACATTAGGGTTGACTGCTACAAACCATGAATCATAATAATTTTGTCCAGTTCCTGTTTTTCCTGCCCAATCAGAAGCGAATTTTAATTTCCCTGGAATGTCTTGGGCAGTACCCTGGTTAACTACATCACGCATCATATCGATTGATAGATAGGCAGTTTGAGGACTGAAAACATCCACTGGTTCTGGTTTTTGTTCGAAAATGGTGTTTCCATCGCGGTCAACTATTTTATCAATTAAATAAGCATCAACAAACTTTCCTCCATTAGCAAACGTGCCAAATGCGTTGGTATTCTCTTCGACACTTACTCCCCGTTGTAGCGCACCAATTGCCATTGAAGGATTGGTGCGATCATCAAGAGTCATTGTACTAAAGCCCATCTTCACCAAATAGTCGGTTGCGTCCACTGGGTTCATTTTGTTATAAACTCGAACAGCTGGAACGTTATAAGACCTTTCCAACGCTTTACGTGCAGTTACAAGACCATGGTAGTTTGATGAATAGTTACCAGGATTATATCCATCTTGAATTGGTAAGTCTGGCACAATATAGCCAGGCTGAACTTTTCCCATTTCCATTGCCGGGGCATAGTCAAGCAATGGTTTCATTGTAGAACCGTTTGATCGATAAGCGTCTGTAGCATGATTAAGTTCTTCTTGCGCGAAATCCCTTCCCCCAACAAATGAAAGAATTTTTCCAGATTCATTTTCGATGAGGATACTACCTACTTGCATAGGAAATTCTTTATTTTCAAGCTCTCCAGTTTCAGGATTTTGCACGGAGAGAGTTTTAGCACTTTGGAAATAGCTTCCGTTTTCTAGCACTTTATCTCTTGCAGCATTCATAGATTCATAAATATCTTTGTCAATTGTAGTATATATTTTATATCCATTTTTGCGAAGCTCTTTCTCTGCATTACTCATAAATTCAAGGAATACATCTGAATTTTCTTGAACTTCTTCCCATTTCAAATCCATTTTCTTGGCTATTTCCGTTGCAGATCTACCAGTAACGTTAGCATCATAAGTAATTTGATTGTAATAGTCTACACTCTTCGAAAGTTCCTTCCCGTCATATCCTTCTTCATTGGCGATCTGCTCGGCAAGAACTCGCTTCGCACGATCTTCAATCTCAAATGTAAGGTAAGGGTATTTTTCTACTGGCGAAGGCGAAGACTCAGCTAGATTTTTTTCAATATCGTATTCTAGCGCTTTGTTATACTCTTCTTCAGTGATTGTTTCTTCTTCATACATACGATATAGAACAAATTCCATCCGATCGATTCCAGCTGAAAGATCCTTCTTTACCTCACCCGAATTTGTAAAAGGGGTGTATGTATAAGGGTTTTTGGGAATACCTGCAATGAATGCAGCTTGAGGCAAATTTAAATCACTAGCATTTACACCAAATATGCCCTGTGAGGCTGCTTGTACGCCCGCAATATTATTACCGGAAGCATTTCGTCCATAAGG
Organism: Anaerobacillus sp. 1_MG-2023; assembly: GCF_030547345.1. NCBI lineage: Bacteria > Bacillati > Bacillota > Bacilli > Caryophanales > Bacillaceae > Anaerobacillus > Anaerobacillus sp. 1_MG-2023. Next base: position 265,149 of record NZ_JAUORD010000004.1, on the reverse strand, counting down.
AACGATATTAAGGTATGCTTCTAGAATTTCTTCTTTATTAAAGAAATTTTCGAGTCGAAGAGCGAGTAGCATTTCTTTTGCTTTTCGTTCGAAAGAAACTTCTCTTGTTAGAATCTGGTTCTTAACTAACTGTTGTGTTAATGTACTACCACCGCTTCGATCATCTGAATTGGTGACTTCTTGAAGAACGGCACGTCCAATTGCTTTTGGAACAATACCATCGTGATCGAAGAAATATTCATCTTCTGTGGAAATAACTGCTTTTTGTAGAAGAGGAGAAACGTTTTTTAACTCAACCTCTTTTCGCTCAATATCAGAACGAAAGTTACCAAGAAGAACATCACCTGCAAAATATACCTCACTGGTTTCTTCATAGTTATAAACGTCTCTCTTCATCTCATCGTAAGAGCGAATCGGTTCATCTTTAACAAGTGATGCGAAATATCCTGCACCAACACCACCGGCGAAAATAGTGCCCATTAGACCTAGCACGATAAAAATAAGAAATAAATTCCAAGTCACTTTGTAGGCGATCCTGGACCCGGTTAAGATGTTATATTCTTGTAATCTATCAATGAACGCGTTCCACTTCTGCCTGATAGAAGAAAAAAGCTCTCGCATTCCTATACCCCCTCAAATTAATCCTGTTTATTATAGCATATGTCGTCGAGATTTGTATAAACTGGTAGGGATTTCTATAGGCTTAGAATTGACATGATTTTACCTTTGTGATATTAATTTAATTAGTGTTTTTTAATGAACGACATGCCTTGATTGGACGAAGTAGCATTTTTCTCCCTTTTTCAGAGAGCTGATGTGCGGTGAGAATCAGCATAAAGGAAAATGTGAATTACCTCCATGAGCATCTAATGGGAAAGACAGTGTCTGTGTAGCATTAGACGGTTCAGACCGTTATTCTGACTGAGTGGGAGAAAGGTTACTTTCTTCAACAAGGGTGGTACCGCGATTAAACTCGTCCCTTTTCTGGGGCGGGTTTTTTTTGTTTTTTTTTGCCTATTAAGATTATTTTAGTGGTTTGCCAAAAGATATTATTAACGAAAGGGAGTCGATTACATGCACATATTAGAAGAATTAGAAGCAAGAGGACTTTTAAATCAAGTTACAGATAGAGAGGGCCTTGAAAAGGAACTTTCAGAAAACCGCATTGCTCTTTATTCTGGCTTTGATCCTACAGCTGATAGCCTTCATATTGGGCATCTTTTGCCTGTTCTAGCCCTACGTAGATTTCAGTTAGCTGGCCACACGCCGATTGCGCTTGTTGGTGGAGCTACTGGGCTGATTGGTGACCCTAGTGGCCGTTCAAATGAACGTACGTTGAATTCAGAAGACATCGTAAAAGATTGGACGAATAAGTTACAGGGGCAGCTTGCTCGCTTCTTGGATTTTGGAACAGATGCGAACTCTGCAAAAGCTGTAAACAACTACGACTGGATTGGGGAGCTAAATGTTATTCCATTCCTGCGTGATGTTGGAAAGAACTTTGGTTTGAACTATATGCTTGCGAAAGATTCTGTTACTTCACGTCTTGAAGCGGGAATTTCTTTTACAGAATTTACGTATATGATTCTTCAATCATATGATTTTCTTCAGCTTTACCGGAAAGAAAACTGTCGTCTTCAAATTGGAGGAAGTGACCAATGGGGGAACATCACAGCAGGTCTTGAACTGATTCGTAAAGAAGAAGGCAGCGAAGAGTCTTCAAAAGCCTATGGAGCAACATTCCCACTTGTTACGAAGAGTGATGGTTCTAAGTTCGGTAAATCTGAAGGTGGAGCGATTTGGCTTGATGCCGATAAAACCTCTCCTTACGAATTCTATCAGTTCTGGATTAACACAGATGATCGTGATGTTGTGAAATTCCTTCATTACTTTACCTTCTTAAGTATTGAAGAAATTAAAGAGATTGAATCTAAGCACATCGAGGCGCCTGAAAAAAGAGAAGCTCATCGTACTCTTGCTGAAGAAGTGACAAAGCTTGTTCACGGAGAAGAAAAACTTCAGCAGGCAATCAACATCTCGGAAGCGCTGTTCAGTGGTGACATTAAACAGCTAACAGCTGATGAAATCCGTTTAGGTTTTAAGGATGTTCCTTCTTACCATGTAGAAGATAATGAAAAGGGACTTATCGATCTTCTTGTAGAAGCTGGTATATCTTCATCTAAGCGCCAGGCAAGAGAAGATGTGAAAAATGGAGCGGTGTATATCAACGGTGAACGGTGTCAGGAAATGGATAAAGTTATTTCAGAAAGCGACCAAATCGAAAATCAATACGTGATTATTCGTAGAGGGAAGAAGAAATATTACCTTCTTACTTACTAATCATTTAGCTATTTTAACTAATACTGGTAATTCCCAATAACGAATAGTTATCACAGAGAGTAAATGAGCTAAAAATCACCAGCGGTTATTAACAGCCAATCATAAAGAGGAAGACCCTCCCATTGAAAAAAAGGAGGGTCTTTCTCTTTTTTTTTATGTTTTTTGTGCTAAGTAAATTGGGACATAAAAAAACCCCGGAATAAGTTCCGGGGTTTTTGAAACAGCTTAACGAGAGTAGTACTCAACGATAAGAGCTTCAGTGATTTCAGCAGGAAGTTCAGAACGCTCAGGAAGACGAGAGAACGTACCTTCAAGCTTATCTGCATCGAAAGTAAGGTATTCTGGAACGAAATTGTTTACTTCGATAGCTTCTTTGATGATGTCAAGGTTGTTAGACTTCTCACGAACGCTGATCACTTGACCAGTCGCTACACGGTAAGAAGGAATGTCAACGCGTTTGCCATCAACTGTGATGTGGCCGTGGTTAACTAGCTGACGAGCCTGACGGCGAGTGCGAGCTAGACCTAGACGATAAACAAGGTTATCAAGACGAGCTTCAAGAAGAATCATGAAGTTTTCACCATGAACACCTTTCATTTTGCCAGCATCATCGAAAAGACGACGGAATTGACGCTCAGTCATGCCGTACATGTGACGAAGCTTTTGCTTCTCTTGAAGTTGAAGACCATATTCAGAAAGCTTTCTACGCTGGTTAGGTCCGTGTTGACCTGGAGCGTAAGGACGCTTTTCCAATTCTTTACCTGTTCCACTTAGAGAAATACCAAGACGACGAGAAATTTTCCAACTTGGTCCTGTATAACGAGCCATAATTAGCTCCTCCTTTATACCATTATTATTGGTATAAAATAAAAACAGTGTCGTGATTCCGGTTTGTGCACATTGTGTTTTCACACGCCTTCACCTCGACAGCCGGAGGTTACGCGGCGTACCTATTAAAAGGAACACAATGAAATCACAGCCCGTCACGCTGCTGCCCATTCTTATTTTACACAAATGCTATTGTAACTCTTTCAGCATTAGATGTCAACTTTAGTAGAAATGAGATGAATAGATAGCACGTCGACATCATTTTTTAGGATATGAGAAAGATAAATACCTCTTCACCTTATAATTGAAAACGCTTACAATGGAGGTGTATCTAGTTATTTTATAACAGGGGGTTATTATTTTGACAAGGAAGCATCGCTTTGAGACAAAAACAATTCATGATGGATATGAATCTAAATCGCATCACAACAGCCTGGCATCTCCTATTTATCAAACATCAACTTTTACCTTTGAAACAGCTGAGGCTGGTGAACGAAGGTTTGCAGGTGAGGAGCCTGGCTATATTTATTCAAGACTTGGAAACCCTACTGTTCGAATGTTGGAAGAGCGGATTGCCTCTCTTGAAAATGCTGAGGCAGGCTTAGCGTTTGGTTCAGGAATGGCCGCTGTGTCTGCTGTTCTTTTGAACCTAGTGAAGACAGGCGATCACATTCTTTGTTCAGAAGGGGTCTACGGATGTACTTTCGGATTACTTAAAATGTTAGAAGAGAAATTTTCAGTCGAACATGACTTGCTTCCGCTAGACTCAGTTGAGCAACTACAAAAAGCAATTCGTCCAAATACTAAAGTTATATATATTGAAACTCCGATTAATCCAACATTGAAATTAATTGATCTTGAAATGGTTTCTGCAGTCGCAAAAGAAAAAGGAATTAAGGTTGTGGTGGATAATACATTTTCGACTCCTTATTTACAACGCCCGTTAGAATTTGGCTGTGACATTGTTTTGCATAGTGCAACGAAATATATTAGTGGCCATGGAGACGTGGTAGCTGGTTTAGTTGTGGGTGACCAAGAGACCATCTCTTCAATTGCTAAAAGTACGCAAAAGGATATAGGTGGAATTCTTTCACCATTCGATGCGTGGCTATTGTTAAGAGGCTTAAAGACCCTCCCTATTCGAATGGATCGTCACTCTTCAAATGCTAAACAAATTATGAGGAAATTAGCTGAGCATCCTGCTATAACGAACGTGATGTATCCGGGTTTGGAAGAATCTTCATCGTATGCTATTGCTCAAAAACAAATGAAAAGCTCAGGCGGTTTAATTAGTTTTGAAATTGCGGGGGGGAAGAAAGACTCCCAAGCCTTCATGAATAGACTTAATATGATTAAAATAGCTGTTAGTCTCGGAGATGCCGAAACCCTGATTCAACATCCCGCTACAATGACACATGCGATTGTCCCGGAAGAGGAGAGATTAAGGATGGGAATTAGTGAAACTCTTATTCGCCTTTCTGTTGGTCTTGAAGCATGGGAGGATATTTGGGAAGATATTCTTCAAGCGTTAGAGAACTAAAAAAAGCCATTAGAGAATTTCTCTAATGGTTTTTTAAGTAGTATAGGTTCAAAGCACTTTACTTCAACTCTAAAGAAAATCTTGCAATGCTTTAGTAAATTTCTCTAAATACTCCTGATCCAATTCATCGAAACGGCCAACTTTAGGGCTATCGATATCAAGCACTCCGAGTAGTTTATCTGAAGTGTACATTGGCACTACAATTTCAGATTGTGAAGCAGCGTCACATGCAATATGTCCGGGGAAATCATGAACATTGCCAATTCGCATCGTCTTGCCTTCTTTAAATGCTGTGCCGCAGACTCCTTTACCGTTCTGAATACGAACGCATGCTGGAAGTCCCTGGAAAGGTCCGAGCACAAGTTGATCGGTCTCTTTTTCGTATAAATAGAATCCAACCCAATTGACATCTGTTAGAAACTGATTTAATAAAGCAGAGGCATTTGCAAGATTAGCGAGCTGATTTGTTTCACCATCTAGCAGTGCTCTTAGTTGTTTAATTACCATTTGATAATCTTTTTCTCTTTTGCCTGAATAGGATTCGACTTCAAACATGTCAAAACACCTCTTCCTTACATCGAAATTATGACCATCATATCAAATCTTGCAGATTAATACACATATTTTGTCGTACGATTAATAAAGGATTGCCTATGTTATTACCGAATCAATAATTTAGATCGTATTATTTGGAGGTGGTTCCTAGTGAAACAGGAGCGAGATACAGCATCGAAGCGAAGTGTCATACAGGCCGCCATTCAACTTTTCAATACAAAGGGTTTTAACGGTACTTCAGTGCGAGATATAGCGGGTAAAGCTGATGTGAATGTTGCCCTGATTTCGTATTATTTTAACGGCAAAAAGGGGTTAGCTGAGTTTCTAATGACGTCATTTCTAGAAGGGTATGTAAAGGAACTCGAAAAAGTATATCAGCAGCTTGATGCGCAATCTGCCAGAAGCTGTCTCGCTGAAGCAATTGAAAGGATTATGGAGTATCAGTATCAGAATAGGCAACTCGCAAGGTTTGTACTTCGAGAGGTCACCTTTGATTCAGTGCTTGTTCGGGAAATCATGACCACTTATCTAGCAAAAGAAAAGTACTACTTTAGCAAAATATTTGAGGTGGGGTTTGCAAGGGAGGAATTTCGTCCACAATCCATTGATTATATCATCATGCAAATGAGAGGCATGCTTTCTATGCCGTTTTTGCAACCTCAATATATACTAGAAGTGCATCATATTCAGCCAAATGAACATTACTTTATTGAACGATATACGAAACAATTAAATGAATGGATAGAACGATATATTTGTAAGACTGGAATTTGGGAAGCAAGGCCGTTCGTTATGAACGGCTAAGCATAGTTGGTGATTGTAGAGAGTGTGTAATAAGTCGTTCTGCTCCTTGACCTATCCCTTTTGCGCTATGGGCATCTGAGCCATAGACGAGAGGGATTTCTCGTTTTATTGCTTCACGTATAACCCAGTCAGTTGGATATGGCTCTCCACATAAAGGTTTCACTGTTCCGGCTCCATTATAATCTAATGAAAAGCCCCTTCCTTTAATCGCATCAAGTAATGTAGAGATTTCCGAGAAAAAGGAACTTTTAGACGGGTGTTTTTTCTGGAATTTATTTGCTAAAGTTATATGTCCAATTCGAGTAGGCTTATACTTTCCTAGATCAGCATGTACTGACTTCAATAGCGTTTCGTAATACTTTTGGTGAACCTTATCAACGGAACCCAATGAAGCAATTAGTCGTTCAAAAGCTTCTGGACTGTAGTCAAGGCAAGTATAGTTAGTTCCTTCTTTCAAAAAATGAACAGAAAGAATCGCATCATCTAATTGTGGTCCTACTGTATTAAGAAACTGTTTTGTCTCTTCTTCATAGCCTTCAATAAAATCAACCTCTAGTCCACAGTTAATTTCAATTTTTCCCTTAAACTTATGTTTTAGCTGCTGAATATTTTCAAAGTAGTTTTCTAGTACTTCCCATTTCATTCCGCTATCTTGATTTGGAACAGGGTCCTGGAAATTTTGTGGGAGAGGAGCGTGTTCAGTAAATGTCATGCCTTTGTAACCGAACTGAATAGCAGCTTCTACGTAATCCTCAAATAAATCTGTTGATCCATGTGGACAAAATGGAGAGTGTATGTGTCCATCATATGAAATAATCATCCAAAAGCACCTTCTTTCAATAAATGAAAAAGTTTATAATAAAATCAAGGATTTTAGTTGTCGAATATTGAATTTATTTAGTCAAAGAGGTAATTACATGGTATCATAAAAACATTGATGAAATTCGTACATATTCGTTTATAAAAGATCTATATCTGATGATTTAGACTGCTGTTTTAGCATGTATACATAAATTGATGATGTGGAAGAAGGGGTGCTTCCGTTGGAGTATATTGTCATTGCGATTATTTTACTTGTTGCCGTCATTTTATACGGCACTTTTGCTAGAAGAAAAATATACAATGAAATCGATCGTCTAGAAGAATGGAAGATTGATATATTAAACAGACCTGTGACAGATGAGATTTCGAAGGTGAAAGGTCTAACAATGTCAGGTCAAACGGAAGAAAAATTTGAAAAATGGCGTGAAGAGTGGGATGAGATCGTAGCAGTTAAGCTTCCCAACTTGGAAGAGCAGCTTATGGATACCGAGGAAGCTGCTGAGAGGTATCGCTTTAGAAAAGCGAAAGCAACATTAGTTGAAACACGTGAACGATTAGAACAGATTGAAAAGCGGATTGAACTAATGTTAGAAGATATTAATGAGCTCGTTTCGAGTGAAGAGCAGAATAGAACAGAAATTGTTTCCGTTCAAGAGGTATTCAGGGAAGCCAAACAGCGACTTCTTTCGCAAAATCGTTCACTTGGTAAGGCTTATCCTACACTAGAAGCTGAACTCGAAGAACTTAAACAAAATCTTAAGCGTTATGAACAACTAACCGAAGAAGGTAACTATCTTGAAGCTAGAAGTGTGTTGAAAGAAACCCAAGAGCGGTTAACAGCTGTTCAAGAAAAAATTTCTGTTACACCAGAATTAATAGCGCTTGTGCATACGCAGATACCTTCTCAACTAAAAGAGCTTGAAGATGGAACTTCCGTGATGGAGTCTGAAGGCTATGTACTTGATCATTTGGAAATTCAAGATCATATTGAACACGTCGAATCAGATTTAGTCAGATGGGATTCGGCTATTGAGAAGACGGAAGTCGAAGAGATCAAGATAGAAATTGATACAGTGCGAAGAAATATTGAAGGATTATATGATCAATTGGAATCTGAAGTAGATGCAAGGCATCTTGTTACGGAGAAAGTAGAGGAGCTTGAACATGAGCTGCTTAAAACTAATAATCACTTTCAAGACTTGCAAGAAGAAACGAATGTTGTACAGCTCAGCTACCGTTTAGAGGAACAGGAATTGAAAATGATTAAAGAAATTGAGAAAAAGATTTCTGATATGCATATTCGGTTTAATGCTGTTATTGGAGCAGTTGAAGGCAATAAGCAGGCATTTACCACACTTGCTGAAACGGTACTTTCCTTAAAAGAAGATCTTGCTTCAATTGATCATGAAATGCAAATTCAAAAAGAGAATTTGCATATGTTAAGAAAAGATGAGCTTAAAGCGCTTGAGACGATTAAAGATTTGAAAAGAAGATTAATTGAATCAAGAAGAATGATGAAGTTAAGTAATCTACCAGGCATTCCAGAATCATATTTAGATGGTTATGAACTGGCAGAGGATATCATTGTAGAATTAAGTGATCGTCTTTCAGACGTACCGCTTGATATTTATCAAATTAATGAAGTGCTTTCTGATGCTGAACGTGCGGTTGAACATAGCACTGAAATAACAAAAAAGCTTGTCGAAGACGCCATTCTGACCGAACGCTTGATTCAGTTTGGGAATCGATATCGAGGGAAGCACAGAAGTGTAGATGAACTGCTTCAAAAAGCAGAAGATCACTTCAGACAATATGAGTACGATGAAGCATTATCAACAGCTGAAGTTGCCATTGAAAAGGTTGATCCACAGGTGCTTCAATCGTTGAAAGAAGATGTAAGAGAACCTGTTAAATCATAACTCTCCTCCTTGAGGAGAGTTTTTTTGTTGTAATCAGTATTTTTCTTTTTAAAAAAACGCAGACAATTTGTCTGCGTTAGCAAAATTATGATGTTCTATCTTTCTTAGATATTATCCATCCTACTATTCCACCTATGATAGCGGGTACAATCCATCCTACGCCATCACTATAGAGTGGGAGCTTATGTAGAATGGTAATCCCAGGCATTATAATCCCGGCGCCCTCAAGGGCGTTAGGAACACTTATAAGGATTGTCAAAATGATAGCCCCCCTATAAACGTAGTGATGGATAGAAAATAGGTAGCTCATGAATGTTAAGAAGATCAATACAATTGCTACAGGATAAATCGCAATTAAAACAGGTAATGTAAATGTAATCAATTGAGTCAGTCCAAGGTTTGCCACAAAAGCACTGAAAATTGTAACGATCAGAATGACAAACTTATAAGAAAGCTTTGGATATGTTTTTGAGAAATACTCGCCACATGCCGTTACTAGTCCTACAGATGTTGTTAAACAAGCAAATGTAATCGCGGCTCCAAGAAGAAGTGTGCCAAATGAGCCGAACAGGTAACTCGCAACGCTAGAGAGGATTTCTCCTCCGTTATTAACTGAACCAAGAAGATTAACACTTGTAGCTCCTATATAGGCAAGTGATAAATAAATACCCGTTAACCCTATTGCTGCTAGGATTCCAGCTTTCAATACAGCGATGGAAATGGTTTTTCGATCTGTGATGCCTTTATCCTTGACGGCTTGAATCACCACAATTCCAAATACAAGAGCTGCAATTGCATCCATCGTAAGATAACCTTCAATAAAACCTTTAAAGAAAACGCCGTCCTCATACTTCGCTGAAGGAGCTGAAAGTGGACCTGGAGGATGGATAAAAGCCCCTACGATTAAACTTCCAAGAACTAGAAGTAACAAAGGTGTTAAGACCTTTCCCACTCGATCCACTAATCTTGAGGGATTCAGTGATAACCAAAACGTAATACCGAAGAAAATAATGGTATAGATAAATAATGGCATCCCGGTAACGTTCGTTGATTCATTCAAAAATGGCACGACACCAATTTCAAATGCTACCGTGCCGGTACGTGGGATTCCAAAGAATGGCCCAATCGCAAGATAGAGGATCGCAGTGAATACAAATCCGAAAGTGGGATGAACTTTAGAAGCAATATCTTTTAAGTTTCCCCCCGTTAACCCAATCGCGGTCACGCCTAAAAGAGGAAGTCCAACTCCTGTGATGAGAAAACCAGCTGTTGCTACCCAAATATTACTCCCAGCAGAATGACCGAGCGCGGGTGGGAAAATCATGTTTCCTGCTCCGAGAAAAAGGGCAAAAAGCATTAGTCCTATTGTCAAAATGTCTTTATTTGATATTTTCAACTTCATAAGGGCCTCCTGATTAAACTGTTTAACATGTCCTAATTTTCGGACTTCATATTAACACAATTGATCGACAAATCATAACGAAACCAAAATGATTAATAATTCAAATAATTTATCCGCCAGTCTAGCAGCGTTCGTTCGACTTTGGTAATCATAACCATTCTTAGCGTAAGGAACAAAATGATGAATCTATCTCATTGTCTAGAATATTTGATTTGGTGATTTGTTTGACCTATGGTAGGATTATTAGTTGGAAATATAAGATGACTGAAGGTGTCATAATATGATTTATTTGGATAATAGTGCTACAACGCAGCCCTATAAAGAAGTACTTGATGCATATCGAAAAGCAGCTGAAAATTTTTTTGCTAACCCTTCTTCTCTTCATCGAAAAGGTGGAGAAGCAGAGCGATTGTTTCGACAAGCGAGAATGAGTATTTCAGATTTGTTACAAGTGAAAATGAATGAAATTATTTTTACTTCTGGTGGAACTGAGAGTAATAATTTGGCTATTAAAGGTTCAGCACTTCAATATATGAATCGAGGTAAGCACCTCATTACTACGAGTATAGAACATGCTTCCGTTTTGGAGTCCTTCCGGCAACTTGAATCCATGGGATTTGAAGTGACGTATTTACCTGTTAACAGAGAAGGAAAAATCTCTCTAGATGATCTTGAAGAGGCGCTCACTCCTGAAACCATTCTTGTTTCTATTATGCATGTGAATAATGAGATTGGTGCTATTCAACCAATAAAAGAAGCGGGAAAGTTGATTAAACAAAAATCACGTGCTTTCTTTCATATTGATGATGTTCAGGGAATTGGTAAGGTGCCACTCAATTTCAATGAAGTACAAGCTGATTTAGTCTCTTATTCGGCGCATAAATTTCATGGGCTAAAAGGTAATGGGGTATTAATAAAACGAGATAAACTGTCTTTATTTCCACTGCTTTCAGGAGGGGGACAGGAAAACGACATTCGCTCAGGTACAGAAAATGGTCCTGGAATTGTCGCGATGGCAAAGGCTCTTCGATTATATTTAGGGAAAGCGGATGCTCAAAAGGAGAAGTTAAAAACTTTACAAACGCTGTTGCTAAAAGAACTCTCCGATATTGAATGCGTGAAGTTAAATAGTACTCGATTAGGTGCTCCGCATATTGTTAATTTCTCAGTCCCTGGTATTAAGCCGGAAGTATTGATTCATACGCTTGAGGAAAAAGAAATTTATGTGTCAACTCGTTCGGCGTGTTCTTCCAAAACAGCAGCAGCAAGTCACGTATTAACATCTGTTGGTTTATCAGATCAAGAGGCAAAGTCGGCTATTAGAATAAGCCTTTCTTTTGATACAACAATAGAGGAAGTAGAATTCTTTCTTGAAGAGCTTCAAAAAGTAATACCTAAACTAAAACATGTAATGAGGTAATAGCTATGTATGATCATATCATTCTTCGCTACGGGGAAATTTCACTTAAAGGTAAAAACAGAAAAGGATTTATCACTGCTTTGAAAAAAAGAGTGAAGCAGGTATTGTCTGACTATCCATCCATTGAGGTTCATCAATCTTTTGACCGAATGATTGTGAAATTGAATGGAGAGGATCCAGATCCGATAATTATGAAGCTAAAAACGATTTTTGGCATTCACTCCCTTAGTGTCGCCATCAAGACAGAACACGATCTCGATCTTATTAAAGAAAAGGCATTACAGCTTGTTAAGGATCAAATGGGTAATGAAAGTATGACTTTCAAAGTAACAGTTAGGAGACCTTTCAAGCAATTTCCACACCGCTCACAAGATATGAATCGCGATATAGGCGGTTATGTTCTTACTAACACAGAAAAATTAACGGTGGATGTGCACAATCCCGACATGGAATTGAAGGTAGAAGTGAAGCAAGATGGCGCTTACCTTAGTTGCGATAATTCTGAAGGTGCTGGTGGTCTTCCAACTGCTCAAGATAATAAAGTAATGTTGATGTTATCAGGTGGTATTGATAGTCCAGTCGCGGGTTATTTAACGATGAAAAGGGGAGTGAAAGTAGAAGCTGTTCATTTTCATAGCCCCCCTTTTACAAGTGAGCGTTCACGCCAGAAAGTAGAGGATCTTGTAAAAGTTCTCTCTCGATACGGTGGAGACATTCGCCTTCATATTGTGCCGTTTACAAATACACAGAAATCAATTCAAAAAGAAATGCCTGATAATTACAGCATGACAATTATGAGAAGAATGATGATGCGAATCACAGAAAAGTTAGCAGAAAAAAGTGGAGCACTGGCCATTGCAACAGGGGAAAGTCTTGGACAAGTAGCAAGTCAAACGATTCAAAGTATGAATACAATTAATGAAGTGACAAATTATCCTGTTCTAAGGCCACTTATTTCTATGGACAAAATTGAGATCATGAGGATTTCAAGGGCTATTGACCTGTATGATATCTCGATTCGGCCATATGAGGACTGTTGCACGGTGTTCTTGCCAGATGCACCTAAGACAAAACCAAAACGGGAACATGCAAATAAATTTGAACAATACTTACCAATTGATGAATTAGTAGAAGAGGCTGTAAGTGGTGTTGAAACGATTGTTATTAAGGAAAAAGATGATTCATTTGATGACTTACTTTAATCTTCCAACATTTAACCATACTACCAATAGTTAATGAGAATAACCCTCCCTTTTCTATCAAATGATAGTGTCAAGGAGGTGAATAACTCATGGCTAATAACAGCTCAAACAACCTTGTTGTACCAGGTGTACAACAAGCTTTAGATCAAATGAAATACGAAATTGCTTCTGAATTTGGTGTGAATCTTGGTCCAGACTCAACTTCACGTTCAAACGGTTCAGTTGGCGGCGAGATCACAAAGCGTCTTGTTCAGCAATCTGAACAGCAATTCGGAGGATACTCCAAATAATTTAATATAATGGCTTGGAGAAGGTGAATTAGACACCTTCTCCTTTTTTATCGGGAATAATGTTCAAAACTTTCATACTTTTATGTATAATATAATTATTGCAGAATAAAGGGGGATAAGAATGCAAGACTTAATTGCACCTGAACATTATAATCTAACAAGCGAGATGGAGCGCTTTACTTCTAAAGAACATAAAGTGGCCCTGAAATGGCGAAGTGATAAAGGCGAAGTTCAAGAAATTACATATAAACATTTATTTGAAAAGGCGAATCGCATCGCTGGTGCGCTAACTGCCCAGGGATTAACAAGTCAAGATCGTGTTTTGATCATGATGCCCAGGTTAATTGATACATATGCCGTATACATTGCCTGTTTGAAAGCGGGTCTAGTCGTTATTCCTTCTTCAGAAATGTTGAGGAAAAAAGATTTGATCTATCGAATTAATCATGCCGAAGCAAAAGCGGTTATTTGTGAAGCAGAACTTATTGAATCATTTGAAGGTGTAGAAGACGAAGCGCCTTCTTTGGAACATAGATTCATTGTAGGCAATCGTGCTAATGGATGGATATCTTTACTGGATGAAGCTAAAAATGAAAGCGCTTCTTTCGCTGGAGTGGCCACATCAAGAGAAGACATGGCATTCCTTTCCTATACGTCTGGAACAACGGGAAATCCTAAAGGCGTTGTTCATAGTCATGGTTGGGCATATGCTCATTTAAGAACTTCTTCAGCCTCATGGCTCGATATTCATGAGGGAGATAACGTTTGGGCAACTGCAGGACCAGGGTGGCAAAAATGGATTTGGAGCCCTTTTGTTGCCACATTATGTAGTGGTGCAACTGGTTTTGTTTATAGCGGTAAATTTGATCCAGAAGCGTACCTTGGTTTTCTTTCAGAATATGATATTAATGTTTTATGTTGTACACCAACAGAGTATCGCTTAATGGCAAAAGTAGATGATTTAACTAGGTACAAATTGCCTGCTCTCAGAAGCGCCGTTTCAGCTGGTGAGCCGCTTAATCGTGAAGTAATTGATACGTTTAGAAAATATTTTCAGATTGATGTCAGAGACGGCTATGGTCAAACTGAGAATACATTGCTTGTTGGCATTCTAAAAGGGATGGAAGTAAAGCCAGGTTCAATGGGGAAACCAACACCTGGTAATCAAGTGGATATTATTAATGAAGATGGTCAACCTGTTCAGGTTGGAGAAGTGGGAGACATTGCCGTCCATAAGGATGTACCTGCTCTTTTCAAACGGTACTATAAGGATCAGGAGCGTACGCAAATGGCCTACAGAGGTGACTATTACTTAACGGGGGATAAAGCTTCCAAAGATGAGGATGGTTACTTTTGGTTTGAAGGTAGAGGTGATGATATTATCATTAGTTCCGGATATACAATTGGACCATTTGAAGTAGAGGATGCTCTTGTGAAACACCCGGCTGTACGGGAGTGTGCGGTCGTCGCAAGTCCTGATGAAGTTCGCGGTAATATAGTAAAAGCGTATATTGTACTGAAAGATCCCAATCAAGCGGGAGATGCTTTAGTTCGTACACTACAAGATCATGTGAAAGAGCTAACTGCGCCTTATAAATATCCAAGAAAAGTTGAATTTATTGAAGAACTTCCGAAAACAACTTCGGGTAAAATTAGAAGAATCGAGCTTCGTCAAAAAGAAACTCTTGGGGCGTCTTAGAATAGAGGATACAGTAAAGAATAAGAAGAAGACCTCAGTGGTCTTCTTCTTATTTTTTTGCTTTATTTTTGATTAAAGCTTCAATCTTATTTGCCTGATCTCCTGCATTATCCTGCTCCATTGCTTTAATATATGTCGAGCGGTTCTCAAATGTTTCACGCACGGATTTTAAGAAAGAAGCTTCTGATAAATCTTCCTCCAATAGAACATTCGCATAGCCTGATTTCTGGAACGATTGGGCGTTCAAAATTTGGTCCCCTCTACTTGCAGCTCTTGATAATGGGATGAGTAACATTGGTTTTTTCAATGCAAGGAACTCAAAAATAGAATTTGAACCAGCTCTTGAGACAATTAAATCAGACATGGCTAATAAGTGAGGAAGTTCATCTGTTACATATTCGAATTGCTTATACCCCTGCATTTGTAAATTTTCATCCATTTGCCCTTTACCGGTCAGGTGGAGAATATCAAATGTTTGTAAAAGCTCATCTAATTGATTGCGAACAGCTTCATTGATTCGTTTTGCACCAAGACTTCCGCCCATAATTAACATAACAGGCTTTGTGCCAGTGAATCTGGCAAAAGAGAGGCCAGTGGAGCGTTTTCCACTTTTTAGTTCATCACGAACAACTGCGCCGATATATTCCGCTTTACTTTCAGGCAAATGGTTTACCGTTTCAGGGAAAGTTGTACATACCTTTGAGGCGAAAGGGATGGCTACTTTGTTAGCGAGTCCCGGTGTTAAATCAGATTCATGAATAATGACAGGAACTCCATTCATTTTTCCGGCAATTACGACAGGTACAGATACAAATCCCCCTTTAGAGAAAATGACAGAAGGCTTTTCACGTTTAATAATGGAAAAAGCCTCTCCTACACCTTTAATTACTTTAAAAGGATCTTTGAAGTTATTCCAGTCAAAATATCTTCTTAGCTTTCCAGTAGCAACATGATGATAAGTAACCCCTTTGACAGGTTCAATTAACTGACGTTCAATGCCGTTCTCAGAACCGATATAATGGATATCCCAGTCGTCTTTTAAAAAACGAGGAATTAGTGCTAAATTAACTGTAACATGCCCTGCGGAGCCGCCACCTGTAAATAAGATTTTCTTTTTCAACGAGATTTCCTCACCTTCAACAATTGTCTTGCATATACTCTTTGTTATTCTTATTGTATCATGATTGAAAAATCAACCAAGAGTTTGATGAAAAACCAGAAGATTCACAGTTTATATGTGGAATGATACAATTAGCTCACAATTCACATTTACATAAAGGAGAGAACATCAGTGGGAACGCTTTGGTTTGGTGGTAAGATCTATACGCTTGAACATGAAAATGAAACGGTAGAAGCCGTCTATACAGAAAATGGCCGTATCAAAAAGGTCGGGTCTAAATCAGAACTAACCTCTATGTTCGAGAAGGAAATGACAGAAAAGCATGATTTAAAAGGAAATGTCATGATTCCTGGCTTTGTGGATAGTCATCTCCACATGATTGGACATGGAGAAAAACTTCTGCGTCTCGATTTATCTGAGGCTACTTCAGGGGAAGAGATGAAAAGACACCTTATTAACAAAGTGAATGATACAGCCTCATTTGACTGGGTGATTGGGGAAGGTTGGAATGAAAACAACTTTCAGGACCGCAAAATCTTCCACCGTGATGAATTAGATGATATTGCTCCAAATAATCCAATGATGTTAACAAGAGTGTGTAGACATGCCATACTTGCAAATTCGATAGCCCTTGATCTTGCAGGTATAACGGATGATACACCAGATCCTGAAGGTGGTGTAATCATGAGGGATAATGAAGGCAGAGCAACTGGTTATTTATTGGATCGTGCCCAGGAACTAGTGAAGGATGCTATGCCTGAAGTAAGTACTGAATATCTTGAAAAAGCTCTGTCTTGCTCAGTCGATGACCTTGTAGCGAAAGGCGTTACGGGTGGTCATAGTGAAGATCTAAATTACTATGGTGGTTTTAAACGTACTTATGAGACTTTTGTAAATGTTATTAACGGACAACGTAAATTTAGAGCTAATTTATTAGTCCATCATGAAGTAATCGAGCAGATGCGCAAGCAAGGATTAGGTTTCGGTGATGGAACAAATTATGTGGAGCTAGGTGCGATGAAGATTTTTGCTGATGGCGCACTTGGTGGACGTACTGCTTTATTGAGCGATCCATATAATGATTCTCCTGATACTTCAGGAGTTGCGATTCATAGCATTGAAGGACTTGCCGAACTTGTGAAGAAAGCAAGGGTTCATGATATGCCTGTTGCTATTCATGTAATTGGTGATCTGGCACTCGAGTATGCAATTGAAGCGATTGAACAGTACCCTGCTCCATACGGGCTTAGAGATCGCCTTATCCATACGCAGGTCATGCGTGATGATTTGTTGAAACGATTAAAAGAACTTTCAGTTATACTTGATATTCAGCCAAGATTTGTCGCTTCGGATTTTCCATGGGTAATGGAGCGTCTCGGCGAAGCAAGAATGAGGTGGTCATTTGCATGGAAAACGCTGCTTAATAGCGGCGTCCCAATTGCAGGTGGATCAGATGCACCGATTGAACCTGTGAATCCATTATTAGGTATTCATGCAGCAGTTACGCGAAAGCGTCCTGAGGAAACACATAGTGGATATTATCCTGAACAGAAATTATCTGTGTATGAGAGCGTCTCACTTTTTACTAAAGGAAGTGCGTTTGCAATTGGAAGAGAACATGAAAGAGGTTTGATTAAAGAGAACTTTGAAGCGGATTTCACTGTATTAAATCGCGATATATTTAATTGTGATCCAGACCTCATTCTTGAAACAGATGCTGTTATGACAGTGATTGATGAAACAATTGTTTATCAAAAAGAGCGTGGTTCTCTCTTATAGAAAAAATATTTACTAATATAAATCTATGTGAACTTATATAGTTGATAACTCGGTTTTTTAGCTTAAAGCGATTGGTTATCACCGATCGTAAATAAGCCGAAGTTCAACGATGTTCGTTAACATAGTCAATAAAAAAGAAGCGCCGCACATTTTTGCGACGCTTCTTTCGTTTAGAGGAAACTTCTTTGAACTTTATGCCAGAAAGAATTGTTTTTAAGCTTTACCGTTTTAATGCGTTTTTCTGGGATATGAATTTGAATTTCTTGAGCATGTTGAATGCTCATTGCTTCATTGTCAATACCAATAACAGGATAATCATTACCATCCTGTATAACTTGAAGAGAAAGCGTTCTCTCATCACTTAGTATAAAAGGAGAGCCAAGCGTTCGGTAATGATTATTGTTTAGTGAAGCGAGTTCACTTACTTGCATACAAGCAAGCTTTGGATCTACCACAGCACCGTTTACGGACTTGTTATACGCCGTGCTTCCTGTTGGTGTAGAAACAATGAGACCATCTCCACGAAATGTTTCAAAGTGAAAATCTTCCACATAAACTTCCATGGCAAGTGTCTTAATAATTGAAGAACGAATGGTGCACTCGTTCAAGCAATAGAAGGATGATTCATTGTTCACTTTTACTTCAATCGTCGGGTAACGGCGAACTTCAATGCCTTCTGATAAAATGTCTCCTACCATATTTTGGATGTTGTCGATGTGGAAATCACAATAAAATCCGAGCTCACCAGTAGAAATTCCTACATAAAGGCAATCTTCTCTGAAACCTGTTTTTCTAACGGCTTGAAGGAAAGCACCATCTCCTCCAATACTTGCAATAATGCTAGCTTCTTCAGGGGTTTCTACGATATGAAAATCGTTTTTTTCTGCTAGTGCCTTTAAGGGTTCTACTTTCTCCTGAATTTCTTTTGACTGCTTATAGAAAAAAAACAAATTCCGTCGATTTGGCATGTGAATTCCTCCCTGTCTATCTGTTTGTCTTCTTTACTTTATCATTATCGCATTTTAGAAAAAAGAAAAAATTATGATTTCGTTCAATTATTCAAGGCTATGAATGATTGCGGAAAGAAGAGTAAAGTGTACTTTCTATAGTTCCCTATCTCGTCACACTAAATTTGTTAAAACACTTCTATGGAGTGCGGTTCCTTATTTTGTATGGTATTCTCAAAAATATGAAACCAATAAGTTGGCTTCATCGTACATAAGATAGCATCAGGATATAGAGGAGGCTTACTATGAATGGAAAACGATGGATCGCCCTCGGCATTACCGCTGTTTTGATTATCGTATCAATCGGGTTTAATTTTGTTTCTAGTCTGGCATTTGGAGGATGGCAGGAAGAAATGAATACAACGGACCAATTTGCAGAGACGGTTATTGAAGAAGGTAGTAGTTCGAATAAGATTGCGGTTTTGAATGTGGAAGGAGTTATTCAAGACACTGGCACAAACACTAGTTTTCTTCCACAGACTGGATACAATCATGCTGTGTTTATGAAACGTTTGGAGCATGCTGGGGAAGACAACAGTGTTAAAGGCATCATTTTAAGACTTAATACGCCAGGCGGCGGGGTAGTAGAAAGTGAAGAGATTCATGATAAGCTCTTAGAGATTAAAGAGAAAACGGATAAACCCATTTATGTATCAATGGGAAGCATGACGGCTTCTGCGGGTTATTATATTTCAGCTCCAGCTGATAAAATCGTTGCGAGTCCTTCCACGATTACAGGTTCCATCGGTGTTATTATGCAGTCGATGAACTATGCAGAACTAGCTGAGAAGGTAGGAGTGAAGTGGGAGACAATTAAGAGCGGTCCACATAAAGATATTATGTCTCCTAGTCGTGAAATGACTGATGAAGAACGGGACATTCTCCAATCAATGATTGATAATTCATATGATGAATTCGTTCGGGTAGTTAGTGAAGGTAGAGGAATGGATGAAAGTAAAGTGAGGGAGCTTGCTGACGGAAGAATTTATGATGGAAGGCAAGCGAAGGAAGTTAACCTTGTTGATGACCTGGGAAATCTTGAAGATACAATTGCCGGTATGAAAGAAGAGGTGGGGGATCGCAAGTTACAAGTGGTTCAATATAAGCAAAACTTAGGATTAAACTCTCTATTTGAAATGACGGCAGCTAAGCTCATGGGACCTGATAAAGATCTCTTAGGCATCCAGCAGTTATTATCCACTCCACAATCCCCTAAGTTAATGTATTTATATTCTGAATAAGGAGGCAGGCAGAATGGATGAAACAATGAGTACGACTGCCTCTCCCGCATCGTTAGAGAAAGAAGTGAAGCACGAACGTTTTGCTGGCTTCTGGATGCGCTTTTGGGCATATTTAGTTGATATTATTGTTGTAGCAAGTTTGAATGGAATTCTGATTACTCCTATGATCAGAGGGTTTGATCTTCCTGCAAATGAACCTGCCTATCTGCCGCTACAGGCGATATTAACAGGTATCGTGTATTACGCTTATTTTATACTGATGACTAAGTTCTTATCTCAAACGCTAGGGAAAATGCTTTTTGGTTTAAGGGTAGCCTCTGTTAAAAGTACGACTTTATCATGGGGAACGGTTATTTTTAGAGAAGGCATTGGACGATTTATTAGTAAGACAATCTTATTTGTTGGTTTCCTTGTCGTTGCTTTTACGAAAAAGAAACAAGGAATCCATGATTTGTTCGCTGATACAATTGTTGTGCACGAGGAATAGGAACATACTGAATGAATAAACCTGTCCATATTGGGCAGGTTTATTTTATACTCTATTTTCATGAATACTGTCTCAAAATAGAAAGGTATATGGGAGGAGGCTATTCATTGATTATTATTATTGTTGCTATATTTGGCTTATTAGTGATTGCCTCCTTACCCCTTATTGTTTTTTCGACTGTAAGAGTAACGTTCACAATAGAGCACTCTACTTCAGTTGAAGAAATTCAAATAGCGGTGAAAGCCCTCTTCGGATTAGTAATTTATGAGACAACCATACCACTTGGAACGTTATTAGAAGGTGGGGAAGAGGCTGTCAAAGCAAGCAAAGAAGAAGATGGGCTGAAAGGTGATCTCAAAGAGGTCATCCAGTTACTGAAAAAAACGCTTGGGGCTAAAGCATCTGTTTTGTTTTTTCTTAGGAAGACACGATTTCGAACGATTCAATGGGAAACAAATTTTGGAATGGGAAACGCAGCGAGTACTGCAGTAGTAGCTGAACTTATTATGAATACAAAAGTCGCTATCTTCACACTTTTATCACATTACTCTAATCTTCATTCAGTCCCTCAACTCATCGTAACACCAATTTATGAAGTGAAAACGATTCAAACTTATATACGATGCATGATTACATTTAAACTGGGGCATGCTATGATCGCGGCAATTAAATTAATGAAGTCTCAAAAGAATGTACAGGAGGCTTAGCGGTTTAGTAAGTGAAGGAGGAAAACACAAAATGCCTGAACATCCAATTGAAGGACTTATGCAGACTGCAATGGAAAATCTGAAAGACATGATTGATGTAAACACGATTATAGGTGACCCTGTCGAAACCCCTGATGGAAGCGTCATTCTAACGGTGTCAAAGGTTGGGTTTGGATTTGCTGCTGGTGGTAGTGAATTTATGCTAAAGCAACAGTCTAATCAGCGTGATCAGCAAGGGCAAAGCAAAGGCGATCCTTTTGGTGGAGGTAGTGGTGGTGGTGTTTCCATAACACCAATTGCGTTTTTAATTGTAAGTGCTGGCGACATAAAGATGATACACCTTGATAACACCACACATCTTTATGAGAGATTGCTCGATCTTGCCCCACAGGCAATTGAAAAAGTACAAAGCATTCTTCAGAATATGAATCATGATACTAAGGGAAGAAGAGGAAACGATCATCAAAGCGATTCACAATCTTCGCGACATACATCCCAAGGAAAACACCTCTTCCGTGGTCATAAGAGACAGCAGGATGACGATAAGCAGGATTTGGATTTTTAAGCTACTTTTAATTAAAGTAGCTTTTTTATATGGTCTTTAGCTTAGATCCTTCTGCCATTGTGGGTTGTTCTAGAAAACTAAGTTGCATTAATCGAACATAAATACGTCTGGTTCATAAAAACTGAGTTAGAAAGCCTTAGCTGATTTCTTGAAATCAGAAGCGATGGCATATATGATGAAAACAGTCGTACATACGACCAATTATGAAGGAGGTATGAACATGGCTAATATTACATTTAAAGAAACGCCGATGACACTTTTAGGGGAAGAAGTAAGAGCGGGGGACAAAGCGCCTGATTTTACTGTTCTTGCTAATGATCTATCTGAAAAAACGCTTGATGATTATGCAGGTATTCGTCTCATTAGTGTCGTACCATCACTAGATACAGGCGTTTGTGATGCTCAAACACGTAAATTTAACGAAGAAGCTGCTAAGCTTGATAACGTGAAAGTGTTAACAATTAGCGCTGACCTCCCATTTGCCCAGAAGCGCTGGTGCGGTGCTGCTGGAATTGAAGATGCTATTACTTTATCTGATCATCGCGATCTTTCATTTGGTAAAGCTTTTGGCGTAGCAATGGAAGAGCTTCGTTTATTAGCAAGAGCTGTTTTTGTAGTAAACAGTAAGGACGAAGTTGTATACACAGAATATGTTAGTGAAGCAACAAATCACCCAGATTATGACGCTGCACTTGACGCCGCTAAGCAAGCTGAATAATGTAAACAAACATGGCAAGGACTTCGATGACGTGATCGGAGTCCTTTTTTAACGGAATTGTATTGTGATCTATAATTCATAGACGTTAGTGTAGAAAACTCTCGATTAGCCATAAACTTTTGCAAAGAATAAACAGTCACTCTCGTAACAGATGATCTTCCGATGTTGCGAAAGAACTCAAGACTGTTTACAATAGAGACGGCGAACTGATAGGAGGCCAATCAATGACCGAACTAACTGTAGAAAATTTATATAACGTGCTTGATGAATCGACGCTAGTTATTCAAAATAAATTGGAAATGTCGTATCTTGAAGCTCTCGTTGAGACAGGTTTAAACATATTCGAAAATAAAGTATTACAAGAGGAACTAGATACGGATACCGTTGTCCGTCTTAAAGCTCTTTATGATTCATGTGATCTTGAGGGTGCTAAGAAAGAAACAGTGCGTAAAGGAATCCAGCTTGCACTTCTGAAAGGGATGAAGAAAGGAATTCAGCCTCATCATGCCATGACTCCAGATAGCGTTGCGCATTTAATCGGTTATCTTGTGAAAAAATATAAAGATGTATTAAATATAGAGGAAATGAAAATTCTTGATCCTGCAGTAGGAACAGGAAATTTACTCACTTCTGTTTTAAACCAATTAGAAGGTGAGAAAGTTGAAGCATTCGGAGCGGAACCAGATGATCTTTTATTACATTTAGGTTTTGTTAATGCGAATTTGCAAAAACACCAGGTAGAATTTCTTCACCAGGATAGCGTAAAGCCACTTTATATTCCCCAAGTTAATACGATCGTAACTGATTTACCTGTTGGGTACTATCCTCATGAGGAAGCAGCTGCAAAATACGAATTAAAAGCAGAAGAAGGGATGTCTTACGTTCACCATCTTCTTATTGAACAAAGCTTAAATATGACAGAAGAGTCTGGTATGCTCTTCTTTATGATTCCAAACTTTCTCTTTGGAGATGATGGAGCAAAACAAGTAAGGAATTTACTAAACGATCGCTCTGTTATCCACGGCATTATTCAATTGCCTACAAGTTTATTTGCGAATGAATCGCAAGCTAAAAGTATTCTTGTTACTCAGAAAAAAGGAGAACATACGTTAAAGCCTAAACAAGTCATGATGGCGAAACTTCCGTCTTTTTCCAATCGCGAAGCGATGTTGAACATGATGCAGCAGATTAACGGTTGGTTTTCACAGCTTTCTTAAAGTTTATGAAACGTTTACAAATCTGAATTGACGGAATACTTGAATGTAAGCGGTTTTCATCTTGAATAAAGTAATGGTCGGTGTTTAAATAATAAGAGTGCTAAAGATAGAAGGGTCTGACCCTTCTATTTTCGTGTCGTATTCTAATTTTATTGAATTAAAGGAGCTGTCACATATGGCGAAAATAATCGCAATCAACGCCGGTAGTTCTTCGTTGAAGTTTCAACTATTAAATATGCCGGAAGAAACTGTTATCACTAAAGGACTCGTGGAGAGAATCGGCCTTGATGACGCCATTTTTACAATAGAAGTGAACGGTGAAAAGAGAGAAGAAATCACAGATATCCCTGATCACGCAGTAGCAGTTAAAATGCTTCTAGACAAGCTGATTAGCTTTTCAATCATTTCTTCTTACGATGAAATTGAAGGTGTTGGACACCGTGTTGTTCATGGTGGGGAGAAATTTAATGATTCTGCATTGATTACTGAAGATGTGCTTGCTGGAATAGAAAAAGTATCAGAGCTTGCACCATTGCATAATCCAGCAAACCTTGTAGGTATTCGCTCTTTCCGCGAGATTTTGCCAGAGGTTCCATCTGTAGCCGTATTTGATACAGCTTTTCATCAGTCAATGCCTGAACAATCATTCTTATATAGCTTGCCATACGAATATTATGAAGACTATGGTGTTCGTAAGTACGGTTTCCATGGTACTTCCCACCAGTATGTTTCAGAGAGAGCGGCAGAGATGCTTGGTCGCCCGCTTGATCAATTGCGTCTCCTTTCTTGCCACCTTGGTAACGGTGCGAGTATCGCAGCTATTCAAGGCGGAAAGTCAATTGATACATCAATGGGCTTCACTCCACTAGCTGGTGTGACAATGGGAACTCGTTCAGGTAACATTGACCCTGCTTTGATTCCATTTATTATGGAGAAAACTGGTCAAACAGCGGAAGAAGTTATGAATACATTGAATAAGAAAAGTGGTCTTCTTGGAGTGTCTGGTTTCTCAAGTGATCTTCGCGATATCACTAGTAAAGCAGAAGCTGGAAACGAACGTGCTGAATTAGCACTAGAAGTATTTACTTCTCGTATTCATAAATACATTGGGTCTTATGCAGCGCGCATGTCAGGACTAGACGCTATTATTTTCACAGCAGGTATCGGTGAAAATAGTGACGCGGTTCGTGCACGTGTACTTCGTGGACTTGAATTTATGGGCGTATATTGGGATCCAGCTCTAAATAAGGTGAAGGGGAAAGAAGCATTCATTAACTACCCTCACTCACCTGTCAAAGTAATGATTATTCCTACTAATGAGGAAGTCGTCATTGCACGTGATACAGTTAGGCTTTCAAAATAAACTTTAGAGGAACAGCGTATCTTAACAGATGCGCTGTTCTTTTTTTACTCCTTATTCCACCTTTGTTGGAAGTTTTTGATTGGAAAAGCTACAATATAAGAAAGAGTTGTAAGGGAGTGAATTCGAATGGTGTGGACAGATAGAGAACAAAAAAGAATGAACGCCATAAATCAATGGGAGGAAGAGCACTTTACGCATCATGCAACGGACGTAGAGCGCACTTTCCAGAAATGGTATGACTATCAGCTTAATCAGCTAGAGTCACCAACGAAAAACCGTTTGTATGCCGTAATTGATTCAGCTCTTTTTCATATGCATTCGCTTATACAAAACTCACAATCGCAAGTGGATGCCAGTCATCGATTGTTAACGGATGCAAGGTTATTTGATCCTAGAATTGAAAATATTCAGGACATGAAAAACCTTTCAATTGATCATCTTGTTTACATAGCAGATCAACAAATTGCCCGTCAGCGAATGGTATCATTTGCCCAAGGGGGACTTGCGGGAACGGGGAGTTTTCTACTGCTCGGTCTTGATATACCTGCTGTACTTGCTATTAACTTGCGTACCGTTCAGCTAATAGCGATGACATATGGCTATCCAGTAAACTATCCTTCCGAAATGATGATTGCTCTTAAAGTATTTCACATGGCAACGTTACCGAAAGTGCTACAAGAACAAGCCTGGAAAGCGTTAGAGGAAGAGATAAAGCATGAGCAAACGCATCCTTATTTTTATGAAGGGCCTGAAGAAATTGCAGACGGAAATTGGCTACAAGGACCAATGAAGCAAATTATAAAGGGAACTGTTCTTATGATGTTAAGGAAAAAAGTAATTCAAGGAATACCCCTTCTTGGAATAGCCATTGGAGCGGGAGTGAACTATAGATTTGCGCGGACAGTAAGTGAAACCGCACATAAATTTTATCAGAAACGTTTCTTGAATGAACTTGGAAAGGGGGACGTAGGATGAGTTCAGAAGATCACAAAAAAGATGCGCCATCGATTCGAGCTCTGATTGTAACAGTGAGTGATACAAGGACAATTGAAACGGATAAAAGCGGAGATATCATTTATTCCTTACTTGAAGATAACAATCATATGGTTGGGCAAAGAGCAATTGTAAAAGATGAACAAGAAGAGATCCGCCATGCGATTCAAAAAGGTATAGATGATAAAGGCGTTGATGTTGTGCTTTTAAATGGTGGAACTGGAATATCCCAAAGAGATGTTACGTATGAAGTTGTGGAAGCCATACTCGAAAAGGAGCTTGCGGGATTTGGAGAACTATTCCGCATGATTAGCTATACAGATGATATTGGTACTCCAGCGATGCTTAGTAGAGCCATTGGTGGGGTGACAGGTGGAACGGCAATATTTGCTATGCCTGGGTCTTCAGGAGCAGTCAAATTAGCGATGTCGCGATTACTGCTACCGGAGTTGCCACATATTGTCCGTGAGCTCCATAAATAAAGAATCTCTTGTAACGAAATTTATGTGACCATCCATTCCGATATCAGATTCAATCATCCTATTTTTAGAAGCATTTTTCATCCTTGCTTTGGAAACAATATAAGCGCAAGTCCGAAATGATAGGAGGATGTCTTATGGCTGATAAGAAAAAGGAACTGATTTATGATGAGAATGGCGAAATGGCCGTGCATCAGCAATTGAGTGAATCATACCAGAGTGGTGTCATTGATCAAGAAGAAACTAAAAAAACAAAAGAATTACCACGGAAAGCTGACAGGAAAAGTTATTATTAAAAAGCAAAAAGTTCATGCTAAACGCATGAACTTTTTTATTTATGATCGTTTTGGATTGCTGTTTCTAATGGAACTTCACCATGATTAACCAACTGGGAAGTAACGAAAAGCGAGATAACATCCACCAGTTAGGAAAAATGAGAGAAAACCTGGTGAATAGGATGCAGGAAGAATAATGTAAAAGATAAGACCAATTAAAATCGCGACAAACCCAGGTCGATTCAAGAGATTGGCCTTCTCAGATAATTCCTGGAGCATCGCTGAAGTAAATCTTCCTTTTTTCACAATAATAAAATCAGTCACGATTACAGCTGATAACGGGATAACGAAGGCTCCAAGAAGTGAAATAAATGACTCGGCCTGGTTAACAAAAGTAGGGAATCCACTTAATATAACAGCGGCACAACCTAGTAATACCGCACTTTTTACTCGACCAAGAGAAGGGAAAGTATTAAGCAGACTATATCCTCCTGTATAAGCATTGCTAATGTTAATCATAATCATCGAGCAAAGGGCTGAAGCAAAAATGAGGATCAATAGGAGTGGTGACTGTGTTTGTTGACTCGTGATTAAAAATGGGTTCCACGTGTTAGCTACTGAAGCGGTGTAGGCTCCGAGTAGTGCTGTTAATGTGAAACCAATCGTATTTCCTGAGAAGATTCCCCAGAATGCATGCTGAGTGGATTTTGCGTACCTTGCCATGTCTGAAGAACTACTAACACCTGATACATACTGCACAAAAGCGAGGCTGGCAAAGAAAAAGAAAGAGCCTAGTTCAGGGCCGTGTTTAACTGATAGAACGTTTGAGTAACTGTTCCCGTTAATAGGAGTCTGAGAATACACAAAAAACATGGCAACTCCTCCGGCAAATAGAAGAGGGAGAAAGTACCTTGTGGCTTTTTTGACGGCATTGAATCCTATTAATGCAAGTAAAGCCATTACTGAAGCGAGAAATAGAGATGTTGGTAGAAAAAGAAGGTCGATTGAAAAAGCACGTTTCATCAGCTCTACAACCATATAAGTACCTCCAATGGTTTGGACAGCAAACCAATAGAGCGACGTGATGGTTCTTACGGGAGAGGCGAAGTATTGAGCTCCTTTCAGACCAACAAAAGCTCTTACTGCATATTGTGAAGGGATACCTCGACGCGCCCCTGGAAAAGAAAGGTAAGACACGAAAAGGAATGCAAGACTTGCTCCAAATACAGTGGCTAGAACTGCCCATACAAAACTAAGGCCGCCTTCGAGGACGGCGAGAGCTGGGACGAGAAAGTTACCGGCATTGACAGAAACGGTCATTTGAATCATGGCATACTCATACCATCTTGTTGTGCGTAATTTTTCTGGGACTGATTCAAGCCCATAACGCTCAATTTGAATAGTGGAAGAGGTTTTGCTTAGACTGCTCATATGATCTCCTTTAAAGTTACGGACTTATCTTTATTTTAGTTCGCAAAAAAGAATGAAGCAATCCTGATTGCTCGGTTAGGAATAATATATGCTGTTTACACTCAGCATAAGGGTGAGGTGATTAATAATGAAAAAGTTTGTTGTCATAACCTTTGCTATTTACTTGTGTCTTTTTACAATTCGAGCAGAGGCTTCTACATTAGAAAACAGCTTCTCGTTTAAATGTATGGTAGTAACAAATGGAGTTGAACATGAATGGGAATTTTCCAGTCCGAACGAATTTGAGGTAGAGAATGGAACAGTCGTTGAGAAAGGTGGTCGTGCAAAAGACGAAGTAGAGGCGTTATTTCAGCATTTGGAAGTAACTGAAATCGCGCGAGTAGAAGAATTAGTAAAGAAAATGGACACCTTTGGTTATAAAAATGCAGAGCGATTTGAGTTGAAATGGATGGATGCAAGTGGAAGATTATATACTTGGGTCTGGAACCAAAACGATCGGTAGACTTTGAATAGCGGTTTCGTTAAGATGAGGAAAGACGTGAAAGGAGCCGCATTCAAGTGAAGAATAGTTTTGCAGTCGTTTTAGGTGGTGCAATTGGTGCTACACTACGAGCGGTGGTGGGAACCATATTGAATGGCAGTCCCTTATCGACTTTTATAGTAAATATAGTAGGTTCCATTATCCTTGGGTTTTTCTATCAATACAATCATTCAAACAATCGCTTTTCAGAGCCAGCAAAAAAAATGATTGTAACTGGCATGATAGGATCATTTACGACTTTTTCAACCTACTCCCTTGATCTTTTGGTCTACATAAAAGATGGTCAGTTTATTAAGATGGGCCTATATGGGGGCGGCACTATTGTAAGTGGAATTCTAAGTGTCTTCCTTGGAGTCTTATTAGCTAAAAGAACGAGGAAGGTGACGTAATGGAGTGGTTAATGATTGCGATCGGTGGAGGTATAGGGGCATGGCTTCGATATATAACGGCATTAATGGTTAATCGATGTAACACTTCTCGATTCCCGCTAGCCACTCTACTTGTTAACCTCATAGGGAGTTTCATACTAGGGATGGCTTTCGGAGCAGGCGATTGGGGTGCTGGGATATCGACTGGATTTCTTGGAGCACTAACGACTTTTTCTACCTTTATGTACGAGGCTTTTGACCTAGGCTCAATAAAGCTTTGGCTTTCTGTCACATATATATCAATTAGCTTAATTGGCGGGTTGTTAATGGTGGCAGCGGGGTATATGATGGTGATGTAAAAATACTCCGACAACTAATGCGATCTATTTATGAAATAGATTCACCCCTTAAGTCATTCCCACATTTAATGGTATTAAATGTTATACAATAGAGATAACAGTATATGGCTGGTTAGAGATAAAGGAGGAGTATCAATGCATATTGGAGTGCCTGTTGAGGTTAAAAACAATGAGAACCGTGTAGCAATGACCCCTGCTGGAGTACTGACCTTAACGCGATTAGGTCATGAGGTTTATATCGAAAAAGGAGCGGGCGTTGGATCTGGTTTTGGGGATGATCAGTACCTTGAAGCTGGAGCCCATCTAGTAGAGACGGCCGCTGAAGCGTGGTCGAAGGAAATGGTCATGAAAGTAAAGGAACCACTTCGAGAGGAGTATGTCTACTTTCGTGAGGGTTTGATTTTATTTACATATCTTCATCTTGCTGCAGAATCTGAATTAACCAGGGCTCTTGTAGACAAAAAAGTGATCGGAATTGCCTATGAAACCGTTCAGTTACCAAATGGCTCGCTACCTCTTTTGACACCCATGAGTGAAGTTGCTGGTCGGATGGCGGCTCAAATAGGGGCTCAATTCCTTGAGAAACCTAAAGGAGGACTCGGTATTCTACTGGGCGGTGTCCCTGGGGTTAAAAGAGGTAAAGTAACGGTTATTGGTGGAGGAGTCGTCGGAACGAACGCTGCGAAAATTGCGATGGGGCTTGGTGCCGATGTGACAATTATGGATTTAAGTCCAGAACGAATGCGTCAGCTTGATGACATTTTTGGTACTGAGATTAATACGATGATGTCTAATCCACTTAACATAACAGAAGCCGTGAAAGAATCAGATTTAGTGATTGGTGCAGTGCTTATTCCAGGGGCAAAAGCACCGAAGCTTGTAACAGAAGAGATGATCAAAGAAATGAAGGCGGGCTCTGTTATTGTTGATGTAGCAATTGATCAGGGAGGTATTTTCGAAACGACCGATCGTATCACAACTCATGACAACCCGACATACACAAAATATGATGTTGTTCACTATGCGGTAGCGAATATGCCTGGAGCTGTGCCGCGTACATCAACCATTGCCTTAACGAATGTGACTGTACCTTATGCCGCTCAACTTGCGAATAAAGGTTATAAAAGAGCCTGTCTAGAAAATGAACCATTGCTAAGAGGAATTAATACGATGGACGGATTTGTAACGTACGAAGCAGTAGCTGAAGCCCATCAGCTCACATATAAAAATGCTCGCTCACTCCTTGAAAAATAGAAGTAGAAATAAAGCAGCTAACCGTTAGCTGCTTTATTTTTTTATCGTATTAAAAAGCTTAGAAATTTTCATCAGTGTTGAAGGGTTTTTATATAGTTATACGAATCATAAGAGAGGGAGGTGAATCATCAAATGGCTTTTTGGAGTAAAAAAAGCATTAAAAACAATCCGCAACATTCAATCGGGATAATAGATGCAAACCTTCATGAGATACGACAGGCTGTCGGAGCATTTGCTGAAAAGAAAAGAGATGGGATCTCGTTGAAAGTATTGGTAAAAGAAAATAATGAACTTGATTCTTCTCTCCTCGCTCCCCATCTTGGAGGCATTCCTTCTAAATCATTTTATATGTCAAAAGAGACATTTGAACTCTTTGAAGAGGAAAACCGTCACATTCCTTTTTGGATTGATGCAGTGCAAAGAGCGGTAGATGCATACATTCGTTCTGAAAAAGCACCTCCAATTATTGAAGGAGACCCGTATAAAAAAATTAGTTTTTTTAAGCTAGAGAAAAAAGCTCTTTTAACAGAACGACCGCCACTTGATTTTTATTTTACAGAACAGGAAAGTATGGTTACACATAGAAAACGGGAAAAATAACGGGAACATTTTTCTCGATCATTCGTATGAAAGAGAGGATGGGAGGTCGCGGTATGAGTTTTTTATCAAAGTTTTTTGGAAAGAAAGAAGAGAAGAAGGTAGAAGAAAGAACGGTTTTTACGATTCAGATAGGAGATATCATCACATATGATCTTGAGGATTATGAGGTTGTGGGGACGCTAACATATCATAATAAAGGTTACGAATGGCAAGCATACCAGTTAATCTCAGGATCATCTTCGATCTGGCTTAGTGTTGAAATGGATGATGAACTAGAGCTAGGCATTTATCGAAATGTAAAAGAAAAAATCTCGAAACCAATTCCTGAAGAAATAAGCATTGATTCCGTTACTTATTATAAAGAGGAACATGGTTACGCAAAGGTGACGGGCAATGGACGAGGAAGTAAGTTAGATGGACAGGAAGTCGAGTATTATGATTTTTCCAATGAAGATGAATCAAGTTATCTATCCATTGAAGTCTGGGGTTCCGAAGTAGAAGTGAGTAAAGGTTACGCGATTGAAGATTATGAAATCAAAATTCTTGCTGGAAGCAAATGAGAGGATGAAAGCGAATGTTTAAAATGTTTAAAAGAGTAAAAACGATTATGTCTTCTGAATTAAACGCTGCACTTGATAAAGCGGAGGATCCCGTAAAAATGCTAGAGCAATTTATGAGGGATATGGAAGCGGATATAAGAGAAGCAGAAACCGCTGTTGCAAAACAAATCTCTAATGAAAAGATGTTAAAGAAAAAATGGGACGATGCTAATTCTATGGTGACTAAGCGTCAGGGGCAAGCTGAGAAAGCTCTTCACTCTGATAACGATGATCTTGCAAGAAGAGCGCTTCAGGATAAGAAAGATCATGAAGCCAAAGCGGAAACATTAAAGGTATCGTACGAAAGAGCAAAAGCTGACGCCGACTCTCTTCGCTCAAAACTAGATGAAATGAAAGAAGAGTATCGTCAAATGCAACTGAAGAAAGATAGTTTGAAAGCTCGAGCTGAGTCAGCTAAAACAAAAACAAAAATAAATCGCGCCATGTCTGATATTGGTGGTGATGATTCTAAACGAGGATTTGAGCGTATGGAAGAAAAGGTTCTTCAATATGAGGCAGAAGCTGAAACAAGTGAAGATATGCGTTCCAAAAACCGTTCGCTTGATGATGAGCTTGCGGCCCTCGATAAAAATAATGGAATCGATGATGAATTAGCTGAGCTAAAGAAAAAAATGGGGAAAGAATAACCTTTCCCCTTAAAATGGGGTGGAAGAATGAAATGGCTAATAGGATTGCTGACAGCATTCATTCTGCTCTTATCGGCATGTGGGATTACGAAGGATATTCTCGAAATTGTTGAAGACCGCTATCAGCTTGAAGATGTTGTAGCGAGTAGCGTGGATTCAAACGATACCTCAAAGGTCTATCTTGCTGAGGAAGATATTCCTTCTGTTGCCACCTATCTTAAGGAACAAATAAAGCCGAATGAAGTCAGTGAATTAAAAGAAGGTAAGCAAATTCTTGTTTATGATGACTATATCGTTACATTAGAAGAAAGTGATGAGCCATCAAACACACTAGTTGAAGTTGCGACAGTTGGCTTTGTGAGAGATAATTACCAGCCGGATTTCTTTGATGGGTTGCTGGCTTACTACATTCTTGATGAAATACTTGATGTAGACGACTGGGGCAAAAAGCAGAAGAACCGCTGTCAGAGCGCTAGCGGAAATTGCTATGGCGGTTATGGATCTACTGGAGGTTCATATAAAGGACCGACTACGATTCCGTCATTCCGAGGATCTAATCGTGGGGGCGGACCTGGAACAGGAAAATAAACAAAGGAGGATCATGACATGGGGCCATTTCTATTAACATTTTTTTATTTTATAGCGGCGATTGTCGTTGTTGTAGTTGGATTGATTGTGTTTGAATTGATCACGACAAAATATAAGGACTGGGAACAGATTGAGAACGGGAACATGGCCGTTGCACTTTCGATAGGTGGTAAGATAATCGGGATTTGTTTAATACTAGCATTCTCTATTTACCATAGTTCGGATGTTCTTGAAACAATTATCTGGGGAGCGTATGGTGTAGTGCTTCAACTAGTTGCCTATTATATTTTCGATTTTCTTACTAGACGATTTTCAGTGGAAGAGAAGCTTAGTGAAGGTGTCGTAGCTGTAGGCATTCTATCGATGTGTGTTTCAATAGGACTAGGCTTAGTAGTAGGAGCATCAATTACGTAAAAAGAAATGATCAGCTGAAGGTGGAAGTCATGAGCAAGACGTTAAGTAAAAGCAGTCAATTGTACTGGGCTTCAGGAATTGTATCCATTTGCGGTATTATTTTTGAAGTGCTGTTCGGTGCACTGGGTTCTTACATACTCGGAGACGGTGTTAAGCAATACACGTTAACTATTTCTCTCTTTCTAACAGGTATGGGTATTGGCGCATCATTGAGTGAAAAGGTAGTTAAAAACCTGATTACGAGATTCATTGCAATTGAGCTTCTTATTGGCTTAATTGGAGGATTTTCAAGTTTTGCTGTGTTTGGAATTACAGCTTTTGCGGGAGAAGAAGCAACAGCCATTGTACTCTATTCCATTATTCTCATTGTTGGTGGACTAACTGGCCTTGAATTACCCATTCTTATTCGGAAAGCGAATGAGATTGGCGTTGAAATGAACAAAAGCACGGCTAGGGTGCTCTTCTCTGACTATGCTGGGGGACTTGTAGGAGGAATGTTATTTGCTTTTTACCTTCGTCCGGAATTCGGTCTAGTAAAATCAGCCTTTCTTGTAGCTATTGTAAACATTCTCGTTGCATTTTGGATGATTAATTCATTTAGAAAAGAGATCGTCTATCAAGGAATGTATGTTGGAATAGCCTTTCTTCTGTTTGTACTAATGATTGGTGGGACTTTATTTGGAGAGGAGATGGCGTTCTCGTTTGAGCAACGCCTATACAAAGACCCCATCATTTACTCCGAGGAAACATCCTATCAAAAAATCACCTTGACGAAGGAGCAGGGAGATCTAAGACTTTATTTAGATGGACAGCTTCAGTTTAGCTCAAGTGATGAACATAGGTACCATGAAACACTTGTGCATATTCCTATGGCTGCTGTTAAAGAAGTGGAGGATGTTCTTATACTTGGCGGTGGAGATGGTCTTGCGGTTAGAGAGCTACTTAAATATGACGATCTGAAATCCATTACAGTAGTGGATCTAGATCCGGAAATGGTAAAACTAGCGAAGAATCATCATTTATTAACGGAATTAAATGAGCATTCACTTGAAGATAAACGTGTCGATATTCATAATGAAGATGCATTTCAATACATTGAAAAACAGAAAAAAATGTTTGATGTCATCATATCTGATCTCCCAGATCCAAATAATGAGTCTTTGAATAAGCTTTACACGTGGGAGTTTTACTCTTTATTGCGCAATCATTTAGATGTAGGTGGGGCGCTAATGGTGCAGGCGACTAGTCCCTTATTTGCGAGGGAAGCTTATTGGACGATTGATCGAACGATTTCAGAAACTGGACTACGAACGTCAAATTATCACGTTGAAATTCCAAGTTTCGGGAACTGGGGTTTTGTTATGGCAACAAGGAATCCTGTAGCTCAAGAGGACTTGGATATTTCAGTTCAAACCGATTATCTTTCAGACGAAATGATTCCATATCTTACTGTATTTGGTAAAGATGAGGACAGTCACATGGTGAAAGATGGCGAAAAAATCAGCCTTGAACCTAATACTCTAATCCGCCCTCATTTAATTGAAAAATATGAAAACGCCTGGTTGTATTATTAGTTTAGATCGTTTATCAAAGGGAACGTAATAAGTAAAGAACTAACCTCCTAGCGTTTTAGGGAAGGTAGTGAAACCCAATTGTTAAAGGAGCGATAACAAATGAAAGTTACATTTCATGGTCATTCAGTTGTAGAAGTTGTTACGAACAAAGCAAAAATTTTAATTGATCCTTTTATTTCCGGTAATGGTCAGTGTGATTTAGATGCGGATCAAGTTACTTGCGATGTGATATTGCTAACACATGGGCACAATGATCACGTTGGTGACACAGTTGAAATTGCAAAGCGAAACGATGCATTAGTCGTAGCTCCATTCGAACTTGCTACATATCTTGGTTTCAAAGGTGTTAACACGCATCCTATGGCAATCGGTGGGGCACATGAGTTTGAGTTTGGTAATGTGAAGTTAACTCAGGCATTCCATGGTTCGAGCTACACTGAAGAAGAAAACCAGCAAATCATTTACACAGGGATGCCAGCGGGGATTCTCTTTAGCGCAGAAGGTAAGACGGTCTACCACGCGGGTGATACTGGGCTTTATTCTGATATGAAGCTATTATCTAATAAGCAAATTGATCTTGCGTTTCTACCAATTGGTGATAATTTTACTATGGGTCCTGAAGATGCAGCTATCGCTGCAAAATGGATAGGAGCTGAAATAACCGTACCAATTCACTACAATACTTTCCCGCTTATTGAACAAAATGGCGAGGCGTTTACTGAAAGCCTTGAAGGTACAAAAGGTAAGGTTCTTCAAACAGGAGAAACAATCGAATTGTAATCAAACACAAAACCGATGCTTTGCATCGGTTTTGTGTTTGATAATCGTATTAATTAAGCGGACTTGAACATACCCTTTTAGTAAAGACCGTGAGGGGGGAATCATTGTGAAACAACGATTGTTTTTATCCGTCTTATGTATTCTGTTTTTGATGTATGATGCTATGCCGCGCTTTCAAATTGACTTAACGCTAGAAGGTGCTTTTTTTAGTCTCTGGCTTTTATTTGCTATTATGGCACTTGGTGGAAATCTTTCCGGACTATTTTTTGGAAAGCAAGAGAGAAAACCTATGATAGTTAATGATTCAGTAGAAGAATTAAGAAAAAAACAATACGGTCGTTGAAGTTATAGGTCTGTGTTATGTATAATGAAGTCAATTCAAACACCACTATAACAGCAGTAGTTTAGCTACTGATACAGATGTGCATGTAGAAAGTATGGTGAAAGAAATTGACAACGAAACATGAACAGATCCTCTCTTACATTGAAACGCTAGAAGTAGGAAGTAAAATATCCGTACGTCAAATTGCTAGAGAATTAAAGGTTAGTGAGGGTACAGCATACAGAGCGATTAAGGATGCTGAAAACAAAGGAACGGTCAGCACGATTGAACGGGTTGGGACGATCCGAATCACAAAAAAAGAGAAAGAAAATATCGAAAAACTCACGTATGCTGAAGTAGTGAACGTCGTCGATGGGCAGGTGCTTGGAGGAAGAAATGGTTTACATAAAACCCTTCATAAGTTTGTTATCGGTGCGATGAAGCTAGAGGCCATGATGCGTTACGTCGATCCTGGTAGTTTGCTCATAGTCGGTAATCGCGACAACGTGCATAAAATTGCACTAGAAGCCGGGGCTGCTGTCCTTATTACAGGTGGATTTGATGCGCAGGATGATGTGAAAAAAATGGCTGATGCATATGATTTGCCGATTATATCTACCTCCTATGACTCCTTTACAGTTGCAACAATGATTAATCGTGCAATATATGATCGATTAATTAAGAAAGAAATAGCCCTAGTAAGTGACATACTAACGCCGCTTACGAAAACGAGTTTTCTTGTGACAACAGAAAGTGTAGGTCGCTGGCATGAGCTAAATGAATCAACATTGCATAGTCGCTATCCGGTTGTGGATCCAAATATGAAGGTTCAAGGCATTGTGACATCTAAAGATATTTTAGGTGAGCAGCATGAAACGTCAATAGCTAAGGTGATGACAAAACACCCGCTCACTGTTAATGAGCAAACGTCAGTCGCTTCTGCAGCTCATACAATGATCTGGGAAGGGATAGAGATGCTTCCTGTTCTCGATCATTATCAGCGACTTATCGGTATTATTAGTAGACAGGATGTACTTAAGGCTCTTCAAATGATTCAGCAGCAGCCACAGATAGGGGAAACCTTTGACGACCTTATTACGAGTCAAATCAAAGATATTTCCACTGGATCGGAAAGTCGCTATAGCTGTGAAGTAACACCTCAAATGACGAGCCTACTTGGAACGTTATCTTATGGTGTTGTAACAACCCTTGTCACTGAAGCTGGAAGTCGAGTTTTGAAGAAATACAAAAAGGGTGATTTAGTAGTAGAAAACATTACACTTTATTTCATCAAACCGGTTCAAATTGATCATACAATTGAAATTGTACCTAAAGTTCTCGAGGTATCAAGGAAATTTGGTAAAGTAGATGTTGAAATTTATCATGAAAATACGGTCGTAGGAAAGGCCCTTATGATGGCGCAATTGATTGATCGATAATAAAAAACCGCCAGAAATAAATCCGTGGCGGTTTTACAAGTAAACATAGCGCTGCTAGTTTAGTTTCATATCCTTTGCTTCTTCGATTGCAAATGGAAGATAGTGTCGATACTTTTTATAGCCAACTGTGACGTTTACAAGACCAAGTAAAATAAAGACAGCGGCAACAATCACAGTGACCGTTGATAAAGAAACGGTAAGCGTATTAATGGCAAAAAAGATAAGGAAAAGTCCTAGTGCAATGCTTGCTTTTGAATTAAGCCATTGAGTTGTTGCGACACCGTTATGTCGAACAGATTTTACTCGATAAAACAAATAGAAAACGATTGAAAAGACAATTAATATGACAAAGATAGGCATGACTGTTTTCCTCCATAATTCAAGGTTCTTTTCTATTGTATAGAATTTAGTACTGAAAATCTATGACATATACGTAACAATTGGGAAGCGGTCGAAAGGAGAAAGTTGATGAAGGAACAAATATTAGATGCTATCGAACAATATGAGACCATTATCATTCATCGTCATGTGCGCCCAGATCCTGATGCACTTGGCTCACAGGGAGGACTTGCCGAGCTTATACACGCTTCTTTTCCAAAGAAGCGTGTGTTTACGGTTGGTGAAGAAGAACCATCACTTACATTCCTGAACCGAATGGATGAGGTTCAGGATGAAACATATCATAACGCACTTGTCATTGTTTGTGATACGGCGAATCAGCCTAGGGTTAGTGATAACCGATATCGTAATGGCAAGCTCTTAATTAAAATTGATCATCATCCAAATGAAGACCCTTATGGTGATCTTCTCTGGGTGGACACTTCTTCAAGCTCTGTTAGTGAAATGATTGTAGATTTGTACCTTACCGCTAAGGAACGAGGGTACAAGCTTTCTGAAAAAGGAGCTTTTCTTCTTTATGCAGGTATAGTAGGTGATACCGGACGTTTTATGTTTTCTAATACGACTCAGCGTACCTTTATGTATGCAGGTGAGCTTTTGAAGTTTGGTGTAGACACAGGCTCTCTATATAAGGAACTATACAAAACGGAACAGCATATCGCTCGCTTAAACGGATATGTCTTACAGCATTTTGAAACATCAGAAACTGGTGCTGGATGGATGAAAATCACAAAAGAAACAGTTGCTTCATATGGCGTAACGGCTAGTGAGGCATCACAGCTAGTGAATACTTTCTCTAATGTAGCGGGTTTGAAGGCGTGGGTTTTCTTCATTGAGGAACCAGATCAAATTCGTGTTCGTCTTCGTTCTAAAGGGCCTGTTGTGAATACAATTGCTGCTCAATTTAATGGTGGCGGACATCCAATGGCTGCGGGGGCAACTGTTTATTCGTGGGCAGAGGCTGATGACGTTCTTGCGGAGTTAGACAAAGTGTGCGAAGAAGTATAATAACAAACTAAAAGACCGGTGTCTCCTTTATTGAGAGAGCGCCGGTCTTTGTTGTTACCACATTTACACTTGATCATGCGATTTAGGTATAAACCATGAACCAAAGCTTGTCACGTCTTCGTGCACGTCGATGTTAAGTGATTGCAATTCCTTTTTAATTAGAGCAGTCATTTCGTGTGACTCTGCGTAAGCGGATCGCCCATTCATTAAATCAGCAATTTTCGCTCTCGCGATTTGTTTGCGATCAATAACCATCGCGCCACCTCCAAATTTTCTATACTCTTATCATATACTACACCTATGAAAATTGCGACTTGTCTGACAAAAGGTCACAAAATAGTTTTATTTTCGCTATTGAACGAGTTCAATTGTAAGCACCACCTCGACTGTTGTCCAAAGAATAAATTGCTTCACTTTAAAACCATATTTAATATTGTCAATCATAAGCGTTTTGTTTTCGAGGGATTGAATGATAAAACTTCTAGTTCTAGAAATCGCTCCGAGATCCTTGTTGAGAAGATCATTTAATTCGGTTTGAATTTCTTTCTTTAATTCGTGACGCGTTAATGAGTTTAATGATAGGTCATTATTTTTCTCGAAAGTGACTTCGATTTTTTTGACGAGAAGAGTTTTTTCGATTTCTTTATTATTATAATTTTCTTGATCATCGAGCAATGTTTGATTTTGGGTTTTTAGGTCCGAGATTTCAATTTTTTGTTCTTTAATTGTTGTAATCTGCTTTTCGTACATAATGCCGAAAAGCATCAGAAAGAATAACCACCCAAAGATAACTCCTACAGAAAGACCTGCAAGAAATCGTTGCCATCCTTTTCTAGAATAAATTTGCGGAACTCTCATAAGGAAGAGCGTTCCTGAGTAAGCCAGTTAATGATCTCCATACCTGCCTGCGCCCCGCCAAGCGCACAGAAAATCCATAAAAATTGACGCATGATTTCATCTGGTGAACCACTGAGAAAACTTCTTTCCATGTTATTTATCGTATCAAATGTTCCGCCAATTGCTGCGGCAATCGCCCAGATTTTTAATCTTTGTGCAACGATATAGATCCAGTGTAGTGGTGGCTCACCAGAAAGGAATGCCCCGATTCCTCCGATAATTGACCCTCCAACAATCACACCAAATGCAACGAAAAAAGCGATAATTAATGTTACGAGCGTTACTCTCTCCATTTTGATTCCTTCTTTCGTATCAAATTTCATGAAGTAACTTATTCTTTACAATACATAAAAAGCTGAAGAAAAAGTGTGTGATTATAAATCAGCCTATTTTTCGCTTTTAGTACAGCCTATGCAATTAGGAGAGAGGGATATGCTTGATAATGTTTGTTTGAGAAGGTGGAAGTATTTATAATAGAAAGTAATAGCAAATTGAGAGTGGGATTATATATGGAATTTGTGCATCTTCGTGTTTACAGTGAATATAGTCTGCTAGATAGCCCAAGTCGAATTGAATCACTTGTTGAATCTGCAATACAAAAAGGATTTCAGTCTATGGCTCTGACAGATAAAGGAACAATGTATGGGACAATTCCATTCTATAAAGCATGTCAAGCAAAGGGAATCAAGCCAATAATTGGACTAGAGGTAAGCGTGGGGAATGAGTCTTCTCTCCATCAGCGGGACCAACAGTTGGATAACCTTGTTCTACTTGCTGTTAATACGGTAGGTTATGAGAACTTATTGAATATCAGTACGCAAATGCAAAGTACAGGGGGGCCAAATCCATACATAGATAAAACAAATTTATTTGAAAGATCAGATGGTCTCATCGCCTTATCTGGGACCCTTCATAGTGAAATTGGAAAAGCCCTTCTTTATGAAGAAGAGACGGTCGCCTTACAAATGGCAATAGAGTATCAACGCGTTTTCAAAGAGGGATTCTATCTCGAAATGCAGGATCATTCTCTTAGAGAAGAAAGACACCTTAACTTGTTAATTTCCAAGCTTGCCAATAAAGCGAACATTCCATTAACCGTTTCAAATGCGGTTCACTATATTAATCAAGAAGATGGGGAAGCACATGATTGCTTAAGGTGTATTGATACAGGGCAACGTTATCAAGAGAAAGACAAGGTGGCCTTACCTAATCATGAATATTATTTAACCTCTGAGGAAGAAATGAGAGAGCGGTTTAAGGGTTATGAGGAAGCTCTTGCAAACACAACTAAGATCGCCGCAAGATGTTCTGTCGAACTGAATTTTGAGCAAACGCACTTACCCGTTTATCCAGTTCCTGACGGAAAATCGGCTTTTGAGTTTTTGAAGGAGATATGTATAAACCATTTAGCTGAACGGTATCACGATCCAGGTATACATGTGACGGACCGATTAGATTACGAACTTACAATTATCAATGAGATGGGATTTAATGATTATTTCCTAATTGTTTGGGATTTCATGAAATATGCTCATGATCATCATATGATTACAGGTCCGGGGAGAGGATCGGCGGCTGGCTCTCTCGTTGCTTACTTATTGCATATAACTGATGTGGATCCTATCGAACACAACCTTCTATTTGAGCGCTTCTTGAATCCAGAACGAGTTACGATGCCAGATATTGACATCGACTTCCCTGATGTAAGAAGAGATGAGGTCATTGAATACGTTTACGAGAAATACGGACATGACCGCGTAGCCCAAATCGTAACGTTCGGTACGCTTGCTGCAAAAGCTGCAATTCGTGACGTTGGAAAAGTGTTAGAAGTAGACACGAAGCTTCTGGATGCGATGTCTAAAGCAGTCCCTTCAAGACCTGGAATGACGTTGAAACAGGCAAAAGAAGAGTCAAAAGCACTCAGGGAGCTCATATCATCTACCTCTGAAGGAAAACAGGTTTTTGACATAGCAAGTACGATTGAAGGGCTACCACGTCATACATCAACACATGCCGCAGGAATTGTTATTTCAGCTGAGCCGCTTACGAAACATGTGCCTTTACTTGGTGGTCATCATATTAGTTTGACGCAGTTTCCCATGAACGATTTAGAAGAAGTAGGTCTATTGAAAATGGACTTTCTTGGACTTCGAAATTTAACTTTAATTGAAGGGATATTAAATGATATTGAAAGTGAAACAGGCGTGCGCCCTTCGCTTTCTACTATTCCAATGGATGATCAACCTACCTTCTCACTGCTGCAAAAAGCTG
Source organism: Anaerobacillus sp. 1_MG-2023 (assembly GCF_030547345.1). Taxonomy (NCBI): domain Bacteria; kingdom Bacillati; phylum Bacillota; class Bacilli; order Caryophanales; family Bacillaceae; genus Anaerobacillus; species Anaerobacillus sp. 1_MG-2023. The sequence continues at coordinate 222,886 of NZ_JAUORD010000004.1, read as the reverse complement.
ACACAACAGGTGTTTTTCAACTTGAATCTGATGGCATGCGTCAAGTGTTGAGGAGGTTGAAGCCGACTGAATTTGAAGATATTGTTGCTGTTAATGCTTTATATAGGCCGGGTCCAATGGAAAACATTCCGCTCTTCATTTCAGGTAAACATAAAGAACGTTCAATTGATTATCTCCATCCAGATCTTGAACCAATTCTAAAATCAACTTATGGAGTTATCGTGTATCAAGAGCAAATCATGCAAATTGCATCAAAATTAGCAGGTTTTTCTCTTGGAGAAGCGGATTTATTAAGAAGGGCCGTATCTAAGAAGAAGCGTGAAGTTCTTGAATCTGAAAGAGAGCATTTCGTTAGTGGTTGTCTTGCAAAGGGATATCCTAAAGAAACTGCTATTAAAGTATATGAGTACATTGTCCGTTTTGCGGATTACGGATTTAATCGGAGTCACGCAGTAGCTTATAGCGTGATTGCTTATCAACTAGCTTATTTAAAAGCTAACTATTCACGTTACTTCTTTTCGAGTCTATTAACTTCTGCAATCGGAAATCAAGATAGACTTGCTATGTATTTATCAGAAGCAAGACAGAAAGGCATAACGGTTCTTCCGCCGTCAATCAACAAAAGTAAAGAAACCTTCACTGTTGAAAATGAGGCCTTGAGATTCGGTTTACTTCCTGTAAAAAATGTAGGTAAAAATGCTATAGAAGAAATCTTGGATAAGAGGAATCACTTTTATAAAAGCCTTTTTGATTTATGCGCAAGAATTTCACTGAGAATAGTAAATAAGCGTGCACTTGAATCGTTGATCTTTGCTGGTACGATGGATGAGTTCGGGGTAAGTCGTTCCTCTATGCTCGCTTCACTCGAAGGGGCCATGAACTATGGGTCTGAACAAAATGGACAAACAGGTTTTTTTGAAGATGGTGAGGCTGAACCAGTTTACGAGAGCGTTCCCCCTTTTGATGAAAAAGAAATGCTTGCTTTCGAGAAAGAAGCAATTGGGTTTTATTTAACAGCCCATCCTCTTGATCCCTATTTAGAGAATTTGAAGGGATACGTAAGAGATGTTACGAGGGAAGCAATCACTGCTTCAGATCGAGCCCCATTAAGGTTAGCTGTAGAGGTATTGAAGGTCAGAAGTATTCGCACGAAGAAAGGACAAATGATGGCTTTTCTAACGTTTGGTGATGAAACGGGAGAAATAGAAGGAGTCGCTTTTCCTGATGTTTGGGAACAAATGGAGAGTCTTTTATCGAAAGGGCAATTTCTTTACGTTGATGGTGTAGGGCAGAAACGAAATGATCAAACGAATATTATTATTTCTCGAGTGATGAAGCTAAGTGATGTTCAGCCAAAGAAAGAGAAGAAAACCTTATTTCTGAAAGTTGAGCCTCACCATATAAGTATGCTAAGTGAAGTGAAGGAAGTGCTTCGTAACTATGAGGGTGATGCAGAGGTCGTAGTTTATTATAGTGAAACAGATAAAACCGTAAAGCTTGGTAAAGAATGGCTGGTAAACCCTGATACTGACTGTCTTCAAGCCTTGAAAAAATTACTTGGTGAAAACAATGTTGTGAAAAAGCCTCAATGAAAATCTTTACAGCTAATGGTGATTTGTTATAATGGTGAAAATAGAGTGGTCTGACCACTGCCCAATTGTACTAGGGAAATTGTTAACATCATCTAATGCTTCTGAAAAAAGGAGAGTGGGTTTATTGTCCATTACGAGAGAAGAAGCTCTACATATTCACAGAGTGAGACAAGGAAAACTAGAATCTAAATCAAAGGTGCCGGTTCGAAACGCTACGGATTTAAGTCTAGCTTATTCACCAGGTGTTGCAGAGCCTTGTAAAGAAATTTATGATGACAAGAATAAAGTATATGAATATACGATGAAAGGAAACATGGTTGCCGTCGTATCCGATGGCACAGCCGTTCTTGGACTTGGAAATATTGGGCCGGAGGCAGCACTTCCTGTAATGGAAGGGAAAGCAGTGCTTTTCAAAAGTTTTGCTGGTGTTGATGCATTTCCTATTTGCTTAAATACGACAGATGTTGATCAAATTGTGCAGACAGTAAAGTTAATGGAACCTACTTTTGGTGGTATTAACCTTGAAGATATTGCTGCCCCTAATTGCTTTGTTATCGAAGAAAGATTAAAAAAAGAAACAAATATCCCTATTTTCCATGATGATCAACACGGCACTGCCATTGTTACGGTAGCAGGGCTTGTCAATGCTTTGAAACTATCAGGTAAGAAAATGAGTGAAATTAAAGTAGTTATCAATGGTGCTGGAGCTGCAGGTATCGCCATTATTAAGCTTTTGAATCGTTTTGGTGTCAAGGATATCATTATGTGTGATTCGAAAGGTGCTATATACGAAGGCCGTTCTTATGGAATGAACGACGTGAAGGCAGAAGTTGCGAAGTATACAAATCGTGACAAAGCAGAAGGATCACTGAAAGAAGTTATTTCAGGAACAGATGTTTTCATTGGGGTTTCAGTTGAGGGAGCACTGACAAGAGAAATGGTCGAATCTATGAATGATGATCCAACTATTTTTGCAATGGCTAACCCTAATCCTGAAATCATGCCAAATGATGCAAGAGAAGCGGGAGCTAAGGTCATTGGTACTGGGCGATCAGATTTCCCAAATCAAATAAATAATGTTCTAGCGTTTCCTGGAATTTTCCGAGGCGCACTTGATGTTAGAGCAACTCATATTAACGAAGATATGAAGGTCGCTGCTGTCCATGCTATTGCAGAACTTGTTGCTGAAGAAGATTTGAGCGCTGATTACGTTATTCCCGCACCGTTTGATCCACGAGTAGCACCTGCTGTTGCTGCTAGTGTAGCGAAAGCTGCGATGGAGACGGGTGTGGCTCGTATAAACGTAGATCCTGAAGCAGTTAAAGAAAAGACACGTGCTCTCGCTATTATTGAAGAAGATAACGAGTAAGTGGGGAAGAGCTTGACTTTCTCACTTTTTTCTTGCATTTTATTTATGGAGAACATGAAAAACAGCTTATCTTCTGAACATTTATTTTGGTTAAGAGGCATTCACGGTTCCAAACCGCAATTGTCTACTGTTACTATTTGTTTTCAGTCAGGAAAGGGTGTTGATTTCCCATGACGAGTCAGGGGAAAGTTTATCAGAATATCCTTCAGAAAATAAAAGCGATTATTTATAACGATGGTTTACAAACCGGTGATAAGCTCCCTTCGGAAAGGGAGCTTTCTGAGCGCTTAAATGCAGGAAGATCTTCCGTAAGAGAAGCGTTAAGATCAATGGAAATGCTTGGTCTAATTGAAACTCGTCGAGGAGAAGGGACATTTATTGCAAATGCTAGAGATCATCGACTTGTAGAAGTCATTGCCTCCTTCATTCTAAAAGATACAAAGTCTAAAGAAGATCTGTTAGAAACTAGAAGGTTAATTGAAAAAGATATTCTAAGGGTGGCTTGTGATCGAATCTCAGATGAATATCTTGATCGATTAAGAACTATGATGGAATATAAGGACAACTCTTCCGGTCGAAATATTTTTTCAACTGAATTTGATACAGCTTTCTTCCGAGTTATTGTTTCATCAACTCATAATCATCTACTCATGAGGTTATGGGGAGAGCTTGCAGATTACCATCAGACAATTTGGCACCAGTTAACTTTCCGTCCTAAAGAGTATTATGAATCCATGATTGATGCATTGACTTCTAGGAATAAGGAAAGTGCCATTTGTTTATTTGACACGTATGAAATAAAAAAAACGGAAGAATAGCAAATATGTTTGATATTGTGAAAGGGATGGTCAACTTTGTTAAAAGATCTATTCAACAAGAAGAAGAAGTATGCGACGGTTCCCTCAGATAAAATAAAACAAGATGTACCTGAAGGCATTATGACAAAGTGTCCAGGGTGTAAAAGTATTATTTATACGAAAGAGCTGGAAAAATCGCATAAGGTTTGTGTGAAATGTGGGTATCACCATCAAATGTCAGCCCCTGAAAGGTTAAAGGATACGCTTGATGCAGGTTCTTTTACAGAACTGGATGCTGATATGATTTCAGAAAACCCGCTCTCTTTTCCCGATTATGTTGAGCGTTTGGAAAAGGATCAAAAGAAATCCTCATTGAATGAAGCGGTTGTAACGGGTGAAGGAACAATAGATGGCTACCGAACAGCTATTGCAGTAATGGATGCACGTTTTCGAATGGGAAGCATGGGTTCAGTGGTAGGAGAAAAAATCACTAGAGCGATTGAGCATGCGCATAAAGAAAAAATTCCGTTTATTGTCTTTACTGCCTCAGGCGGTGCTCGAATGCAAGAGGGTGTTTTGAGTTTGATGCAAATGGCGAAATCCAGCGTTGCGCTTAAAAGGTTTAGCGATGACGGAGGACTATTCATTTCTATAATGACACATCCTACAACTGGTGGTGTATCAGCGAGTTTTGCTTCTGTAGGCGATTTTAATTTCGCTGAACCTAAGGCTTTGATTGGCTTCGCTGGTAGACGAATTATTGAGCAAACGATTCGTGAAGATCTTCCAGAAGATTTTCAAACGGCTGAATTTCTCCTTCATCATGGTCAGTTGGATCGGGTGATACATCGAGCTGATATGAAGAAGATACTCGGTCAGGTACTAATGATTCATGGAAATGGAGGTGAAGAATAATGGCACAGAGACTTGATTTTGAACGACCTCTCCAGGAGTTAGAAGATAAAATTACTGAATTACATTCTTTCATGGAAGAAAAGAATGTGGATCTTAATGATGAAGTTTCTCGTCTTCAAAAAAGACTTTCAAAAATGGAAGAAGAAATTTATGAGAATTTAACAGCGTGGAACCGTGTCCAATTGGCTAGACATCCTGAACGTCCCACAACTTCTGATTATATCGAGCGTATATTTGAGAACTTTCTTGAATTGCATGGTGATCGACTGTTTGGTGATGACGAAGCGATTGTAGGAGGTATCGCAACCTTTGAAGGAAAACCTGTTACGGTTATCGGCCATCAGCGTGGTAAAGATACAAAAGAGAATCTTAAACGGAATTTTGGTATGCCACATCCTGAAGGCTATCGTAAAGCGCTTCGTCTCATGAAACAAGCTGAAAAATTTCAACGTCCCGTTATTTTTCTTCTAGATACTAAAGGAGCGTTTCCTGGTAAGGCAGCGGAAGAAAGAGGACAAAGTGAAGCGATTGCACGAAACCTGATTGAAATGGCGGGACTAACCGTTCCTATCATTTGCATTGTTATAGGAGAAGGTGCGAGTGGAGGAGCGTTAGCGATTGGTGTAGGTAATCACGTGCACATGCTTGAAAATTCATGGTATTCCGTTATTTCTCCTGAAGGAGCTGCGGCCTTGTTGTGGAAAGATTCTAGTTTAGCTCAGCAGGCTGCTGATACTATGAAAATCACGGCGCCAGATTTGAAAGAACTAAATGTCATAGATGAGATTATCCCTGAAGTAAAGGGAGGGGCTCATCGCAATATGGAAGAACAGGCGAAAGCGATTCAATCGGCCCTTGTCAAATCACTTGAAGAACTGACACAACTTTCCAAACAGGAGCTTGTGAATCAACGCTATGAAAAATACAGAAATATTGGACAATATACGTTTGTAACCGATACCATTGGCTTAAAATAAGGAAAGTGCTTTCTCGTTATAGAGAAAGCACTTTTTTGCGATGAAGCTTAGCTATTGTATTCAACGACCGTATTTGATATTTTAATAACACAAAGAATTAATGAGGTGAACAGTTATGAAACGTATTGGTGTACTAACCAGCGGAGGAGACTCACCAGGAATGAACGCTGCTATTCGAGCTGTCGTTCGAAAAGCAATCTACCATGATATTGAAGTTTATGGGATCTACCACGGATATACCGGGTTGATTAATGGAAATATAGAGAAAATGGAAATCGGTTCTGTAGCTGATATTATCCATCGTGGCGGTACAATGCTATATTCTGCTCGCTGCCCTGAATTTAAGACACTTGAAGGTCAACTGAAGGGTGTAGAGAACTTAAAGAAATTTGGTATTGAGGGTCTAGTTGTAATCGGAGGAGATGGATCCTACCGTGGAGCTCAGAAATTAACTGGTCATGGCTTCCCGACGATTGGAATTCCAGGAACGATTGATAATGACATCCCAGGAACAGACTTTACAATTGGTTTCGATACAGCACTAAATACAGTTATTCAAGCTATTGATAAAATTCGTGATACGGCGACATCTCATGAGCGTACATATGTGATCGAGGTAATGGGACGTGACGCAGGAGATATCGCTCTTTGGTCAGGACTTGCTGACGGTGCTGAATCAATTCTCATTCCTGAGGAGAAGTTCGAGTTGTCAGATATTTTGAGTCGTCTGAAGCGCGGCCATGATCGCGGAAAACGTCACAGTATTATTGTTGTTGCTGAAGGTGTTGGAAGTGGTGTTGAAATTGGGAAACAAATTCAAGAAGAAATGAACATGGAAACACGTGTAACCGTTCTTGGTCACGTTCAACGTGGTGGTTCACCAACTGCTTCGGACCGAGTTCTAGCAAGCCGTCTTGGAGCACGTGCTGTTGAACTTCTACTTGAAGGAGCAGAAGGGCGAACAGTTGGTATTCAGAACAACCAAATTGTTGATATGGATATTAACGAAGCACTCGCTCTGCCACATGAAGTCAATCAAAAAATGTGTCAGCTTGCAAAGGAATTATCTATTTAAAAGACGTTAAGTGGTTCACCCCTTTAAACTTAAGGGGTGTATCGTAATGTCCGAAAATATTACATAACATAGTTGTTATGAAGAAAACTAATTGAAGCATAGCTTTTAGGAGGAGACAGACCCATGCGCAAAACTAAGATTGTCTGTACGATTGGACCAGCAAGTGAAAATGAACAAACTTTAGAAAAATTGATTAATGCAGGGATGAACGTTGCTCGTTTAAATTTCTCACATGGTGATTTTGAAGAACACGGTAATCGTATTAAATCAATCCGTGCAGTTGCTGAAAAGCTAGGAAAAAACGTTGCGATCCTTTTAGATACAAAAGGCCCAGAAATCCGTACGAACAATATGGAGAACGGTGGAATCGATCTTGAAGCTGGTCAACAGCTTATCGTTTCTATGGAAGAAGTACTTGGTACAACTGAGAAAATCTCTGTCACATATCCTGAACTTGTTAATGATGTTCACGTTGGATCTAAGATTCTACTTGATGATGGATTGATTGAACTTGAAGTAAAGCAAATTGAGAAGAATGAACTTTATACTGAGGTTCTAAATAATGGAACATTGAAAAACAAAAAAGGTGTTAACGTACCTAACGTGAGCGTTAACCTTCCTGGTATTACAGATAAGGATGCTGCAGATATTGAATTCGGTATTGAACAGGGTGTAGATTTTATTGCTGCGTCATTCGTTCGTCGAGTATCCGATGTTCTTGATATCCGTAAACTTCTTGAGAAGCATAAAGCAACTGACATTCAAATTATCCCTAAGATTGAAAACCGTGAAGGTGTTGATAACATCGATTCCATCCTTGAAATTTCAGATGGTTTAATGGTTGCTCGCGGTGATCTAGGTGTTGAAATTCCTGCTGAAGAAGTACCTCTTGTACAAAAGCAGCTTATTAAAAAGTGTAATGCACTTGGAAAGCCTGTTATTACTGCAACACAAATGCTTGATTCTATGCAGCGTAATCCTCGTCCAACTCGTGCGGAAGCGAGTGACGTTGCCAATGCTATTCTTGATGGCACAGATGCAATCATGCTTTCAGGTGAAACAGCGGCAGGATCTTATCCGGTAGAAGCTGTTCAAACTATGCATAACATTGCTTCTTATACTGAAAAATCATTGAACTTCCGTGAGCTTCTTTCTGTAAGAAGTAAAGAAACAGAAACAAATACAACAAATGCGATTAGTGAATCAGTAGCTCACACAGCTTACAACTTAAATGTGCCAGCAATTATTACAGCTACTGAGAGCGGACATACAGCGCGTATGATTGCTAAATACCGTCCGAAGGCACCGATTGTAGCTGTAACAAATACGGCTAGCGTTTGCCGCAAGCTTGCTCTTGTATGGGGCGTTCATGCACAAGAAGGACACAAAGTATCAACAACAGACGAAATGCTAGAAGTTGCAGTTGACGCTTCAATCCAGTCTGGAATTGTAAATCACGGAGATACAGTTGTTATTACTGCTGGTGTTCCAGTTGGAGAATCTGGTACAACGAACTTGATGAAAGTTCACGTTATCGGTGATATTCTTGCAAAAGCTCAAGGAATTGGGAAAACATCTATTTCAGGAAGAATCGCTATCGCAAAAAATGCTCAAGAGGCGATTGATAAAGCAGATGGAAACACAATTCTAGTTACAATTGGCTCTGATAAAGATATGGTTCCTGCTCTAGAGAAGGCAGCAGGGCTTATTACAGAAGAAGGCGGACTTACTTGCCATGCTGCAGTTGTAGGTCTTAGTCTTGGACTCCCTGTCGTAGTTGGTCTTGAAAATGCGACACAACTATTCGAAGAAGGTCAACAAGTAACACTTGATGCAACGACTGGAATTATTTACAACGGGAAAGCAAGCATTCTATAAGCAAGATTGAAACTTTTAAAAGGCTGTCGAGAAAATCGACAGCCTTTATTATTTAACTTATTTTGAGTATTCTTCACTGGGGATTAGGTTAATGGTGCAATTGAGTTCGAAAATTATTTTAAATCACGTATAATAGTGTTAACGGGACAATTTCCCGATTATGATTGAGGGAGCTATGTCATGTTTCGTATTTTGTTGCTTTTTATTATTATCGTTCCAGCTCTAGAAATCGCTTTGTTACTTCTGTCAGGAAGAACACTGGGACTTATTCCGACAGTATTATTGATTATTGGTACAGGGATTCTAGGAGCGTGGCTTGCGCGTAAAGAAGGGGCAGAAACGATCCAAAAGGTTAACAGACAAATGCAATCAGGCCAGATGCCTGGAGATGCTATTCTAGATGGTCTATGCATACTCGTAGGTGGTGTCGTTCTACTCACACCAGGCTTCATCACAGATGCAACAGGATTTTTACTTCTCATCCCGGCAACGAGAAAACCTTTTAAGAGATGGATTAAGAAATTCCTTGAACGTCGAATGAATAATGGTCAGTTTATGTTTATTAGAAGGTAAAAATTCTGCCTTAGAAACGTATAATGAAATGTCATTAAGGAGCTTGAATACATATTCAAGCTCCTTTTCTATCGGAAGAAATAAAGTGTGATTTGACATTGTATAAACAAGTAAATTATATTAATTGATAGGTCAATGATTGACCTATCAATTAATTAAGGTTATATTGTTGACATCAAGGAACTCATCTAGTATATTAGTTGATGAGTCAACGATTGACCCATCAACTGATTGAAGGAGGAGGATGCGTTGAAGAATTCTTGTTCAAATGAAGGCGAAATTTTATATCAGTTAAATGATATTTACAAGCAAATGAGCCCTAAATTCGAACGATGCACCGGCATCAGTCAGTCTCGCTTAGAGCTCCTGCATAAATTGTTTGAGGTTGATGAAATTAGCCAAACAGCATTGCAGAAAGAAGTGAATATTGATAGCGCTGCTGTAACGAGACATTTAAAGCAGTTGGAAGTGAAAAAAATGGTTGCTCGTCGTAAAAATCCAGATGATAACCGGTTTACCTTCGTGAGGTTAACAGAAGAAGGCAGAGATCGAATTGCATCTTTTCGGAAAGAGAAAGAGCAATTCATTCAAAAGGTACTAAAAGATTTTACTGAGCAGGAACAATCAGAATTATCGAATATGCTTAATCGTATTCAAAATAACATTAAAGAAATTCAATACTAACTAGAAAAGTACTAAGGAGAATTAACGATGAATGCAACGAAAATTAATGACTTTAACGAAATTATTACAGGGCGCCGCTCAATCCGCCATTATGATCCATCCGTGAAAATAAGTAAAGAAGAGATGACTGAAATACTAACTGAAGCAACACTCGCACCCTCTTCAGTGAACCTTCAACCATGGCGTTTTGTCGTTATTGATAGCGAAGAAGGAAAGGCGACATTAGCACCACTTGCTAAATTCAACCAGTCTCAAGTTGAGACTTCTTCAGCAATGATTGCCGTTTTTGTTGATATGAACAGCTTGGACTATGCTGATGAAATTTATGACACTGCTGTACAAAAAGGATATATGCCTGCAGAAGTTAGAGATCAGCAGCTTCCAGCGATTAAAGGGTTGTTAGAAGGCATGTCAACAGAACAGTTTAGAGAAATGAACATCATTGATGGTGGTTTGGTATCCATGCAGTTAATGCTTGCTGCACGTGCACACGGTTATGACACCAATCCAATTGGAGGATATGAGAAAGCTCAAATCGCTGAAGCTTACGGTATGGATAAAGAGCGTTACTACCCAGTTATGTTGCTTTCAATTGGTAAAGCAGCAAATGAAGGCTACAAATCTGTACGCTTACCTGTTGAATCGATTGCAGAGTGGAAATAAAAAATAAAAATTGAAAAGAGGAAATGAACAATGATTATTATTCATGCAGGATTACAAATTAACCCGGCTAAAGAAGAAGAATTTCTTAAAGAAGTGACAACTTTGATTGAAGCGGCTAGAAATGAAGAAGGTAACATTTCTTATACACTTTCGAAAGAAGTTGAAAAAGAGAACACTTATAAAATGATTGAAGCTTATGAAGATATGGCTGCAGTCGAAGCGCATAACCAAAGTGCTCATTTTCAAACTTTTGTAGGTAAAGCACCAGAATATCTAGTTGCACCTTTAGAAGTTAAAGTTTATGACGCTACTGAGATACAAAAATAATAATTACTAGATAGCGACAAGCTTTCGACTGTAGCATGGGAGCAACGTCCAAATGAGACGTTGCTCCCATGCTTTTTTTGCTTCTATTATTAAAGGGGGTTTGATATAGCCGCTCAGACCGATTTTTCTCTTTGTGATTCATCCAATTGGTTTCGAGAGAATCCTGTACGAACCACTAAAGTGATCAGTGTAATTAGACTCATGCTCCTTTGATAAAACCCCAAATGTCCTTAAAAACATTTGCATGATAAAGAGTTTTTAGTACAACGAGAAGAACTGGGCCGATGATTAGACCAATGAACCCAAATAGTTGGAAGCCTACAAATAGAGCAATCAATGTTGCAAGAGGATCAAGTCCAATATTCGATGATAGCACTTTAGGCTCCATGACTTGCCGCTGAATCACGACAACTCCATAGAGAATAGAAAGTCCTATGGTCAACCCGTAGTTTCCGATTAAAAAGGAATAAATCATCCATGGCACGAAAATTGCGCCTGTACCAAGGTATGGTAGTAAATCGACAAGGCCAATGATAATCGCTATGGTAATAGCATAATCTACCCTTAAAATAAAAAGACCAACTAAAACAATGATCGCTGTCATTGAAATAAGGGTAAGCTGTGCTTTCAAAAAGCCAAATAGAGCGCGTCTTAAGTCAATATAAACGGTGCTAATACTTTCTTGGATATCAGTTCTTACTTTTAATTTCATCCAATTTATGAACTTATACCAGTCTTTACTAATAAAGAAAGTGGCAAGCATAGAAAAGACCAGAACTGTTAGGATCGTAGGTAAGCTGACGATAAACGAGCGTATTCCTTCAACAAGAGATTGAAGTATATTCGTAAGAGTAGTTGTAATGGTTGTTCCAATGGATTGGATATTATCGAGTACAGTGGTTTGTTGATCTTTGTTCAAATCCTTAAATAATTCTTCAAGCTGATAATAAAGTGGCATGACGTGAGACACGAAAAGATCTTCTATGAATAAGATAATTTCCTGGAAATTTCCTGGTAATACATTTGCGATATATACAACGCCTTGTACAACTTCATTTACTAGCAGAGCAATAAAGGCTGCAAGGACTCCGATAAGGAATAGAATTGATAGGGCTACAGCGAGCGGTCTCGGTATTTTCGCTCTGTTTTCTAATAAATCTACGAGAGGGTTAATTAGAAAAGCGAGCAGCAGAGCGATGACAAATGGATAAGCAAGATGCCAGATATAATAAAAGGAGATCAGAGAAACAATAATAAGAAGAATGACAAGTAGAAAGCGTAAGATTCTATGTATGTACTTCCAATTCATTTGAATCCCCCTTATGTCTTTCCTATATTTTACACCGGTTACTTCGTGACAATCAATTAGGGATTGAGGTGATCCGTGCTTAAATTCATAAAATTTGTTATACTATAAGAGTTCTGTTAGTGTGAAAGAGGGAGTTATATGACAATTATTTCACAGCCTACCATCTTTTTGCTTATCTTACTTGGGATCGCACTTGTAGCGAAGAATAGCTCACTGATCATTGCGGTAGTTGTTTTATTACTAATCAAAGCAGTGGGATTAGGGGATAAAGTGTTTCCGATATTTCAATCCAAAGGCATTTCATGGGGCGTAACGATTATAACCATTGCTGTACTCGTGCCAATTGCTAGTGGTGAAATAGGGTTTAAGCAACTAGGAGAAGCTGTCAAATCTTCCTATGCCTGGATTGCGATGGGGGCAGGAGTGTTTGTAGCCATCATAGCTTCAAAAGGCATCGTCTTACTTCAGAATGATCCGCATATTACGACAGCACTTGTGTTTGGTACTATTCTTGCAGTGGCCGTTTTTCAAGGGATTGCTGTAGGGCCATTAATAGGAGCAGGAATTGCCTACATGGCTATGAAAATTGTCGAACTTTTTAACTGAACAACTGTTCAGGAAGGGATGTTTGTGCATTATTTATTTGATTATCAATTCAGATTTTCGGCATATGAGAAAAAAAGGAATTGATGAAATTATGCATATTCATTCACAAATATCAGAGAATTGTTTATAATGAGAACTGACGCACCAACTTGTACATAGGTTCTTATTTTTTTTGGAGCGTTTTAAAAGCGTTATCAAAGCAGAATTTTTAGAAAATATCAAAGCCAATAATATGGAAAAGGAGAGGGAGACGTATGACGACTACACGCGGATTAGAAGGCGTAGTTGCAACAACATCATCGATTAGTTCTATCGTTAATGATGTCTTAACATACAGAGGATATAACATCGATGACCTCGCTGAGAATGCTAGTTTTGAAGAAGTAATTTATCTTTTGTGGAATGATAAACTTCCAAATAAGACAGAACTTGAGGAATTTACAGCTGATTTTGCCAAAAATGCAGCTATTCCTGAAGAAATCGTTGCTCAAATGAAGTCTTATCCAAGTGATCAAGTACATCCGATGGCAGCTCTTCGTACTGCTGTTTCTACACTTGCTTTATATGACGAAGAAGCAGATGATATGAGTGAAGAAGCGAATTATCGTAAGGCGATTCGTCTTCAAGCTAAAATACCTACTGTTGTAACCGCTTTTTCCCGGGTTCGTGAAGGAAAAGATCCAATAGAACCTAAGAAAGATCTAAGCTTTGCTGCTAACTTTTTATACACATTAACTGGTGAGCTTCCGGAAGATGTGGCTGTGACAGCTATCAATAAAGCCCTAGTCCTTCATGCAGACCATGAACTGAACGCTTCCACTTTTACCGCTCGCGTATGTGTAGCTACTTTATCTGATATGTATTCAGGTGTCACAGCAGCGATTGGTGCTCTTAAGGGACCTCTTCACGGTGGGGCAAATGAACGCGTGATGGCTATGTTAAGTGAAATTGGAAGCGTTGATAATGTCGAACCTTATTTGCAAAATGCATTTGATAACAAAGAAAAGATCATGGGCTTTGGACATCGCGTTTACAAGACAGGTGACCCGCGTGCGAAGCATTTACGAGAGATGTCACGTCAGTTAACTGATCTTACAGGTGAAACAAAATGGTATGAGATGTCAACGAAGATGGAAGAAATCGTTACAAGTGAGAAAGGTCTTCCACCAAATGTAGATTTCTATTCAGCTTCTGTTTACCATAGTCTTGGCATTGATCATGACCTGTTCACGCCACTTTTTGCAGTGAGTAGAGTTTCTGGTTGGATTGCTCATATCCTAGAGCAATATAGTAATAATCGCCTCATTCGTCCGCGCGCAGAATATATTGGTTCAACGAATCAGACATATGTAAAAGTAGAAGACAGATAGAAGAAAACTCAGGGAGGATCATTTCTTCCCTGTTTAGCTAACATAAAAGTTATTTCAATAGGAGGAATACAGAATGGCAAATGGAGAGAAGATTACTGTAAATAATGGTGTACTAAATGTTCCAGATCACGCAATTATTCCGTATATTGAAGGAGATGGGACTGGTCCTGATATTTGGGCAGCTGCTTCTAAAGTTATCGAAGGTGCCGTTGACAAAGCTTACGGAGGAAAGAAGAAAATTGTATGGAAAGAAGTATATGCAGGTCAAAAAGCCTACGATAAAACAGGTGAATGGCTACCAGCAGCTACTCTTGATGCAATTCGTGAATACATAATTGCAATTAAAGGGCCACTTACAACACCTGTAGGAGGAGGCATTCGTTCTCTTAACGTTGCACTTCGTCAAGAACTTGATTTATTTACTTGTCTTCGTCCAGTTCGTTATTTTAAAGGAGTTCCTTCTCCAGTAAAACGCCCTGAAGATACAGATATGGTTATTTTCCGAGAAAATACAGAAGATATCTATGCTGGAATCGAGTTCCAAAAAGGATCAGATGAAGTGAAAAAAGTGATTTCATTCCTTCAAGATGAAATGGGTGCAAAAAACATTCGTTTCCCTGAAACTTCAGGTATTGGTATTAAGCCAGTTTCTGAAGAAGGAACGAAGCGTCTTGTTCGCGCAGCGATTCAATACGCTCTTGATGAAGGTCGTAGAAATGTAACGCTTGTTCATAAAGGGAACATCATGAAGTTCACAGAAGGCGCATTTAAAAACTGGGGCTATGAAGTGGCTGAACAAGAATTTGGAGATAAAGTCTTTACTTGGGCTGAATACGATCGTATCGTTGAAGAAAAAGGTAAAGATGCTGCGAACGAAGCTCAATCTAAAGCAGAAGGTGAAGGCAAACTCATCGTGAAAGATGCGATTGCGGACATTTTCTTGCAACAAATTCTTACTCGTCCAGCTGAGTTCGACGTTGTCGCTACAATGAACCTTAACGGTGATTATGTATCGGATGCTCTTGCAGCGCAAGTTGGTGGAATTGGGATTGCTCCAGGAGCCAATATCAACTATGAAACTGGTCATGCTATTTTTGAAGCAACGCATGGTACAGCTCCAAAATATGCTGGTCTTGATAAAGTGAATCCATCATCTGTTATTCTCTCAGGCGTTCTTATGCTTGAGCACATTGGATGGAATGAAGCAGCTAAGCTAGTTCTGGATTCCATGGAAAAATCAATTGCGAATAAAGTTGTAACATATGACTTTGCGCGACTAATGGACGGCGCAACAGAAGTGAAAACATCTGAATTTGGTGATGAACTAATCAACAATATGGACTAATTCCACAGACCACCAATTTTGAACTGGATTAAAGGAGTGGCTATTAAATGACAATGAAACGTAAGAAAGTTTCCGTAATTGGTGCAGGATTTACAGGTGCAACGACGGCTTTTCTGCTAGCTCAAAAAGAACTTGCTGATGTAGTACTTGTAGATATCCCGAATCAAGAAGGTCCGACAAAAGGAAAAGCTCTTGATATGTTTGAAGCAAGCCCAGTTCAAGGATTTGACTCTAAAATCAC
Organism: Anaerobacillus sp. 1_MG-2023; assembly: GCF_030547345.1. Lineage (NCBI taxonomy): Bacteria > Bacillati > Bacillota > Bacilli > Caryophanales > Bacillaceae > Anaerobacillus > Anaerobacillus sp. 1_MG-2023. Next base: position 207,165 of record NZ_JAUORD010000004.1, on the reverse strand, counting down.
AGGGACTTCAAGCTATGAAGATACAGCTGATTCAGATATTGTCGTTATCACTGCTGGAATTGCAAGAAAACCAGGGATGAGTCGCGATGATCTTGTGAATACTAATGCCAAAATCATGAAGAGCGTTACTCAAGAAATCGTAAAGTATTCTCCTGAAACGACAATAGTTGTTCTAACAAATCCTGTAGATGCCATGACGTATACGGTGTTTAAGGAGTCAGGTCTCCCTAAAAACCGTGTCATTGGGCAATCAGGCATTCTTGATTCTGCACGATTCCGCTCATTTATTGCTGAAGAATTAAATCTTTCTGTGAAAGATATTACCGGTTTCGTACTTGGTGGTCATGGTGATGATATGGTACCACTTGTTCGCTATTCATTTGCTGGGGGCATACCACTTCAGAGCCTTATTTCTGAAGACCGACTTAATGAAATTGTAGAACGTACACGCAAAGGTGGCGGGGAAATTGTGAGCCTGCTTGGAAATGGTAGTGCTTATTATGCTCCTGCTGCATCTCTTGTTGAGATGGTTGAAGCCATTTTAAAAGATCAACGCCGTGTGCTACCTACAATCGCTTATCTTGAGGGTGAATATGGCTATGATGGTCTATACCTTGGTGTGCCAACAATACTTGGCGGTGGTGGGATTGAAGACATCATCGAATTAGATTTAACAGACGAAGAAAAGAAAGAGCTGGATAAATCAGCTGAATCTGTTCGTAAAGTTATGACGGTATTAGGTTAATAAAGCCAATAAAGTAGATCCGGTTTTAACCGGATCTCTTTTACAACATTAGGAGAAAGCGCTTTCTTATATAAGGTGGGGTAGCTATGCTTTTAGGAAAAAAACGAAAAATCGGGCGAATGATTGAAGAAATTTCTGTTGGAGAAAAGCTTGAGGTATCAGAAAAGATAGAGGATCGAGATCTTCTTCTCTACCTTGGAATTTCTAATGATAACAATCCTCTATTCATTCAGCATGATTATGCCTCCATGACGCCTTTTAAAAAGCCGATTGTTCCGCAAATTATGCTTCTTGCTATCGTAACAGGTGCTATTTCTAAATATTTGCCAGGACCTGGAAGTAGTCTTAAAAAACATGACGTAATATATGAAAACCCGGTGCATCATTATGAGACGATTCACTTCAAGTTTGAAGTCACAAACGTGTCTAAAGAAGCACATGAAGTCGTCATAAATGTTAAGGGTGTAAACGAATCAGAGAATTCCATTTTAGACGGAACTTTCACTGTCAGCCCTCCATATCCTGCTAAACCATTAACAAAGTCAACTTCATTTGATAATTTTTAGAGCCCATTTTGGGCTCTTTTTTTGTTACGAACTTTCATACGTATGGAAAACGGTTAATACCGTGGATAGCTTAAGTTTTTCTTTTGCCTTTGTGAAAAAAATAGTATGATGAAGGTATTCAGGCTAAAATAAAGAAAACCGCCTGGTATAAGAATCGGTATTGATGAATGGGGAAATTCGTTAGGGGGATTTGACAATGGCTCAAAAAATACTAGTTGTTGATGATGAAATATCAATTTTAACATTGCTTCAATTTAATCTTGAACAGGCAGGATACGAAGTCGTCACTGCTGAAAACGGTGCTGAAGCATTAGAAGTCGTGGTTGAGGAAAAGCCGAATTGCATTATCCTTGATCTCATGCTACCTGAAATGGATGGATTAGAAGTATGTAAAGAATTGAGACAACGTCATATTCACACACCTGTGCTGATGTTAACTGCAAAGGATGATGAATTTGATAAAGTGCTTGGTCTTGAACTAGGTGCTGATGATTATATGACGAAGCCATTTAGTCCAAGGGAAGTAGTGGCCAGAATCAAAGCTATTCTCAGACGAGTGAAACAACTTGAGGAATCAAAGGCTGCTAGCCAAATGGAAGAATCCGAAAAAATCCAAGTTGGAGAATTGGAAGTATATCCCAATAATTATGAAGCATTCTTCCAAGAAAAGATTATGGAGGTAACCCCGAAAGAATTTGAGTTACTAGTTTATCTTTTACGTCATAAAGGACGTGTGCTTACCAGAGAGCAGCTGTTGAGCGCTGTATGGAATTATGATTTTGTAGGAGATACGAGAATTGTTGATGTGCATGTTAGTCACTTACGTGAAAAGATCGAACAGAATACGCGCAAACCTGAATATATTAAAACAATCAGGGGGCTTGGATATAAGTTAGAGGAGCCCTCAATTTAATGAAAAGATTTCGTTCACGCTTTCTTAATGCTCAATTTGTTATCCTCTTTATTGTATTTTCTATGATGATCGTTTTCCTTGGCAATTTATTTGAAGGAATTCTATTCGAGAGTGCTAGTCAGGAAACTCTAACGAATATGTGGCTGATATTGATTTTTTCTTTTGCAGCTGCTTTTTTTATCATTATATATTTTAGTCTTCGTATCTCCAATCAGTTAACGAAGCCCCTGGAGGGAGCATTAAAGGTTGCGAATGAACTAGCTTCGGGAAATTTCAAGGCAAGAACATATGAGTATAAACTAGACGAGACAGGACAACTAAGTCATGCTTTAAATATACTTGCTAGAAATTTGCAAACCATGACGACATCTTATGAAATTCAGCAAAATCGCTTAATGACACTTATTGAAAACATGGATAGCGGCTTAATTCTTATTGACTCAAAAGGTCATATTAATTTAGTGAACCGCTTTTATAAAGATACCTTTCAAATCCAAGTAAATGATTATATGGACTTGCTTTATTATGAGGCTATTCCTTATCGAGATATTATTCGTATTGTTGAGGAGACACTTCTTGTAGAACACACAGTGCGTAAGCAGGTTGAATTAGAAGTAGGAATTGAAATAAGGCATTTTGATGTGTCTGGTGCACCAATTCTTGATCAGGACAATAAGCTGAAGGGTGTTGTCCTTGTTTTTCACGATATTACAGAACTGAAGAAGCTCGAACAAATGCGCAAAGACTTCGTAGCGAACGTTTCTCATGAATTGAAAACGCCGGTGACTTCGCTCAAAGGGTTTGCTGAAACATTATTAGATGGCGCTATGGAAAATAAAGCTTTTAGAACTCGTTTTCTTACCATTATTCTAAATGAGAGTGATCGACTTCAAAGTTTAATTCAGGATCTTCTCGATTTATCTAAAATGGAACAAAAGCATTTCTCATTAAACTGGCAAGTTGTGGACTTAGAAGAGGTTATTGATGACTGTTTGTTAATGACTCAAAGCAAAGCAGAAAAAAAGGGCATCGAAGTGAATGTCCAATATGAGGGGAATCTTCATATTAAAGGAGATACAAATCGTTTAAAACAAGTGTTTCTGAATTTAATTGCCAATAGCATTACGTATACACCGGAAGAAGGCAAAGTTACGATTTCTGTTAAAGAGTCAAATGACATTGTTGAGTTCATTATTTCGGATAACGGAATTGGCATTCGTAAAGAAGAACTTCCTAGGATATTTGAACGTTTCTATCGAGTGGACCGGGCTAGAAGTAGAAATTCAGGCGGAACGGGTCTTGGGCTTGCTATAGTGAAACACCTTGTTGAAGCCCATCATGGCCGTATTGATGTGAAGAGCGAACTTGGAGAGGGGACAACATTCGTGATTACACTTAACAAAGAGAGATATTTCTAAACTTTACGATTTCTTTACACTCTATTTATATGTCCTTTAAACTATTTCTGTAAAGTAACAATTGACCCCTTCATCATGACGAGAGCATATTTTTGAGACGAGTATAACTCGTCTCTTTTTTTTTGCTCATATTATGGAATGCTTTCTATACAAAATCAAAACTTTATTGAAAATGTTAAGTCGTAATTTTCTTATGCTTTTTTTGTTTATTGGCGCTTGTTTTTCTTTCTTTTTGCCATCGTGGTAAAATGAAAGGAGCAGGCGTCGCTTTTTATAATTTTAGCGATAATAAAACGTCTATATGAATGAAACGGGAGGATTTCGATTGAAAAACAAATTAGTATTAATTGATGGAAATAGTATTGCTTATCGTGCATTTTTCGCATTGCCATTGCTAAACAATGATAAGGGTGTATATACGAATGCGGTGTTAGGTTTTACAACGATGTTGCTGAAGATTATTGAAAATGAATCACCAACTCATATGCTCGTAGCGTTTGATGCAGGAAAAACTACGTTCCGTCATAAGACATATACAGAATACAAAGGTGGTAGACAAAAGACTCCTTCTGAATTGAGTGAACAGTTTCCTGTCATTCGTGAGGTGCTAGATGCCTTTAATATTAAGAGATATGAAATTAAGAACTATGAAGCAGATGATATTATTGGAACGGTATCAACCATTGCGAGTAAGGAAGATTGGGAAGTTAAAATATACTCTGGTGATAAGGATCTTCTTCAGCTAGTTTCAGATAACGTTCATGTGGCTTTAACTCGTAAAGGGATTACAGATATTGATACATATGACCCTGCATTTCTTAATGAGAAATATGGACTTTCTCCAGATCAAATTATCGATATGAAGGCGCTAATGGGTGATAACTCGGATAATATCCCTGGGGTCCCAGGGGTTGGAGAAAAAACGGCTCTTAAATTATTAAAGCAGTTTGGCACAGTTGATGCGGTTTATGAGTCGCTTGATAAAGTGTCGGGCAAAAAGCTTAAGGAAAAACTTGAAGATAACCGTGATCAGGCCATGATGAGTAAGGAGCTCGTAACAATATTTAAGGAGACGCCTCTTGAGCTTGGAATAAATGATCTGTCATATAGCGGATATGAACATGATGCTGTCGTTTCATTATTTAATGAGCTCGGATTTAAGAACCTTCTTAATCGAATTGGTGGAGAGCAAAATGAAGAACAAGAAATAGATGAATTGTCTTTTGATTTGGTTAAAGAAATTGAAGAGCATCATTTAATCAGTCCATCTGCCATGATCGTGGAGGTAATGGAAGAAAATTATCACAATGCGGAAATACAAGGTATTTCTATTGTGAATGAAAATGGGAATTATTTCATACCAACCGAAGTCGCAATGTCTTCTAAGCTATTAAAGAACTTCCTTGAAGATCGATCTCAGAAGAAGTGGGTGTTTGATGCGAAGCGAGCAGTTGTTGCTTTAGGGTGGAAAGGGATTGCGCTAGAAGGCATTACGTTTGATTTAGTAATTGCTTCTTATTTACTGAATCCCTCTGAATCAACGCATGATATATCTGCTATTTCTCGTCGAGAAGGCTTTTCAATCGTTTCCTCTGATGAATCGGTTTATGGTAAAGGGGCAAAACGCAAACTTCCAGAACAAGACGAGCTTGCAGACCACCTTGTTCGAAAAGCTTTCGCTGTTTTCCAATTAAAAGAGACACTTGAAGAACAGTTAAAAAAGAATGAACAGTATGAGCTATTTCACGATCTTGAAATGCCGTTAACCCTTGTTCTTGGTGAAATGGAAACAAAAGGTGTATCCGTCGATACGAAATTCCTTGAGAAAATGGGTGCAGAGTTAAATGAGAAATTAAGCAAAATCGAAGCAAGGATTTTTGAACTTGCAGGTACAGAGTTTAACATCAATTCGCCTAAGCAACTCGGTGAGGTTCTATTTGATAAGCTGGAGCTTCCGGTGATTAAGAAAACAAAAACTGGATATTCAACTTCAGCTGATGTACTCGAAAAGCTTGAAAGTAAACACGATGTTATTCCAGAAATTCTTCTTTACCGTCAATTAGGGAAGTTGAATTCAACATATGTAGAAGGTTTACTAAAAGTCATCTATTCTGATACTGGGAAAATTCATACAAGGTTTAACCAGGCTCTCACGCAAACAGGTCGACTTAGCTCTACAGATCCTAACTTACAGAACATTCCGATTCGTTTAGAAGAAGGCCGTAAGATTAGAAAAGCTTTCATTCCATCTAATGAAAACTGGGTTATGTTTGCGGCAGACTACTCGCAAATTGAACTAAGAGTCCTTGCACACATCGCACAGGATCAAAACTTAATCGAAGCTTTCCAACAGGATGAGGATATTCATACGAAAACAGCGATGAATGTGTTCAACGTTAACAAGGATGACGTTACGTCGAACATGAGAAGACACGCGAAAGCTGTTAATTTCGGAATTGTTTATGGTATTAGTGATTATGGTCTTTCTCAAAGTATTGACGTTTCGAGAAAGGAAGCTGGCGAATTCATCGATCGGTACTTAGAGAGTTTCCCAGGGGTGAAAAATTACATGGAAGATGTAGTTGTTAAGGCGAAAGAAGAGGGGTATGTATCAACAATGCTCCAGCGAAGAAGATATCTGCCTGAAATTAATTCAAGGAACTTTAATCAAAGAGGATTTGCTGAAAGAACGGCAATGAATACACCGATACAAGGAACGGCTGCTGATATTATTAAGCTTGCGATGGTTCAAATGGATACGCGATTAAAAGAAGAAAATCTAAAAACGCGTATGCTACTTCAAGTACACGATGAATTAATTTTTGAAGCACCAGAAGAAGAAATTGAAACGTTAAAACGGATCGTACCTGAAGTGATGGAATCTGCAATCAAACTGGATGTACCGCTGAAAGTTGATTATGAATATGGCTCCACCTGGTATGATGCGAAGTAGGCATCAAAGGAGAGAGAATAATGCCTGAATTACCAGAAGTAGAAACAGTTAAACGCACGCTCGAAGAATTAATTGTAGGGAAACGGATTACAAATGTATTAGTAAAATGGCCAAAAATCATCAAGAAACCTGATGATGTCGAAGAATTTAAAATGAAGGTGATTGGACAGACATTTAAGGGTGTAAGAAGAAGAGGGAAGTTTCTAAAGCTTATACTCGAGGATGATGTGATCGTTTCGCATCTTCGAATGGAAGGGAAATATAAGTTAACATCTATAGAAGAAGAGTTTGATCATCATACTCACGTATTCTTCACTTTTGATGATGGGACAGAACTTCGATACCATGATGTACGTAAATTTGGCACGATGCACTTGTTTCCGATTGGAATAGAAGAAAATGAGTTGCCGCTTGCTCAGCTAGGTTATGAACCATTTTCTGATCAGTTTACCCCAGAAGTTTTACAACAGGGGTTTAAAAAGACTTCTAGGAAAGTAAAAACGGTGTTATTAGATCAAACAATCGTTGTGGGATTAGGAAATATTTATGTGGATGAGGCATTGTTTAAAGCTGGTATTCATCCTGAGCGAGTGGCTTCAACGTTAAAAGAAAACGAAATTGAAGAGCTTCATGCTGAGATTGTGAATACGTTAAAAGAGGCTGTAAACAAAGGTGGAAGTACAATACGTTCCTATGTAAATAGTCAGGGGAAAGTTGGAACTTATCAGGACAGTCTATTTGTCTATGGTAGAGCAGGTCAAGAGTGTAAGAGGTGCAGTGGAGAACTTTCCAAAATCGTAGTCGGTGGGCGCGGTACGACATTTTGTCCTGCCTGTCAGAGAAATGAGTGATTCGTAGCGTTGGATGGGCTGCTTTCATATACTATTTAAGATTTTAGTATGGAAGGAGCTCGCCTATGTACTGGGTTTCTCTTTGTTTCTTAGCACTTGCAGTAAGTGTAGATGGATTTGGGGTCGGCTTAACTTATGGCTTGCGAAGAATGAGGATTCCTTTTAAGTCAATTCTCATTATTTCAATCTTTTCGGCGGTCTCCATGTTGTTCGCTATGGGGTTTGGGTCACTTTTACAATTATGGATATCAGATATATTAGCCCAGCGTATTGGAGGCGGCATCCTTATTGCGCTTGGTGGCTGGGTGCTGTATCAAATGTTTCGTAACAATAAAGAAGCAGAAAAAACTGTTTCAGAGCGAATCCTTCTTCATTATGAAATTCGGTCGCTTGGAGTGGTCATCAGTATATTAAGAAAGCCGACAACAGCCGATTTTGATGACTCCGGTACGATTACAGGTATTGAAGCTATCATGCTCGGTGCAGCATTGTCGCTTGATGCCTTTGGAGCAGGGATTGGTGCGTCAATGGTTGGGTTTCCACCAATTGAAACTGCTCTTTTAATTGCATGTATGAGTTCGTTATTCCTGCTTTTAGGTCTTAAGTTTGGTAACTTCACTTCAAATATTAAATGGATGGATAAACTTTCTTTTTTACCAGGGTGTTTACTCATCATTCTGGGCTTTATGAGAATGTAGGAAAGGAGAAGATACGATGGATATAGGACTTACGGGTGGAATTGCTAGTGGAAAAAGTACTGTGGCAGAAATGATTCGTCAATATAACATACCAATAATTGATGCAGATGTGATGGCAAGAAAAGTAGTTGAACCTGGTGAGCCAGCTCTAGAAGAGATTTTTCGTTTGTTTGGAGAGGAAATGAAGGATGGTAATGGTGGGCTTGATCGGAAGAAGCTTGGCTCGGTTATCTTTAAGGACGATGACAAGCGTAAGCAATTAAATCGTGTTCTTCATCCTGCTATTCGAAAAGGAATGCTTGACGAAGCTGCAGCTTATAAAGAACAAGGAAACGCTCACGTGGTATTCGATATTCCGCTGTTATTTGAAAGTAAACTGACTCATATGGTAGATCAAACACTCCTTGTCTATGTTAATGCTGACGTTCAATTGAAACGATTAGTGGAGCGGGACGGTAGTACAGAAGAAGAGGCAACTGATCGCATACACTCTCAATTGCCTATCGAACAGAAGAAAAAGCTTGCTGACGAAGTGATTGATAATATGGGAACACGTGAAGAAACAGATAAGCAGCTTAGGAACATTCTAACTAAATGGAAAATCATTTAAAAAACACGCCTTTTCTGGCGTGTTTTTTGCATTTATTTAGACAATTGCTCAGATATATGACAATTTACAAAAATAGTGTAAATTAATCTTTTCAATTGCATATTATATGTTATACTAATTTTGTGATAGGGGAAATAAGTATAACACATATATGGCGGGAGGAACGCTAGATGAAATCAAGAGTAGCGATTAATGGCTTTGGAAGAATTGGGCGTATGGTATTTAGAAAGGCAATTATGGAAGATAGTTTAGAAGTTGTGGCAATTAACGCTAGCTATCCGCCGGAAACGCTCAGCCATTTAATTAAATATGATAGCATTCACGGTACATTTGATGGAGAAGTAGTCCCTGTTGAAAACGGGATAAAAATTAATGGTAAAAAAGTTGTTGTTATAAACAATCGTGATCCGAAAAGTCTTCCTTGGAAGGATATGGGGATCGATATTGTGATTGAAGCCACTGGTAAATTCCGTACAAGAGAAGAAGCAGCTTATCATATTGATGCGGGTGCTACGAAGGTAATCATAACAGCTCCTGGTAAAAATGAAGATCTTACAATTGTTATGGGGATAAATGAAAGCGAATACAAAAATGAGAAACATCACGTTCTTTCAAACGCTTCTTGTACAACCAACTGTCTTGCTCCTGTAGTACAGGTGCTTGATAAATCCTTTGGTGTTGTCTCGGGAATGATGACAACTGTGCATGCGTATACGAATGACCAAAAAAATATCGACAACCCACATAAAGATTTGAGAAGAGCTCGCGCTTGTGGTCAGTCAATCATACCGACTTCGACAGGAGCGGCAAAAGCAATTTCTAAAGTTCTACCACACCTGGAGGGGAAACTTAACGGTATGTCACTTCGTGTACCGACACCAAATGTCTCACTTGTAGATCTTGTAGTAGATCTAGAGAAGGATGTGACAATTGATCAGGTTAATGATGCTTTAAAGGCTGCTTCCGAGGGACCGCTTCGAGGAATTCTTGGCTACTCTGATGAACCTCTCGTTTCCATTGATTACAACGGAAATGATCATTCATCGATTGTCGATGGACTTTCTACAATGGTCGTTGAGAATAAGAAAGTAAAGGTTCTTGCCTGGTACGATAACGAATGGGGTTACTCATGCCGAGTTGTTGACATGGCGAAATATGTGGGAGAAAGAATACCCGAGAGATTGAAAGCAATCGTATAGAAAGAAGGAGAAGAAGCGGTATCTCACCGCTTCTTTTTTAAATGCTTGTGTTATTGATATCTCGATTTTGTTCGAATCAATGGGGGAACACAGCGCGTAAATACTACAAAAATCAACAAGGCTTGTTAATCTAGTCGGTGTGTAAAAAAGCGAAATGCACATCTTAGTTAACGGAGCAGTTAACGATAAACCAAATATATTTGAATGATTGATTCATACTACAGCTAATAGGATAAAATTAGTCATATGAGAGTTTGAGGAGCTTTAATGCTCTATAAAGACGAATTAACAAAAAGGTTCTCTAATTTATTCTTGCAAATCTATTTTAAAAGCCTTATACTATTTTTCGTGAACTTCTTTTATAGCAATTTGGCATTGAAAACTACTTAAAGGGTTAGGACCTCATCGGACTAACTTTCCCCCGTGGTGGATTTTCGATACCGCATGCTAATCAATGCATGAGTAAATTTAAAGGGGGAATTTTGCTATGGATACAATGGGTCGTCACGTCATTGCTGAACTATGGGGCTGTGACATTGAAAAATTAAACAACATGAAATTTATTGAAGAAACGTTTGTTGAAGCTGCTCTGAAGTCTGGTGCTGAGGTTCGTGAAGTTGCATTTCATAAATTCGCTCCACAAGGTGTTAGTGGTGTTGTTATTATTTCTGAATCACACTTAACGATTCACAGTTTTCCTGAACATGGTTATGCAAGTATTGATGTATATACTTGTGGTGATCTTGATCCCAACGTTGCGGCTAACTATATTGCTGATGCTCTAGGTGCAGATTCACGAGAAAACATTGAACTTCCTCGAGGCATGGGTCCTGTGAAACCTAAAGTTAGAGAAGAACAGTCAGCGTTTACTTCATAATAATACAATGATTGAAAAGGGTGCTCAGTGCACTCTTTTTTTATATTCACTAATACGACATCTCGCTTTTCCTCACGGTCCTATTACTTTCAATGTGATTGATTTATCAGTCATTTATTGCTATTCTTAAAAAAAATAGAGGAGGACCTGGGGTGGGAATAAAAGAATTTTTTAGCAACCGTTCTGAAACTGGGGAGAGACATCCGAATGATGCACTTAAAACCCATTATTTTAAAGCGACAAAGGAACAGGCTTTTACAGAAGCAAAAGCCGTCCTTCAACAGCACTATAAAGGTGAAATCGTTACGAATTCTCCGGAGCGTGGAGAATTTGTTTTTCAAGTGAAAGGTCCTAAAAAGGCTCTTATTGTTGTAACAGTTGTCACGGTTCGTGCTTATAGAACTGCAGTCGATTTCTCTGTTTCAACAGAGACGCCTCTTCCGGTTGATTTTGGTTACAGTAAGAAAGTGATTGAAACCATTTATAATGATTTGAGAAAGAAACTTACGTTAATCGGAACAGGGATTTCTGAACAGTTTTAAGGGTAGGTGTGTCTTGACACATTTTATGCTAAAATAGTAGTAGAAATCTTGTTCGTTTAGTGGAGATGATCTTATGCGTTGTCCCAACTGCAATCACAATGGTACAAGGGTGCTTGATTCTCGGCCGGTTCACGAGGGCCGTTCGATTCGTAGGCGCCGTGAGTGTGAATCGTGTACGTATCGATTTACGACATTTGAAACAGTTGAAGAAATACCGCTTATAGTAGTGAAAAAAGAAGGAACTAGGGAAGAGTTTAGCAGGGATAAAATTCTTAGAGGTTTAATTAAAGCCTGTGAAAAAAGGCCTGTTCCACTTGAAACTCTAGAAACAATTGTTAATGAAATCGAACGTGATCTTCGTAATCAGGGAGCTTCCGAGATCAGTAGTGATGCTGTGGGAGAGCTTGTTATGGATCAGCTGGCAAAAGTTGATGAAGTTGCTTATGTTCGATTTGCTTCTGTCTATCGTCAGTTTAAAGATATTAATGTCTTTATCCGCGAATTAAAAGAATTAATTAACAGAGCAGAATAACAAAGGGGGAGCTTCGCGTAAGCTCTTTTTTTGTACGGTTTCAAAAATTATGAGGAATACAAAGGTGAAGCATATGCATTGGAAAGAACTTCTTCCTGTTGATACGCTTCAGATTGAAGCATCCGGAATTTTGCACGAGTATGATCGAAGAGTACTAACATTGTTATATCAACCTTTAATCGGGGCTCCGGCCTACAGTCTTTATATGACTCTCTGGAGTGCTCATGAGCAGCAGAATCATTTTGTTACAACAATGACTCATCATAATTTGCTACTTATGATGAGATGGGATTTGAAGAGAGTACTTGAAGAGAGACGTAAATTAGAAGGAATTGGCCTGTTGAAAACATATGTAAAAGACAGTGGAGATCCTAGACATTTTACTTATGAATTGCAAGCTCCTCTCACACCGGAACGCTTCTTCAATGATGGCGTACTGAATATTTATTTATTCAATCGATTAGGACGTAATCGATACAATGATCTAAAAAAGCATTTCACAGTGGAAAAGGCAGATCTAGCTGAGTATAGTGACGTGACTGCATCATTTAATGAAGTATACGATTCTCTTCACCCGTCTGAAATGACTGGTATGAGCGAAGTAGAAGAGGAAGTAACGATAGAGAAACGTGATGAAAATAAAGGCCTTGTTTTTACTTCTTCACAATTCGACTTCGATATGATGAAGCAGCACATTTCTGATATGATTGTCACTGAGAAAATGTTTACAGAGTCTGTTAAGAAAACGATTGAGCGACTTGCTTTTGTGTATAAAATTGAACCATATGAAATGGGCCGGATTGTAGAACAAGCCGCAATTCACCATGACGAACTTTCTGATGATCTATTGCGAAAGGAAGTAAGCAGTTGGTTCGCGCTTGAAAATCGTGGCAAAGTGCCTGCTCTCCAATATAGAAGTCAGCCTGTTTCTTTACAAGAGTTTCATAAGAAAGAACCCGAGACAGAAGAAGAGAAAGCGGCGCAGAGATATGAACAGATGACGCCATATGATATTCTTCAGCGGGCAGCTGAAGGGGGAAAACCTTCTGAAGCAGATATGAAGCTTGTGGAGCGAATAATGGATGAACAAAAGCTGACTCCTGGTGTTATGAATGTTTTACTTGATTTCATTCTAGAAACTCAGGATAAGAAGCTATCGAAGAATTATGTAGAAAAGTTTGCGAGTCACTGGGCAAGGGCGAGGGTAAAGACAGTAAGAGAAGCGATGAACCTTGCCATTAAAGAGCTTCAACAACCGGCCAAGAAAAAGACAGGCTCTTCCAATCGTGGGAAACCTGCCGCTAGAAAGGACAAAGTCCCGGAATGGATTTCAGATCAAAAAGAACCGGATATGTCTCATGAGGAGCGATCTGAGAAACAGGATCAGCTTAAAAAGATGCTAAGTAAATATAAGAAATAAGCGGGGTGAACAAGAATGGAATCAATCCAGGAATCATTTAACAAGATGCCAGGCAATAAGAAATTCCAGCAACAGTACCAAGAGATGAAGAAGGCTATTATGGCCGATGAAGATATTCGTGCATTTATTGAAGAGCATGACGAGGTCGATGACAAAATAATTGATAGAAGTCTTGCAAGACTATATGAATATACAACACAAGCAAAGCGATGTGAAGGATGCCCTGGTCTCTCGAACTGCATTAATATGATGGAGGGGTACGAGCCTGAGCTATTTATTAATCGTTCGGTGATTGATATTCGCTACAATCGTTGTCCAACAAGAATTGAAGATGATAAGAATAAAAAGCGTAATCAGATGATTCAAAGCTACTATATTCCGAAAGAAATTCTTCAGGCTACCTTCGCGGATTTGGATGATGAAGATCCTGTTAGAATTGAAGCGATTGGGACAGCGATTCAATATGTAGAAGATTTCGTTCCTGGTGAAACCACTAAAGGGCTTTATATTCATGGAGGTTTTGGGGTAGGGAAAACGTTTATTCTCGGGGCTATTGCAAACCAGCTGGCGAAAGAAAAAGGGGTTCGTTCTCAGTTTATTTATACTCCGGATTTCTTCCGTCAAATGAAAAGCGCCATTCAAGATCAATCTATTGATGAAAAGCTTGATTATTTAAAAGAAACACCGCTCTTGATACTTGATGATATTGGAGCGGAAAATATCTCAAGTTGGGTACGAGATGACATTCTTGGAGCTTTATTACAATATCGTATGACTGAGGGCTTACCAACTCTGTATTCATCTAACCTGGACTATGCTTTGCTTGAAGATCATCTAGCTTATTCCCATAAAAGTGGAATTGAAGAAACAAAAGCTAAGCGGATTATGGAGCGAATTAAGCACTTTACCACGCCTGTATTTTTAGAGGGTAAAAATAGACGAGTTTAAAGTCTTCCATTACGGAAGGCTTTTTTTTGTGGTTCTATACATCATTTCGCATACTCTGCCATATAGATTCTAATGAGAAGGTAGTGGACAGGAGGGAATGCGTTGGTTACGATAACATTTACTGATATAGATGACTTCCTATTTGTATTCGATCAATTGAACAAGTTCATTAAAATCGGTGACTCAGTCATTGTAAATGAAGAAGAGTTAAGTCTTTCTGTTGCGATAGGCCCATATGATACAAAACTGTGTTATCAGATTTCTCAATGCATTGCTAACTGTGTGAGTACCTTTTATGAGAAGCGTTGGATGGAACAGCTATTAACTTCAACGTATTATTATCAAGATAAAGATGAAATTGGTGAAATTACATCCATTGCTCGAAGTATTGGAGATGGGGATAAAGAAGACTATCCAGGTGCTCATCGCTATGCTAATCGAAGGGACGTACTCCTTCAGTCAACATTATCGTGTATTGAACAGGGTGGAACCATTTTGTTTGATTCTTTTTTAAGGTTTCGAACGGGTCCTTATCGTGCTTTGCTAAATGAATTGATTGGAGAGGCGATTGACGAATATAAACTTGAACAAGAATATCAAAACTTCGTTGAAGGTTTAAGAATTCTTTTGCGATCCAGGCAATCTCTTCAGAAAAAAGTAGTTCTTGTTTATGATAAAACGTATCAATTGTTTGATATGAATGGGTCACTATTAACTGGTATAGAAGGGAAGTTGGAAGATCTTCCTGTTGGGCTAACCATAGATGAGATAGATTCTGAAATTCTATTTCCCCTTCTGCTGCTTGCTCCAGAAGAAGTTTGTATTTACACGGATGATTCCGATGAGGGGCTCGTTCAAACAATCCGAAATGTTTTTGAAGAAAGGTTAAGTTTTTTTCCGTATCGTATGTCTAAACTATTTTTTTCAGGCAATCCTTAAAATAGGCTTGATTTTCATATGTACACTACTTATAATACCTACATACACGCATATACGTAATTGTTACGATAAGGACATGAGATGTGTTGTTAGCTTTCAGAGAGGGAAGGATTGGTGCGAACTTCCTAGCGAGACGAGCATACTTACCACCTTTGAACTCTGCCCTGGAAATGGGGTGGCGTTTCTGCTACGTTACAGCAGTCTGAGCCGTATAGGTTATTATCTTATGCGGGAAGCAGGGTGGAACCACGAGATCAACACTCGTCCCTTTTGGGATGGGTGTTTTTTATATGCAAAAAAAGGAGTGAAGAAGCATGGCTGAAATGGTAAAAATAACGTTTCCTGACGGTTCTGTAAAGGAATTTAATAAAGGGACAACAACGGAAGAGATTGCAAGCTCAATCAGCCCGGGCCTAAAGAAAAAGGCTCTTGCAGGAAAAGTGAATGGTGTTCTTTTTGATTTGAGACGCGAAATTGAAGAGGATGCTTCTATTGAAATTGTAACCCCTGAAAGTGAAGACGGTCTTGAAGTGCTTCGTCATAGTACAGCGCACCTGATGGCACAGGCAATTAAGCGCCTTTATAGTGATGTGAAACTAGGAGTAGGCCCGGTTATTGATAGTGGTTTTTACTATGATATTGACTGCCCTGTATCCATTACGCCTGAGGACCTGCCTAAGATTGAGAAAGAAATGAAGAAAATCATTAATGAAAATCTTGAAGTGAAGCACATCGTTGTAAGCCGCAGTGAAGCAGAGAAAATGTTTAAAGAGATTGGCGATGAGCTCAAATTAGAGCTATTAGAAGCTATTCCAGCTGACGAACAAGTGACAATTTATGAACAGGGTGAATTCTTTGACCTTTGCCGTGGACCACACGTTCCTTCTACTAGTAAGATTAAAGCCTTTAAATTACTTTCGATTGCAGGCGCTTATTGGCGTGGAGATAGCGAAAACCAGATGCTTCAACGCATTTATGGAACTGCTTTTCCAAAGCAATCTCAAGTTGAAGAATACCTTCATCTTTTAGAAGAAGCCAAAGAACGTGATCACCGCAAACTCGGTAAAGAACTTAAACTATTTACTATTTCCCAAGAAGTTGGACAGGGACTTCCGATTTGGTTGCCAAGAGGGGCGACTATTCGTCGGACGATTGAACGATATATTGTAGACCTTGAGGAACGTCTTGGTTATAACCATGTATATACACCTCATCTTGCAAATGTTGATCTATATAAAACGAGTGGTCACTGGGATCACTATCAGGATGATATGTACCCTCCGATGAAAATGGATGAAACAGAAGAACTGGTTCTTCGTCCAATGAATTGTCCGCATCATATGATGATTTATAAAAACGATCTAAAAAGCTATCGTAGTCTTCCATACCGCGTTGCAGAGCTTGGAACAATGCATCGATATGAAATGTCTGGTGCGCTAGCAGGTCTTCAGCGCGTACGTTCGATGACGTTAAACGACGCTCACATCTTCTGTCGTCCTGATCAAATCAAGCAAGAATTTATCGAAGTTGTCGAGCTTATCCAGGAAGTTTATAAAGACTTTAACATCAGTGACTACTCATTCCGTCTTTCTTATCGCGACCCAGCAGATAAGAAAAAGTATATCGACAATGATGAAATGTGGGAAAAAGCACAAAGAATGCTTAAAGAAGCAATGGATGACCTAAACGTCGAATATGTGGAAGCTGAAGGCGAAGCGGCATTTTATGGTCCGAAATTGGATGTTCAGGTGAAAACAGCTCTAGGTAAAGAGGAGACTCTTTCGACTGTTCAACTTGACTTCCTACTTCCAGAGCGATTTGATCTATCTTATATTGGTGAAGATGGCAACCACCATCGTCCAGTTGTTATTCATCGCGGCGTTGTTTCTACAATGGAACGCTTCGTAGCATTCTTAATTGAAGAATACAAAGGAGCATTTCCAACTTGGCTTTCACCTATCCAGGCGGAGATTATTCCGGTATCAGAAGTTCACTTAGAATATGCGAAGAGCGTTCAGAAAAAACTTCAGCGTGCAGGAATTCGTGTCGAGGTTGACGAACGCAATGAAAAGATTGGTTACAAAATCCGGGAAGCTCAAATGCAGAAAATTCCTTACATGCTCGTAGTAGGTGATAAAGAGGTGGAAGGTGAAGCGGTTAACGTACGCCGCTACAGCCAGCAGGATTCTGAGACTGTTTCATTGAATGATTTCACAGCTAGAATCGAAGAAGAAATTAAACTGAAGAAGTAATGTAAGACCGGCATAATTGCCGGTCTTTTATTAATATAGAAAAGAAATTTACAAAAAACACTTGTCACAAAGGGAAAGATTCGTTATGATAATCAAGTGCACTTCGAACGAATCTTATCACCTTGACATACATTTGGTCAGCATGGTATACTGTCTTAGGTAATTAAATATCGGAAACAAAGCAAGCAGAAGCGCCCGCTTCTCACCTGATTGACGCCGTAACTGGTAGTTTGCAGGTACACTGTTCTTATAATTGTGTAATGTGTGGGTGCCGTATGCGCCGACGCTTTTTTTATGCTTTGAACCGGATATAAACCATTTAATGACATCATGTTAGATGATCATCATCGAACAATAACCATGGAGGTGGCTGATTATTAGTAGAGATATGAACGTCAATGAGGGCATTCGTGCTCGGGAAGTACGTCTAGTTGGTGCAGACGGAAACCAAATTGGTGTGAAATCCAAATCTGAGGCATTAGATATGGCTCGTAATGCAAATCTTGATCTTGTAATGGTTGCTCCAAACGCGAAACCTCCTGTTTGTCGCATTATGGACTACGGAAAGTTCCGCTATGAGCAGCAGAAGAAAGAGAAAGAAGCGCGTAAGAAACAAAAGATCATTACCGTTAAAGAAGTTCGCTTGAGCCCGAACATTGAAGAACACGACTTCAATACGAAGCTTCGTAATGCACGTAAGTTTCTTGAAAAAGGCGACAAAGTGAAAGCATCGATCCGTTTCCGCGGACGTATGATTACACACTCTGATATCGGTAAAAAGGTGCTTGAGCACCTAGCAGAAGATTGCAAAGATATTGCAACTGTTGAGTCCAAACCAAAAATGGAAGGACGCAGCATGTTCCTAATCTTGGCACCTATCGCAGAAAAGTAATTCTTGAAGGAGGAACTCACTCATGCCAAAAATGAAATCTCACCGTGGAGCTTCAAAACGGTTTAAGAAAACTGGATCAGGTAAACTTAAGCGCAGCCGTGCTTACACTAGCCATATGTTCGGTAACAAGTCTCAAAAGCAGAAGCGTAAGCTTCGTAAAGCTTCTCTTGTTTCCGCAGGTGACTTCAAGCGCATTAAGACTTTAATCTACAATAAGAAGTAATCGGTTATTATATTATTTAGACACAGAAATTAGGAGGGGTTTAGTATGCCAAGAGTAAAAGGTGGCTACGTAACACGTCGTAGACGTAAAAGAACGTTAAAACTCGCAAAAGGATATTACGGATCTAAGTCTTTGCTTTTCAAAGTTGCTAATCAGCAAGTTATGAAATCAAACATGTACGCTTACCGTGACCGTCGTCAGAAAAAACGCGACTTCCGTAAGCTTTGGATCACTCGTATCAACGCGGCAGCTCGTTTGAACGGTCTTTCTTACAGCCGTTTGATGTTTGGTCTTAAAACAGCTGGTATCGACATCAACCGTAAAATGCTTGCAGAACTAGCGGTAAATGACGAAAAAGCATTTGCTGAACTAGCTTCAAAAGCAAAAGAAAACTTGAAATAAGTTCTTTAAAACCATCCTCACATGTTGAGGATGGTTTTTTTGTAAGCTATGTTACTTATATCATTGTTTCTCAATTTTGTCTCACAAAGCGTAATTGAGTCAAAATCAACAGCGCTCATTAACATAGCCTTTTTGAAAAAGGTTTTAATAGAGGAGAGAGTAAGTGTTGGATGGTTTAATTGTATTAGGAATATATTTGGCGATCATCAATAGTTGGAGTTTCATAGCTATGGGGGTCGATAAGCGTAGAGCGCAAAATCGAAAGCGAAGAATTCCCGAAAAGACGCTATGGTTTTTATTTTTCTTTGGAGGAAGCTTCGGAGGTTTAACTGGAATGAAGAATTTTAGGCATAAAACCAAACACAAGCAATTTGTGTATGGCATCCCCGCTCTATTAGCTCTTCATCTCGTGCTCCTTGTTATCTATGCATACATCTATATGTAGAAAAAACGCCGAATGGGCGTTTTTTTTATTTAGAGTATTGTTCTTTTTATTCATAAGACGAACTTGTTTTCAATTAGGATTCATTTTGCTTAAGGTACCTTTTGTCTTTCAAAAATAGGCGCCAGAAGTAGATGAATCCTGGGGTTAAAATAAAGAAGGCTACAATGTAGGTGACGATTAATGCTCTAAATGTAGCGGGGTCTGTGAATCCAGTTTCAATCGTTACATTTGGGTATACGATATAAGGTAAATGAGCTGAACCATAAGCATAACTAGCAAGTAAATATTGTGTAACGATACTTACCATCGCAAGCCTCGGAATACCGACACCTGTTTTTCTAGGAATAAAGAGAGCGAGATATCCGATTGCAAAGGTTGTGATAGAACCAATTAACCACGGTACGTAGTCCATTAAATTGTCATAAAGCCATGGAGCTTCCGTTCGAATAGTGAGAACGAGTAAACCCGCCATCGCTAGTGAGATTGGACCGACAAGAATAGCATCCCTTCTGTAAGTTTGATAAGCTTCTTCATCTCCTGATACGTTAGAGTAATCAGAAAGCAGCAGAGAAGATAGAAAGAGCGTGCTTGAGATGGCGAAGGCCATGAAAGCATAAACACTTGGACTTGTAAATAATTCAACCAATAAAAGACGTTCTATCCCGTTTGATGTTTGGATAAATCCGCCATGCGTAATAGGTAACACGCAAATCAAAAGAGCTGGAATAAGAAAACCAGTTATTCCTGATATCAAGGTTAAGAGGCGTTTGTAATTTGAAGAAGCAGAATGAGAAAATACAAGAAACGCACTCCTAAGGGCAAGTAATAGTATAATCAAACTCCCTGGAATGAGAAGGACAGTACCGAGGGTAAATGTTGCTCCAGGGAAAAAGCTGAAAAGAGCTACGACGATGGCAACGATAAATACATTTGTTACTTCCCAAGATGGAGATAAATAACGATTTGCAATATTTGTCGCTTTCGTGTTGTTTTTATTTAAATAGATCATGGACCAAAAACCAGCACCGAAATCGATTGTGGCCATAACCGCATAAATAAAAACAAGACCCCATATTAATGTGATAGCGTAAAATGCTTCTGACATGTGGTTCACCTCTTATTCTTTTTGAACGGTATAGGCAGGTGCCTACTGATCGAGTTCCTCGCTAATCGGGTTACGATTGAAATAGTAGCGAAGGACGAGGACTGTTGAGATCATTAAAATGATATACACAATGAGAAAGAGAACAAAGAGCAGGCCGATATTTCCTGAAGTCGTGACTGCTTCTTCCGTTTTCATAACGTGATAGATAATCCAGGGCTGTCTGCCGGTACAGGCGAATATCCATCCGAATTCAATTGCTGTAATGGCGAGCGGACCTGCAGCAATAAATGCCCACATAAGCCAGCGTGGAAATTCTTTTCGTTTAAGGATTTTGTACCAAGTAAATCCAACAATAGACAATAGCATGAGTAGGGAACCAATCCCGACCATTGAATTGAACAAGGTATGAACAAATAGTGGTGGCCACTCTTCTTCAGGCCATTCTTCAAGACCGAGTACTTCCGTATCAAATGAGTCATCGGATAGAAAACTGAGTGCCCACGGAACTTCAATTGCCCACTTTACCTCACGTTCTTCTTTATCGGTATAGCCGCCAATGGCAAGTGGTGCATAAGTTTGTGTTTCAAACAAACCTTCCGCCGCCGCGAGTTTCTCAGGTTGATATTGATACAGTTGTTGAGCAGATTCATGTCCATTTAAGGCAGTTAAAATTGAAAAAACCCCACCTATAACGAGCCCCATCATTAAAGCTTTATGATGAAATTTATATTCTCTCGTATTACCTCGTTGACGAATCATTTTATATGCCGCAATGGATGCGATAACAAATGCTCCTGTCATTAAAGCGGAAACAGTTACGTGTCCAGCTGTAACTAGAAAGGAAGGATTGAAGAACGCCTCCCATGGATCAACGTTAACGAATTTTCCGTCTACTATCTCAAATCCAGCTGGTGTACCTTCAAAAGCGTGGACATTTGTAATTAAGATAGCTGATGCGCTCGCACCGAATGCAACAAGCGTTACGCTCACAATTCGCATGATTGGAGAAAGGCGATCTGCAGCATAAACATAGATTGACATAAAGAGAGCTTCTAGGAAGAAAGCATAAATTTCAATTTGAAAGGGCAATGCAATCACTCGTCCAACGACTTCCATAAATCCTGGCCATAAGAGAGAAAGCTGTACACCTGCAATGGTTCCTGTAGGAATCGCCACCCCTAGTAAAACAGCGAACCCTTTCGTCCATCGATTGGCCATTATCGCATAATCTCTATCTTTTGTTTTTTGATACATAAGCTCAGCTACAAGAACCATTAAAGGTAAGCCTACACCGAGTGTTGCATAAATAATATGTACGCCCATTGTCATTCCAAATAATGAACGAGCAATAACGAGTTCATCCATAATTTATCCCCTCCAATTACCGAACTGATTAAATCCCTCCTTATTGTCCACGTATTTCCAAATAATATTCTAATCGAGAACCTTCGCTTTTTGACATAACAGCTCGTCTCTTGTCATAAAGGTTAAAGGAAGGGGGGAACATCATGAATGAGCTCGTCCTACCGCTTGTGGAGGTTGTATCAAATAGCGGAATTTACGCCCCATTCTATTTCATTATTTTTCATTTTATTCGTCAGTTTGTATTTGTTCCAGTTAGTGTTGTTTGTGTTGCTGGTGGAGTGATGTTTGGCGCAATATATGGCACGATTTACTCATTGATTGGAATTACTGTTGTAAGTACGGTTTTTTATTTAGTTGTTAAGCGGACGCCGGGTTTGTTTAAGAAAATTATTCGAATGAAAGAACGATGGACACGTAAACATATGCCAATGTCAGTTGGGCAAATCGCCATCCTTCGATTAGTACCTTTCGTTCATTTTCATTTCATTTCCCTTTGTTTAATTGAGGTATCTAAAGACTTTAGAGATTATTTGCGGTCATCCCTCATTTCAAATGTACCTCTCGCTTTGTTGTATTCTTTCTTTGGTACGGCGATTAGTAGGTTCGATCCGGTCGTCATCGTACTCATGTTGTGTGGACTTGTCATCCTTTTCTATTTACTAAGAAGAAGAGAGTGGATTATGAAGTGGGAGGATTTCTTTCAGCCTGTGAGATAAAAAACTTTTATATTTGATCGTAACAAACAACCCCCCTCCAGATCGGAGGGGGGTTGTTTGTTAAGTATTTTCGCGATGGCGTAAAAATTCTTTGACTGGGCTCTTCCATTCAATTTTTGCACTAGGATAGCGGATGTCCATTTCCTTTTCAAGAAAATAGAAATCTTCTTTCTCAAGCAAATATAGTTCTGATGCATTTTTCACCCCTACTGAAAGGGTAATAATATCGAACGATTTTTCAGTAGTGCCAAGATACTTTTCACCTTCGAATAAGGCACCTTTGTAGGTGACGAGAAAATTTTTTCTTACATTGGACGAGTCATCGAAGAAATAGTACTCTTTATGATCGTGAGCTTTTTCCAACTTTCGTTTTGGATCCATAAAAAAGCGGATGACAGAATAAGCAATCAACACCATGGCTACGAGAATGACAAGACGAAAAAGAATAATAATCATTAGTCAGCACCTCATTTTCACTATGCTTCTATTCTCTATACGTATATGATAAAGAAAGGTTTCAAAAAAAGAAAAGATTTAAGAAAGGAAGAGTTCATTGAAATTCGAACAATTATTTACATTACAAAGACAACTTGATACTCGGATTGTAAAGGAACACAATCTGAGGCATGAAGATTTATTCGAGAATAAACTACTTGCTCTTAAAGTCGAGATTGGAGAACTAGCGAATGAAACACGTTGTTTTAAATATTGGAGTAAAAAAGCTCCTTCCCCTAAAGAAACGATTCTAGAGGAGTATGTGGATGGTATTCATTTTATTCTCTCATTAGGGATTGAATTGGGTATTACAACGTATGAAGCATTGTCAAAAGACGATCCCGCTGGCTCTGAAGTACAAGCTTTCCATCGTGTCTACAAAGCGATTGATCAAGTGGCGAGTGAAAAAAATGAGGAAGCATTTAACGATTTAATGGAAAGTTATCTTTTACTTGGACAACTTATCGGGCTACGGTTTGAAGAAATGAATGAAGCATATTTGAAAAAAAATAAAGTGAATCATAATCGACAGGATCAGGGATATTAGATTCAAGAGTCCTCTGAATTGTGAAATATTTCGGAAACCGTTATAATGAACAGAGAATACATATCAAGGAGGCAATACATATGGCTAAGCTAGACGAAACGTTGCAGATGCTGAAAGAACTCACTGATGCGAATGGTGTACCAGGTAACGAACGTGAACCTCGCGAAGTGATGAAGAAGCACATTGAATCTCTTTCAGATGAAATTATGTATGATAATCTTGGCAGCTTAATTGCGGTTAAAAAAGGTAAAGCAGAAGGCCCAAAGATTATGGTTGCAGGTCATCTCGATGAGATTGGCTTTATGGTAACGCGTATTGATGATAAAGGCTTTCTTTATTTCCAAACAGTTGGCGGCTGGTGGGAGCAGGTTATGCTTGCACAGCGTGTTAACGTCATGACTCGTAATGGTAACATTATGGGCGTCATCGGTTCTAAACCACCACATATTCTTCCTCCTGAACAGCGTAAGAAATCGGTCGATAAGAAAGATATGTTCATTGATATTGGTGCTTCAAGCCGAGAAGAGGCTATGGAATGGGGCGTTAAGCCGGGAGATTCTGTTGTTCCAGTTTGTGAATTTACTGTTATGAATAACGAAAAAATGCTTATGGCGAAAGCATGGGATAACCGTATTGGCTGTGCTATTGCGATCGAAGTACTTCGTAAGCTAAAAGGAGAAGAGCATCCTAATACTGTCTATGGCGTTGGGACGGTACAAGAGGAAGTAGGTCTTCGCGGAGCGACTACGGCTACAAATATGATTAAGCCTGATATAGGCTTTGCGGTTGACGTTGGTATCGCTGGTGATACTCCTGGAGTAAGTGAAAAGGACGCTCAATCCAAAATGGGGAAAGGTCCTCAAATTATTATGTATGATGCTTCAATGGTCGGTCACAAAGGTCTTCGTGACTTTGTAACAGATACAGCTGATGAGAACAATATTCCTTATCAGTTTGACTCTATTGCAGGCGGTGGAACAGATTCGGGTAAAATTCATTTAACAGCAAATGGAGTACCTGCACTTTCCATCACAATTGCCACACGCTATATTCATACTCACGCAGCGATTCTTCATCGTGATGATTTTGAGAATGCAGTTAATTTGATTGTTGAAGTGATTAAAAAGCTTGATGCTGATACTGTGAAAGAAATTATCTTTAACTAGAACACAAAATCCGGTGGCTCTTGCCACCGGATTTCGCTTGTTAATTTACACCCTGTGCCATATAAGAGAGCATTTGCTCTCGCTCATTTTCTGGTGCTTCTTTCCAAAGAATTTCGAAAAGAACACCAAGCCCAGGGAGCATTTTCTCTTCTCCGCTTTGCATGGCGTCGAGGATTGTCGCTTCGAGTTGCTCCTCATTGTTGCCATTAATATTAGCGAGAATTGCTTTGCGTAAATTAAGGTCCATACTTTCCACCTCGCCTTTCTCATTCGCTTGTTGGTTCAAGCCTCATTAGTATGAGCGAATTGAAGAAATTTCATGAGTTTTATTGGAATCTTCCCTTTCAACCCTTTATAATGGAAACATTGAAAACTGAAGGAGAGCATAATGATTATAGAATCCGCTAAAAATCAAAAAGTGAAAGATTGGAAAAAACTTCAGACGCGAAAGGGTAGAGAGAAAGCTTTTTCTTATATCATTGAAGGTCCACATATTGTAGAAGAAGCTGCGAAGGCTGAGGCTTTAATCACAGAATTGATTGTGATAGAAGACACTGACTTATCTGCTTATCCGTTTAAAGAGCTACCTGTGGTCTATACTGTTACGGAGAAAGTGATGCAAGAACTAACGGATACAGAAACACCACAGGGGATTATGGCTGTTTGTAAAATGGTTGAGCCTGAACTACCTCGTCATGGCAAACTATTATTACTGGACGCCATTCAGGATCCCGGTAATTTGGGAACGATTATTCGAACTGCAGATAGCGCTGGATACGACGGCCTTCTACTTGGACATGGAACCGTTGATGCTTATAACAGTAAGGTGCTTCGATCCACCCAGGGATCTATATTTCATCTTCCTGTAATAAAAGGGGATTTGGTGAAAGAAGTTCAGAAATTAAAAGAAGCTGGCATGCTGATATACGCAACAGAAGTGAGTGGAGGAACGCCATATCACGAGCTTGATTCATCTTCTCAGTTTGCTGTCATTCTTGGAAACGAAGCAAACGGTGTATCAGACGAGCTTCAATGTTTAGCAGACGTGAACGTATATATTCCGATATATGGTAAAGCAGAGTCGTTAAATGTCGCCGTTGCAGCAGGAATTCTGATGTATGGATTGTTACCTTCATAATAAGGCTTGCGGATATAGCGATTTTTTTCTATAATTAAAAGCAACTTATATATGTTAAAAACAATGATGGAGAGTAGTAAGCTGCCGCTGCCTTTGCAGGGAGGAAATGCCGAGACTGAAAGCATTTCTATTGGGACGCTGCCGAATTCGCTCTGGAGTTGCCGCTTTGTTCGTTCGAAAGCGGATCGGTTTACAAGCCGTTATTCTTTGCTTAAGGCTGATAGGTGTACTCTATCGGTGAATTAGGGTGGTACCGCGAAATCAAATCTTCGCCCCTTTCTGGGGAGCGAGGATTTTTTTATTGCAAAAAGAAGCAAACACGAAAATGAAGTGGAGGTTGAAAAGATGCAAGAGCGTTTACAAACGTTAAAAGAAGAAGCACTATCAGAAATCCAGCAAGCTTCTTCAATGAAAGAAGTGCAGGATATCAAAGTGAAATACCTTGGAAAAAAAGGGCCAATTACAGAAATTTCTAAAGGTATGGGAAAATTATCGAAAGAAGAACGTCCGAAAATGGGGCAGCTCGTTAATGAAATTCGCTCAGCGATTTCGGATCAATTAGAGGAGAAAGTGACTCGTTTAGAAAAAGCAGCCGTAGAAGAACGATTGAAGAAAGAAACGATCGATATTTCTCTGCCGGGTCGTCCAATTAAGAGAGGAAATCATCACCCACTTACGAGGGTAATCGAAGAAATTGAAGACCTATTTCTTGGTATGGGATTCTCGATTGCGGAAGGACCAGAAGTTGAAACCGATTATTATAATTTCGAAGCGTTAAACCTTCCAAAGGATCATCCGGCTAGAGATATGCAGGATTCATTCTATATAACTGAAGAAACGCTATTAAGAACGCATACCTCTCCAATGCAAGCTAGAACGATGGAGAAGTTAAATGGAGAAGGTCCTGTTAAAATCATCGTGCCCGGTAAAGTTTATCGTCGTGATACAGATGATGCAACACACTCCCATCAGTTTATGCAAATTGAAGGACTAATGGTTGGTGAGAATGTTCGCATGAGTGATCTAAAAGGTGTGCTCCAATCATTTGCGAAGAAAATGTTTGGAGAAGAACGTGAAATCCGTCTTCGCCCTAGCTTCTTCCCATTTACTGAGCCTTCTGTAGAGATGGATATTTCTTGCTTTA
The DNA here is from genome assembly GCF_030547345.1 of Anaerobacillus sp. 1_MG-2023. Taxonomy (NCBI): domain Bacteria; kingdom Bacillati; phylum Bacillota; class Bacilli; order Caryophanales; family Bacillaceae; genus Anaerobacillus; species Anaerobacillus sp. 1_MG-2023. Next base: position 180,064 of record NZ_JAUORD010000004.1, on the reverse strand, counting down.
ATTGCGGCGGGAATGGCTGCTCTGTATGTAAAGGAACAGGATGGATAGAAATTCTTGGAGGAGGTATGGTACATCCGAATGTACTTCGCATGTCCGGCTTCGATCCTGAGAAAGTCACTGGGTTTGCTTTTGGTATGGGACCAGAACGGATCGCTATGCTGAAATATGGTATTGATGACATACGTCATTTCTACACGAATGACAGCAGATTTATTAAACAGTTTAATTCACTATAATATGATTGAAAGTTAGGAGGAGAAAACATGCTCGTATCAATGAATTGGCTACAGCAGTATGTAGATTTAGATAGTTACTCAGCTGATGAACTGGCAGACCTGATTACTAAGGGTGGTATTGAGGTAGAAACAGTCGAAAAGCTTAATAAAGGAATTACCGGTGTGGTTATTGGTCACGTTCTTGAATGTCAGCAACACCCTGATGCTGATAAGTTAAATATTTGTAAGGTGAATGTTGGTGAAGAAGAGCCGGTCCAAATTATTTGTGGAGCACCAAATATTGCTCAAGGCCAGTACGTAGCTGTAGCAAAAGTTGGGGCTGTACTTCCAGGCAATTTTAAGATTAAGAAAGCAAAACTTCGCGGTGAAGCTTCTCATGGTATGATCTGCTCGCTTCAGGAGCTTGGAATTGAAAGTAAACTTGTATCGAAAGAGTATGCAGACGGAATCTTTGTATTTAGTGAAGACGTGACACCTGGAGAAGATGCGCTTGAATACTTGAATCTAAATGATGAAGTTCTTGAGCTAGGTCTTACTCCAAACAGAGCTGATGCGATGAACATGATCGGCGTCGCTTATGAAGTCGGGGCAGTATTGAATCGCTCAATTGAACTTCCATCTCCAGAGCTTGTTCGTTCGGATGAAGACGTTGAAGAGTATGTGTCAGTTCGTGTAGAGAATGAAGAAGATAATCCTTATTATGGAGCTTCCATTATTAAAGACTTAACGATCAAATCATCACCGCAGTGGCTTGTAAATCGCCTCGTTTCTGCTGGTATTCGTCCAATTAACAACGTAGTCGATATTACGAACTATGTTCTTTTGGAATACGGACAGCCACTTCATGCTTTTGATTATAATCGGTTTGGGTCGAAGGAAGTCGTGATACGTCGCGCAACTGAAGGAGAAAAAATTGTCACTCTTGATGATGCTGAACGCACGCTTTCGAGTGAGCATCTTGTAATCACGAATGGTTCAAAACCCGTTGCCGTGGCTGGTGTTATGGGTGGCGCTGATTCTGAAGTACAAGAAGACACAACAACGATTTTGCTTGAAGCAGCTTACTTTAACAGCAAGCTTGTTCGGAAAGCATCAAAAGATCTAGGCTTACGTAGTGATTCAAGTGCGCGTTTTGAAAAAGGAATTGATCGAAACCGCGTTGTTGGTGCAAGCGAACGTGCTGCTCAGCTCATTCAAGAAATTGCCGGTGGAACAGTGTTAAAAGGTATTGCTGAACAGGGAGCTCGAACCATCGAAGCTCTTGACGTTAGTGTTGAAGTGAATCGAATTAATCAAGTTCTTGGAACAGAAATTTCTGAAACAGAAGTTGCTGCTATTTTTGAGCGTCTGCAATTCTCTTATCAAAACTTTGGTGGCACATTTACAGTTCAGGTACCGCCACGCCGCCCGGATATAACGATTTCTGAAGACTTAATTGAAGAAGTAGGACGTCTCTACGGATATGATAATGTTCCTGCAACGCTGCCTGTTACAGAAAGTACACCAGGACAGCTGTCAGAATATCAAGTGAAGCGTCGCCATGTTCGCCGTACGCTTGAAGGCGCAGGTCTTTTCCAAACAGTAACGTATTCTCTTACGTCGCCTTCTAAACGTCTTTTCTTCTCTGATGAATCAGCCGAAGCTGTTCGTCTTGCGATGCCAATGAGTGAAGAAAGAAGTGAACTTAGAACGAGCCTGATTCCGCATCTTCTAGAGGTAGCGCAGTATAACCGCAACCGTCAGCTAGAAAATATTGCTTTCTATGAAACGGCTTCTGTGTTCTTACCAGGTGATGAACTTCCAGTGGAACAGGAACACCTTGCTGGCGTAGTGTCAGGATTATGGCAAGAGCACCTATGGCAAAAAGAAAAGAAAGTCGCTGATTTCTTTGTCGTAAAAGGAATCCTCGAAGAAATAGCGGTTGAATTTGGTTTAGAGGATCGTCTTTCGTTCGCTCGTGCAGAAGAGCCAAAGCTTCATCCAGGTCGTACAGCATCGGTTTATCTTGATGATGAGCTCATCGGATATATCGGTCAACTTCATCCAGAAGTTGAGAAAGATCTTGATTTGAGTGAAACATACGTTTTTGAAATCAATCTAGAGAAGTTACTGAATGCAGATGTTGCTCACCTTCAATACAAAAAGCTTCCACGCTTCCCGTCTGTTACTAGAGATGTTGCTCTTGTTGTCAGTGAGTCGCTTGAAGCTGGAGAAGTAAAGAAAGTCATCAAAGAAGCTGGTGGATCTAAGCTTGTGGACATTCAACTATTTGATGTTTACCAGGGTGAACATCTTGATGAAGGTCAAAAATCACTAGCCTTTTCTCTTAGATATTACAATCCAGAACAAACTTTAACAGAAGAAGAAGTGAAGAAGGCACATGACCGGGTTCTTACAGCAGTAGAAGAACAATTTGGAGCTGCCCTTCGTCGATAGCTATAGAAAATCCTCCCTACGTGTATAGGGAGGATTTTTATTTATACTATTTTTTACATAAACATTCCTACAAATATAGCCGTAATAAAGGACGCTAGTGTACCACCGATAATGGCCTTTAACCCTAATTTAGAAACTTGAGAACGTTTAGTGGGCTCGAGTGACCCTAGTCCAATAATAAGCTGCCCGATGGATGAGAAGTTAGCAAAGTTACATAGTGCGACAGAAAGAATGGCAACGGTTTTGTCAGATAGCTGTGCTTGAATGGAGGTTAAGTTTTGGAAAGCCACAAATTCATTAATTGACATTTTCGTACCAATGATGGATGCTGCTCGAAAAGCTTCATCCGTTGGAATACCTACTAATAGGGCAAATGGATAGAAGATATACCCTAGAATTGAGCTCAGGTCAGTTCCAACGAAACCTAACATGCCGTTTACAACTGCTAGAATACTGATGAATGCTATCAAAAGACCTCCAATATTTAACGCAAGCATCACACCGCTGACTGTTCCGTCGGCGATTGCCTCAAAAATATTGGCGTGATCCGTTTTTTTCATTTTTACTTTATCATTAGTTTGTGAAACTTCAGTTTCTGGTTCCATCACTTTTGCAATAACAAGTGAAACGAAAGGAACGCTAAAGACAGAGATCAATAAATATTTAAGTTCAATACCCATAAGTGAATAACCGACGAGGATGGCTCCACTAGCAGAAGCAGTACCTCCTACCATGATGGCAAATATCTCAGATCTGGTGAGCAATTTCAAATATGGTTTTACAAGTAAAGGCGCTTCGGCTAGGCCTAAAAAGGAGTTTCCAACAGCGTTAAATGTTTCAACTTTCGTCGTTCCCATTAGCTTACCAATCGTAATGCCAATCACTTGAACGATAAGTGGGATAATGCGCATGTAATAAAGTGCTGAGACAAGAGCAGAAATGAAGATGATGACAGCTAAAACATTTATAGCAAATACAAATGTTAGACCTGTTTCTTCGTAGAGGCCACCAAATACGAATTGAATACCTTCGTTACTATAGTTAATAACGTTTTGTACAGCTGCAGAAGCTTTTTCGAGCATAACCTTTCCTGCATTTACTTTTAGAACAAATAAAACAAAAAGCCCTTCAACTAAAACGCCAACCCCGATCGTTCTCCATTTGACTGATTTTTTCTTGTTACTCATTAACCAGGCGATAGCAAGTACGCCAATAATCGAGAGTAGTCCTGTGAAAATATTCATGATGGTAATTCCCCCTGAAAACTAGTGGTTTCTTCACAAATCTAAATCGGTTGAATACAAAAAAACCCGTACTTTGTAGAAAGTCCGAGTTTACAGGAAGAAAAGTGGCACACAAAAAAACAGAATATGCTTGTCTAAGTGATGATGCCATACCTTCCCTATAGTCCAGCAATTCTCGGTTGCCGGGTAGAAACTCTTTGGACCCTATTTCCAAAATTATATAGAGATAAATGTGAAGTTGTATTCATCAATCTAGCAGAAGAAAGAATAGGTAGCAAGACCTATTAATAAAGTAGGAATGTTTGGAATATTCGAATGAAAAATGTAAACGCACAACATTTTTTTGCTTATTGCTTCCTTATTCACGCTCTGATAGAGTACAAAGTGATTAGAATAATGGAAGCTCATATATGTCGGGAATTGGCCTGAACGTTTCTACCCTGTTACCTGAAATGACAGGACTATGAGTGAATAAAAAATTGAGAAGCCCTTAAACGTAGCTCATTGCTATAAATAGAAAAGGTTCACTTTCAGGAAACGATGGTTAGCGACATGCGAGTTATCCAGCAGGGGGATATAGGATGGAAAAAAAGAAGGTATATTTCAATCATGATGGTGGCGTTGATGATTTGGCATCACTGTTTCTATTATTAAACATGGAAGAGATCGAGCTTGCTGGCGTATCGGTTATTCCTGCAGATTGTTATCTAGAACCAGCTGTTTCTGCAAGCAGAAAAATAATAGATCGATTTGGAAAAGCCACTGGATTAAATGTTGCGGCCTCCAATTCAAGAGGGATTAATCCATTCCCTAAAGACTGGCGCATGCATGCCTTTTATGTCGATGCTTTACCTATTCTAAACGAATCAAATAAAGTAAATACACCTATGTCAGAACTGCCTGCTCATTTGCATCTGATTGATGCTCTCGAACAAAGCTCTGAACCGCTGACGCTCCTTTTTACTGGACCATTAACAGATCTTGCTAGAGCGTTAGAAACAGCTCCGCATATTGAACAGAGTATTGAAAAGTTAGTATGGATGGGGGGCACTTTCCTAGAAGTAGGAAATGTGGAAGAACCAGAACATGATAGTACAGCAGAATGGAATGCTTTTTGGGACCCCGAAGCAGTATCTACTGTTTTCAAAACTTCTATTAAGATCGAAATGGTCGCACTTGAAAGCACGAATCAAGTTCCATTAACCAATAATGTAAGAAACATGTGGGCAGCTAAACGAAAGGAAATTGGTGTTGACTTTATTGGACAATGCTACGCCATGTGTCCTCCACTTGTACACGTTGAGACCAATTCGACTTACTATTTATGGGATGTTCTTACTACAGTTTCTGTGACACCAAAACCTTTTATCCATTCAAGAAAAGTAAAATGTCGTGTTGAAGTAGATGGAGTAAGTCAAGGGAGAACCGTTCTTGATGAAATAGGTCGTGAAGTAATTGTAGTAGATGACGTGGATCGTGACATGTTCTTTAACTATTTCACTTCCATCATGCTGAAAGCAGAAGATCAATTAGAAGCTTCTCACCCTTATTAATTAAATGAACATCAAAAAAGCTGACTCACTCGAGTCAGCTTTTTTCGTAGAGTTCCTTTAACGACGTGATTGATCAGCTATTTTTTGAGCTTTTAAGCTATTAGCAAAATGTATCTTAGCTAAATTCCCAAGAATCTGATCTCCATGTTTTTGAATAAGCTTTGCAGCTGCTATATCTACAGCTGGTCCCGCCCCTTTAGGAAGCTTTACATTATATTCTTTTCCAAGTCGATCCATTTCCATTACAAAAGAGTACCTTGCAATAATGGATGCTGCTGCTACGGCAAGGTGTATTTCTTCAGCTTTAGTTGCGAAATATACATTTTCTTTTACGATTGTGGATTGACCTTTTAGGTAGTTGAAATAAACTTCAGGTTTAGCGAATTGATCAATGAGTATGGCATCATATTCCTGTACTTTGCGCATCACATTCTGGATGGCCTGATTATGTAGTAGAGCCTTCATTTTCCCCTGATTCGTTCCCTTTTTCTGCATAGTATTGTATTTTTCATTTGGTAGGATAAGCAGGCTATAAGGAATGGTTTTAATCAAATTTCTAGCTATTTCAATAATTTCTGGATCCTTCATTCCTTTAGAATCTCTTACACCGAGTTCCTTTAAGAGTGGAATTTGCTTCTGGTCGACATATGCAGCAACAACTGTCATTGGACCAAAGAAATCTCCTGTCCCAACTTCATCACTTCCGATGGCGGAAAGAGTTGAGATATTACCAGGTGGAGAGTATTGATGATCGCCCACTGTTTTCTTTTTCGAATTCGTTGCCTTTTTAGAACTCGCTGTTCCGCTAGATTGCCATGGTCTTGCTTCTGCTTCTGCCCCTGCACCCTGGAACATTATTTTTCCAGATTTATAGCCTGTAATAGTACAGGTAGAAGTTTTCGCTACAAAAACGCTCCCCGGTGGCTGTTTATCGCTTAAGTGGCTGTTGTATTTCTTTTTAATTTCATTCATAATGGAAGGTGATACAGTTAAAACAACCTGTGACATAACAAAACTCCTTTTGTGAACTAGGCTTGCATCCTATTATAGCAGAATCTGAAGGTGAACAAGAATGGTTCAGGAGCGCTGTGTTTCAAAAATACCAATTTTCATGCTATGATGTAAAATAGGATTCTCTCTCTTGATAGGAGGCTTATGGGGTGACAGACAGTCATGGAAAAATACGTACAACCGTGGAAATCTATGGTGAACAATATACAATAATCGGTGATAAAAGTCATCAACATATTCGTGAAGTCTCAACTTTAGTGGATGAGAAGATGAATGAGATTAAAGGAATGAATACCTATTTAGATACGAAGCGACTTGCTGTGCTAACAGCAGTTAATATTGTAAATGATTATGTGATGATTAAGAAAGAACTTGAAGAGTTAAAGAAAAAACTGAGAGAAGAGGAATAACGTAAGATGGTTGATCTAATTCTTTTTATTATACTAGTTGGAGGGTTCCTAATTGGACTTCGAAGAGGCTTGATCCTTCAAGTCGTTCATTTAGCAGGATTTATCGTTTCATTTGTTGTTGCGTATATGTATTTTAAGGATCTCGCTCCACATTTGAAGCTATGGATTCCATACCCGTCCTTCGGCAACGAGGCATCTTCTACGGCAATGGTGTTTGACGCTATAAACTTAGAGGCCACATACTATAGTGGAATTGCGTTTGCGTTATTGTTCTTTGGTACCAAAATTATTATGCAAATAGTTGGTTCTATGCTCGACTTTCTTGCAGATTTACCTATATTGAGAACTGTAAATGGATGGCTTGGCGGAGTGCTTGGATTTGTAGAAGTATACATTATCGTGTTTTTATTTCTATTTATTGCAGCACTTCTTCCAAATGAAACCGTTCAAACAGCCATATCAAATTCGTTTCTTGCGGAAAGCATCGTCAAGCATACCCCTGTGTTGACAGAACAAATTAAAGACCTCTGGAGTACGCACGTAGCATAACCCTTCAATTAGAAGGGTTATTTATTTGTATTAGCATAAGTACTATTGGTTAAATTGGTAGCGCTTGTAGGATCTAATCGAGCGCTCTCGCTTTTTTTAAGATAAATTAATTGGATTTGGGTTTGAATATGGATAGGATAGTAGTAATGATCTTATGAAGAAGGGTGAGAAAAAGATGAATAAAAAACAGGTTATTCATTTCCTTGAAGAGATAGCAGTTTATATGGAATTGAAAGGGGAAAACCCTTTTAAAATATCCGCTTTTCGTAAAGCGGCCCGAGCACTCGAAACAGATGATCGGAGTATGGAGCAAATTGAAGATCCTGCTGAGCTAAATGGCATTGGAAAAGGGACGGCAGCGGTAATAAATGAAATTCTCGAAAAAGGAGAATCAGAAACGCTTGAATCATTAAAGAAGGAAGTCCCATCTGGTCTTGTGCCGTTACTTAAATTACCGGGACTTGGTGGTAAAAAGCTTGCTAAGCTATACAAGGAACTTGATGTTATTGATATGGCGACATTACAAAAAGCTTGTGAAGCACATCAGATTCAAGAACTCCCTGGTTTTGGGAAAAAGAGTGAGGATAAAATTCTTGAAGCGATTGAGGAAGCAGGTAAAAGACCTGAACGCTTATCCATTGCCTACATGCTACCACTTGCTGAAAACATTGAAAGCCAATTAAAAGAAATCCATAGCATTGACAAATTTGCAAGAGCGGGGAGCTTGCGAAGGGTAAGGGAAACGATCAAAGACCTTGACTTTATTATAGCGACAACTTCTGCTGCTGATGTGTCAGCGAGCTTACTTGAATTAGAAGGTGTTTCTAAAGTAGTCGTAAAGGGAGAGACGAAGATTACACTTGAACTTGGCGATGAATATGGCGTTTCAGTAGATTTTAGAATTGTAATGCCTGAAGAATTTGCTTCTACACTCCATCATTTTACGGGTTCGCAGGCTCATAATGTAAAAATGAGGCAAATCGCAAAAAAGAAAGGCGAAAAAATTAGTGAGTATGGTGTAGAGTCTTTAGAAACGGGGGAAGTTCTCACATTTGAAGATGAAAAGGATTTCTACCAGCATTTTGGTTTAGCCTATATTCCGCCAGAAATCCGCGAAGATAAAGGTGAAATTGAAGAAGCTGAGAAAGATGAAATTGAATTAGTCCAGTTGAACGATATAAAAGGAGATCTACATATGCACTCCACCTGGAGTGATGGTGCTTATACGATTGAAGAAATGGCCGAACGAGCAAGAGCAAAAGGATATTCGTATATCGCGATAACAGATCACTCTCAGTACCTTAAAGTGGCGAATGGTTTGACACCAGAAAGGCTACGAGAGCAAAGAGAAGAGATTGATCGTCTCAATCAAAAATGGAATGATTTTAGAATATTTGCAGGGGTAGAAATGGATATTTTACCTGATGGAACACTTGATTATGACGATAAGATGTTGTCGGAAATGGATTTTGTTATTGCTTCGATTCATTCATCCTTTTCCCAAGATGAGGATACGATAATGGCACGTCTTGAAACAGCACTTCGGAGTCACCATGTTGACCTCATTGCTCATCCATCAGGAAGGTTACTTGGAAAAAGGAAAGGGTATGCTTTAAGCCATGATAAGTTAATAACGCTTGCGAAAGAAACGGATACGGCTCTTGAATTAAATGCAAATCCAAACCGATTAGATCTTGCAGCGGAATGGCTTCAAAAAGCACAAGAAAACCATGTTAAAATAATGATTAATACAGATGCTCACCATATGGACATGCTTGAGCATATGGAAATCGGCGTAGCAGCTGGGAGAAGAGGCTGGCTACGAAAAGAGACTGTCTTAAACACATTTACGGCTAAAGATCTTGAAGCATTCTTTAACCGTCACTCATAAACAAATCCCGTTTTATTAGGAGGAACGACCATTGCAAAAAAGAGTGTTACGGCTACTCGAATATAATAAAGTGAAAGAACGATTAAGAAAACACGTCTCATCCTCATTAGGAAAACAAAAAGTAGAACAGTTAACCCCTTTGTATTCTTTAATAGATGTTAACCATCAGTTAGCAGGAACAGAAGAAGGAAGAAAAGTGATCCGTCTTCGTGGTCAAGCGCCGCTTGGTGGCATTAGAGATATTAGACAAAGCGTGAAGCGAGCAGAGATTGGAGGGATGCTAAACCCATCTGAATTACTCGACATCTCGAGTACAATCTACGGCGGTCGTCGATTTAAAACATTTCTTGATAATATGATTGAAGATGGTGTAGAGCTTCCTCTTCTCGGAGATTTAGTTAGTCAAATTATGCCTGAAAATGAGCTGGAGAATGAGATTAACGCCTGCATAGATGAGGACGGGGATTTGCTTGATTCTGCAAGTGATGCACTTCGTCGACTTAGAACCCAGCTTCGTAGCTTTGAATCTCGCGTTCGTGAGAAATTAGAAAGCCTCATTCGATCTTCAAGCACAAGGAAAATGCTTTCAGATGCGCTCATTACCATTCGGAATGAACGTTACGTTATCCCCGTTAAGCAGGAATATAGAAGTTCATTTGGTGGAATGGTCCACGACCAATCCTCTTCTGGTGCGACGTTGTTTATTGAACCACAATCGGTCGTATCAATTAACAATCAGCTAAAAGAAGTAAAAGTTAAGGAAAAACTTGAGATTGAGCGGATCCTAACAGAATTGACCGGACATGTTGCGGAAGCTTCTGAAACGCTTAGACATAATGTTGATGTACTTGCGGATATTGATTTTATTTTTGCGCGTGCCCTCTATGCTGACGAATTGAAAGCAACAAATCCTTCCATGAATGATGAGGGGGAGCTAGAAATAAGACAGGGAAGACATCCCCTTTTACCTCAAGATGAGGTCGTCCCTTCTTCCCTATTTCTCGGAAAAGACTATTCATCACTGGTTATTACTGGACCAAACACAGGCGGGAAAACAGTTACATTAAAAACGGCCGGACTTCTTACGCTAATGGCTCAATCTGGACTTCATATACCAGCTGATGAAGGATCTACTATGGCGGTCTTTCAAAATATCTTTGCAGACATCGGAGACGAGCAGTCTATCGAGCAAAGCTTAAGTACTTTTTCTTCGCATATGACGAATATCGTTCATATTCTCAAGAACATTGACCATAATAGTCTTGTTCTTTTTGATGAGCTTGGCGCTGGGACCGATCCTCAGGAAGGTGCTGCACTTGCCATATCCATACTTGATTATGTATATAAGCGTGGATCAAGAGTTATTGCGACGACACATTACAGTGAATTAAAAGCCTATGCGTATAATCGAGAAGGCGTGATGAATGCCAGTGTAGAATTTGATGTTGAGACACTACGCCCCACGTATCGCCTATTAATTGGAGTGCCAGGCCGCAGTAATGCATTTGAGATTTCAAGACGCCTCGGGCTGATGGATGATATTATTGAGGATGCCCGATCTCAAATATCAAGCGAAAGTAACAAAGTTGATCGGATGATTTCATCACTTGAAGATAGCCAGAAGCAAGCCGAATTAGATCGAGAAGGAGCGTCTGAACTTAGAAAAGAAGCAGAATCACTTAAGAATGACTTGGAAAAGCAGCTTGAGAAATTTGAAAAACAGCGAGAGCGACTTTTTGAGAAAGCGGAACAGAAAGCTGCTGAAGAAGTAGAGAAAGCCCAAGAACAAGCCAAAAAAATCATTCAGGAACTGCGTACATTCCAAAATGGATCTGTTAAAGAACACCAATTGATTGATGCTCAAAAACAGCTTGAGGATGCGAAACCAGAATTGAAATCTTCAAAACCAAAGCCTAAAAAAACCCAAACTAAATCATATCAACCAGGTGATGAAGTGAAGGTGATTAGCTTTAACCAAAAAGGGCACATTGTTGAGCAAGTCGGGAAGAACGAATACCAGGTTCAACTTGGGATAATGAAAATGAATGTTAAGGCAAATGATCTGGAAGCGATTAAATCAAAACCGGTCGTTGAGCGAAAGCCGTTTGTGACAGTTCGTGGAAGTGATAGTCGAGTGAAAACTGAACTTGATTTACGAGGTAAAAGGTATGAAGATGCTCAAATGGAAGTTGAGCGCTATATCGACGATGCCTTACTTGCTGGGTATAACCAGGTCTCAATCATTCATGGTAAAGGAACGGGGGCACTTAGAAAAGGTGTCCATGAATGGTTGAAACGTCATTCCCGAGTGAAAAATCTACGCATGGGTGGAATGAATGAAGGCGGCGGTGGTGTAACTGTCGTTGAATTGAAGTAGAGAAAGGATTTAAACAATGGATCAATTATGGGAGAGTGTCGCATTTCAAACTGCAGCGAATTATAGCGTAGTGATTGTTTGTATGATTGTGTTTCTTTCAGTATTTGAATTTGTAACGTCCTATCGTAACTGGGAAGAAATCCAAAAAGGTAACCTCGCAGTAGCGATGGCTACTGGAGGTAAAATATTTGGTATTGCGAATATCTTTCGTTTTTCAATTGAGCATAATGATTCACTTGTGACCATGATGGGGTGGGGGGTCTTTGGATTTCTCCTTCTATTAATTGGTTACTTCACCTTTGAGTTTTTAACACCTAAATTTAGGATAGATAAAGAAATTACAGCAGACAATCGAGCTGTAGGATTCATTTCTATGGTTATTTCGATTGGTTTGTCCTTTGTAATAGGGGCAGGAATTTCGTAAGGGGAGCACATATGGAGACTTTATGGAAAGTTCTTATGGTTGTATCAGGGATATTCTTTATTGCGGGCATTGTTTATTTATTTTATTTTGTATGATCGTTCAAGAAGAGCAGGTACTTTACCTGTTCTTTTTTTGTTCAAAATTCTGTGCGCTCTTATCACAACTTAACCTAATTGTGGATAGAATAATGTCGTATGCTCGTCTATCTTTTACGACTTAAAATGCCAATGTATTCAAAAAATTAAAAAAAGATAGGATATTTGAAGCGTTTTCATTATAATTATCATATAGAGAGAGTTTTGGTTTGGAAGGAGTCGTGAAAGGGAGGTTGATGAAAATTGACAAACAATGGCGCAAAAGAATGGTTTGATTATTATCAAGAAGGAGTACCGACTTCAATAGAGTATGAGGAAAAGCCCCTCCATGCTTATCTTGTTGATGCAGCTACAAAACATCCTAACAAAAAGGCAGTTCACTTTCTGGGAAAAGAACTTACCTTTCAGGAGTTATTTCATCGCTCAAGACGACTTGCGAATTCATTGCGGGATCACGGTCTGAGCAAGGGCGGGAGAGTATCGATCATGCTTCCTAATTGCCCTCAAGCTGTGATTAGTTATTACGCTGTATTGATGGCTGGGGGAGTGGTCGTTCAGACGAATCCACTATACATGGAGAGGGAACTAGAACATCAATTAACAGATTCTAAGGCGGATATGATGATCTGTCTTGATCTTGTTTTACCGAAAGTATTAAAAGTAAAAGATAAAACAGTACTAAAGCACATTGTTGTAACGAAGATTCAGGAGTATTTACCTTTTCCTAAAAATGTTCTGTATCCACTCGTGCAAAAGCAAAAGAAGCAGGGATTACTTGTTGAAATGCCTTCAACAGGCCAAATTCATAGCTTTTTGGAATGGGTGGCAAACGGTAATAACGATGATATACATGTTAATGTTGATTCCAAAGAAGATTTGGCTCTTCTTCAATACACTGGTGGAACTACAGGTCTCGCAAAAGGAGTTATGCTGACACACTATAACCTGGTTGTTAACACGATGCAATGTAAGAATTGGATTCGTGATGCTAAATATGGCGAAGAGAGTGTGATGGGAATTCTCCCGTTTTTCCATGTTTACGGAATGACTTGTGTGATGAACTTATCGATTATGTATGCTGCCAAAATGATTATACTTCCAAAGTTTGAACCTAAAGACACATTAAAAACGATTCAAAAACAAAAGCCAACCTTATTTCCAGGTGCACCAACTATTTATATCTCTTTATTAAATGATCCGAATATCGATCGCTATGATCTCTCGTCTATTAAAGCTTGTATTAGCGGTTCAGCTCCACTTCCAGTTGAAATCCAACAAAAATTTCAAGAGAAAATTAGCGGTCGTTTAGTGGAAGGTTATGGTTTAACAGAGTCATCTCCTGTAACCCATTCCAATCCTTTATCAGATGGTACTGTTGTTGGTAGTATCGGTTTACCTTGGCCAGACACAGATGCAAAAATTGTGAATGCTGCAAATGAAGAAGCTGAAGTGAAGGAAATCGGCGAATTAATTGTGAAAGGTCCACAGGTGATGAAGGGGTATTGGAATTTACCAGATGAAACCGCTGCCGTATTGAAGGATGACTGGCTTTATACTGGTGACATGGCTTATCGAGATGAGAAGGGCTACTTTTATGTCGTTGATCGGAAAAAGGATATGATTATTGCAGGCGGATATAACATTTATCCACGCGAAGTTGAAGAAGTTTTATATGAACACCCAGCAGTTCAAGAAGCCGTTATTATTGGTGTACCTGATGCTTATAGAGGAGAAACAGTGAAAGCATTCGTAGTGCTAAAAAGTAACGTTGAAATAACAGAAGATGATTTAAATCAACATTGTCGACGTTACCTTGCTGCTTATAAGGTACCTCGATTATATGAATTTCGGGAGGAGCTTCCTAAAACAACCGTTGGAAAAATTCTACGTCGTGTTCTAGTCGACGAAGAGAAAGTTAAACAAAACCAATCGCTGTAGCGATTGGTTTTGCTTTTTTAATTTCAGTTAAATCAATATGTATTAAATAAAAAATTCCGGAAAGATTCGCACATTTCTGCTTATTATGATATGATGAATTTGCAAAATAACTCTCGATTCCAACCGAGCGCTCGTTCAGAAATCTTATATTGACAATAGCATGGTCGTGTCGCTACAATAAGATTATGAATGAATGCTCATTCATTTTGAATGAGTGCCGGATAAAGAATAAGGGAGAGCTTCATATGGTTGAAAAGGGGAAAAAAAGGGGTCCGAAATACGATAAAATCATTGATGCGGCTGTTGTTGTCATTGCTCAAAATGGTTATCATCAAGCGCAAGTATCCAAGATTGCGCGTGAAGCAGGCGTGGCAGACGGTACGATCTACCTTTATTTTAAGAATAAAGAGGATTTGTTAATTTCGTTGTTTCAGAAAAAAATGGGAAGTTTTATCGATAAGACAGAGGAACAAATTGTAAAGAAAGATAATGCAATGGATAAATTGTTCACACTTATTGATATGCACTTTAAACATCTAGGTTCTGATTATGAGCTTGCTATCGTCACGCAATTGGAACTAAGACAAACAAATAAAGCCCTTCGAGCACAAATTGGCGAAGTACTTAAGAAATACCTTACACTCGTTGATCACATATTGCATGAGGGAATTAAATCAGGATTGTTTATTGAGGAACTAGATATTCGTCTCGCAAGACAAATGATCTTTGGGACTCTCGATGAAACCGTAACGAATTGGGTTATGAAAGACCACAAATTTGAGTTAGAACCACTTGCTAAGCCACTTCATAATCTTTTGATCAATGGCTTAAGCAAATAAATAGAGACCCCGGCTTTGACTGGGGTCACAAAGTTTTGAGAGGAGTGGAGAAGTGGAATTCATTAACATTTCAACTGAAAATAAAGTGGCACAAATTACGCTGAACCGTCCACCAGCTAATGCAGTGGCATCGGACGTATTGCGGGAATTGTCAGAAGCTTTCACTCAAATTGAAGACGATCCAGCAACAAAAGTTATATTGCTCTCTGGAGAAGGAAAGTTTTTCTCAGCAGGAGCTGATATTAAAGAGTTTACAACGGTTAGCACTGAAGAAGGATTTGCTGATTTGGGGAGCTATGGTCAACAATTATTCGACAAAATGGAAGCGTTCCCAAAACCGATCATCGCTGCTATTCATGGTGCTGCGCTTGGTGGTGGACTAGAACTTGCAATGGCATGTCATATTCGTCTTGTAACTGAAGATGCAAAGCTAGGTCTTCCCGAACTGCAGCTAGGTTTGGTGCCGGGATTTGCAGGTACTCAAAGGTTGCCGGCATTAGTAGGAAAAGCAAAAGCAACAGAGATGCTGCTAACGAGCGAGCCAATTTCAGGACGTGAAGCTGTTTCAACTGGTTTAGCAAATCAGATGTATAGCGAGGAAGAGCTTCTTCCGAAAGCAAAAGAGCTTGCTGAGAAGATTGCTATGAAGAGCGCTGTGGCAGTTGGTTATGCACTTAAACTTCTTACTTATTCTAAATCGGAAAAGTTTGATGAAGGCGTTCAAAAAGAAAAAGAGTATTTTGGAAAGGCATTTGCTTCAGAAGATGGCCAAGAAGGCATTCGAGCCTTCATCGAGAAGCGTCAGCCAAACTTTCAAGATAAATAAGGTGAACTATTTCAGGGAGGGATAAAGATATGAACATTTATGTCATTATGAAAAGAACGTTTGATACTGAAGAAAAAATCGTAATCGAAAATGGGAGAATTAGTGAAGAAGGCGTTGAATTTATTATTAATCCATACGATGAGTATGCCATTGAAGAAGCGATCCAACTTCGCGACGATCATGGCGGAGAAGTAACGGTTGTAAGCATTGGTGACGAAGAAGTTGAAAAAGAGTTAAGAACAGCTCTAGCGATGGGCGCAGACAAGGCCGTTCTCATAAATAATGAAGACATTGATGAGAGTGACCAGTATACGACGACTGCCCTTCTTGCTGCTTATTTTGAGGATAAGGAATATGACATTATCCTTGGCGGGAATGTTTCTAATGATAACAGCACTGGTCAGATTGGACCTCGTCTTGCTGAAAAACTTGGAATCGCTTACGTAACAACGATTACGAAGCTTGATATCGATGGAACAACAGCGACAATGGAACGTGATGTTGAAGGTGATATGGAAGTTGTTGAAGCACAGATGCCTTTACTTGTAACAGCACAGCAGGGACTCAACGAACCTCGTTATCCATCACTTCCAGGGATTATGAAGGCTAAGAAAAAGCCTCTGGAAGAAATCGACTACGACGATCTTGATATTGATGAAGACGAGATCGAAGCTAAAACGGAAACAATTGAAGTTTATTTGCCACCAAAGAAAGAAGCTGGCAAAGTACTTGAAGGTGAAATTGGAGATCAAGTGGAAGAATTAGTGAAATTACTTCGCCAGGAAGCGAAAGTTATATAGGAGGGAATCATCATGGCCAAAAAAGTACTCGTATTCGCAGAAGCTCGTGACAATGAATTACGAAATGTATCATTTGAAGCAATTGGTGCTGGGAAAGAAATCGCAGCCGGTGGTGAAGTGATTGCAGCAATTGCTGGTGAAAGTATTAGTTCTTTAACAGAGCAACTATTTCACTACGGAGCAGACCGTGTGATTAAAGTAGAAGATGAAAAGCTTAAAAACTATACAAGTGATGGATATGGGCAGGCATTTTTGCAAATCGTTCAGAGCGTCGATCCGGATGCTATTTTAATGCCCCATACGTCAATGGGCAAAGATCTAGCTCCACGTCTTGCAAGTAAGCTTGACGCTGGACTTGTCTCCGATGCTACAGGTATTGAACTTGATGGCGAAGATGTCGTATTTACACGTCCAATTTACTCTGGTAAAGCTTTTGAGAAGAAAAAAGTAAAAGAAGGCGTTATTCTTGCAACGATTCGTCCAAATAATATTTCTGCTCTTGAAATCGATGAATCACGCTCTGGTGAAGTCTTTGAAGAAACCATAGAAATAAAGGATCTTCGTACGATCGTGAAAGAAGTGGTCCGTAAATCTACATCAGGTGTTGACCTTTCAGAAGCAAAAGTGATTGTAGCCGGCGGGCGAGGCGTTAAAAGTGAAGAAGGATTTGAACCACTTCAAGAACTTGCGGATCTTCTCGGTGCTGCTGTAGGCGCGTCCCGCGGTGCTTGTGACGCTGACTATTGTGATTACTCCCTTCAGATTGGGCAAACAGGAAAAGTAGTTACACCTGATCTCTATATTGCTTGCGGTATTTCTGGTGCTATCCAACACTTAGCAGGAATGTCTAACTCGAAAGTGATTGTAGCAATTAATAAAGACCCTGAAGCAAGCATTTTCAATGTTGCAGATTATGGTATTGTTGGTGATCTCTTTGAGGTTGTACCATTACTTACACAGGAGTTTAAGAAAGTATTGCAAACAAGCTAAGAAAAAAAGCGAGCTTACCTAGCTCGCTTTTTGTATAGGGATATAACGATCTTATTTCATTATTACAGGATCGTTTTATTAATGATGAGATAGGGAATAATGAAATTAAGTCAAAAGAATGGAATCAGAAAGAGTATTAATGATATACTCATTTTGTGCCAATTGATATGAAATTAAATTGGCAGAGCACACTGAGGCAACCGGCCTTAACCTGGTAAACTCAAGTGATAATGTTTAAGGAGGAAGATACAGTATGGCTATCGTACACGCAACAGATCAAAGTTTCGCACAAGAAACAAGTGAAGGTCTCGTTCTTGCAGACTTCTGGGCACCATGGTGTGGTCCTTGTAAAATGATTGCTCCAGTACTAGAAGAGCTTGATTCTGAGATGAGCGACGTAAAAGTTGTAAAGCTTGACGTTGACGAAAATCAGGAAACAGCAAGTAAATTTGGGGTAATGAGTATCCCAACACTACTTGTATTCAAAAATGGTGAGGTAGTTGACCAGGTTGTCGGCTTCCAACCAAAAGAAGCACTTGCTCAGACGCTTTCTAAGCATCAATAATTAGTTAAGTTTCAAACACTCTGATCTATTTTAAGATCAGGGTGTTTTTTTATGTTATCTCCAAATGAAACGGTATTGACACTGATAATCGTTCTCGATATAATCATCATGGATATAAGACCTGACGAAAAGGAGTTTTACATAATGAAGAAATCGGCTATGCTATTCACTTCTATTACGCTTGCAGCTACGGTTCTTGCTGCTTGTGGTAATGATTCTGAAAATGCTACAAACACAGAAAACAATAGTTCTAAGCAAGAACAAACGAATTCTGATGATAAGTCTAGTGAGATGTCAATTGAAAGCGCTGCTACTACGAAACAAGTAGAAGCTTATCAGACGATTACTGATGAACTAAACAAAATGAAGGAAGATCAAGAAGTAGATTGGGAGTTAGTTGAAACTACCTACACGAGTGAACTAAAGAGCGCTGTGAATGAAATTGATAATGAGTTTGATACTTTTATCTCTACAGGAATTCAAGCTGGAAAATCTGGAGAGCTTGATAAGAATGTAGCTCGTCAGATCATTGATAAAGGGACACAGTCATACTTTTATCAAAAGCAAAAATCCCTTCAACAGGCAGTGATTGATGCGAAGGATGCTAACAAAGAAGATGAGGCTATGCTTCATTTTGAAGAAATACAGTTGCTAGCAGAAAAAGTATTTATTCCTACAGCAGAAAAACGCGACTCCTACTATGAACTTGATGGCGATTCAAGTATTGTTGAGAATATTAACAATGGTCTATCAGCGCAGAAACAGGCTCTTTCTGAAGGGGATATGGAAGATTTTGCTGTAACGAAGCAAGTAACGGATAAGTCCATTTATAAGAGCTACTACTTAGCTTCTAATTCCTATGCAGAAAAGATTGAGGAAGCAGTAAAGACTGGTGAAACAGATGAGTTACAAGTGATGCAAACAGAAGCTCTCGGTTTTTATCAAGCAATAAAAGGGTCACTCTCAGGCGGCAATGAAGAAGCGGCAGAGAAGTTAAGCGAATTATTCGATATAAGTAACGACCCAGAGGCAATAAAAGCTAATGAAGTAAACGATTTGTTCGCAAAAGCGTTTACCGGAAAAATCAAAGGATATCACGAGAAAGTAGCTGAGCTAGCTAAAGAAGATAAGCTTTCTGAAGGTAAAGAAGCTGCAATGGAAGCCAATGTATTCCTAAAAGCGATTGAAATGCCATTAATGGAGGCAATCGGCGAAGAGGAAACGGGTGGAGTCTATGAAGACGCACAAAGCTGGTTTGATGCCGTTGCTAGTGAGAATGCAGATGAAGCGCAAAAGCTAAGTGATCGCATTTTGACCGCACTAGAAAGTGTAGTAGAATAGCTTTAGATTGAAATGGCCGCTAAATGCGGCCATTTCTCTTGTAGGAAGGACTTATTTGAAACACTGAAAATATAGGAGTGCCTGAGATGAAAATAGTCATTACTGGCGGGGCAGGTTTTATAGGAAGTAGCCTTGCAAAGTCGCTTTTAAAAGCTGGTCACGATGTCTCAATCATTGACCATTTCTCTTCCTATTATGATATTCATCGAAAAGAAGAACATCTGGAAGAAGTGAAAATAGCAGGTCCAATTAAAGTTCACGTGTTTGATTTATTAGATCAGGAAAAAACGGATGCTCACTTCAGAGACCATTCTTACGATAAGGTGGTTCATCTTGCTGCACTTCCAGGAGTTCAATATTCATTAACACATCCACATGACTATATTGATCAAGATATCAAAGTAGTGGTAAATGTATTAAAAGCTGCGGGTGAAGCGGGAGTCCCCCATGTTTTATTTGGTTCTTCTTCATCAGTATACGGCAATCGTGAGAATGGCCCGGTGTTAGAATATGAGGCAAATGGCAAAGTGAAGTCTCCGTATGCAGCTGCTAAAGCTGGAGCAGAATCTTTTTGCCATGCGTATCAATCGCTTTACGGCTTTAAGTTAACGGTTTTACGATTTTTTACAGTGTATGGGCCATGGGGCCGTCCCGATATGGCGATTCCTCTATTTATTAATAAGTTAATAAAGGGGAAGGAAATCATTGTTTATGATCGTGACCAGTCTAGGGACTTTACGTATATTGATGACATAGTTACAGGTATAACATTAGCATTCGAACAAAAAGGAATATCAGAGATTTATAATCTCGGTTCGGGTACGCCGATTCAGCTTAATGAACTTATTACTTCGCTTGGTGTCTATTTTCCCGATGCGAAAATACTTGATGAAACGTTTCGTCCAGGGGATGTAAGGCATACATGGAGCGATATTAGTAAGGCTAGGGAAGAATTGGGATATACTCCGAAGGTGAAGTTTGAGGAAGGATTAAGAAGGACAATCGAATGGGCAAAAAAATATCACGCTTATTAAAGTGGTCATTTGGAATTGGCCTATTCATTTCATTTGTATTTCTTCTTTTTCAAGAATTTAATCTGTCGAGTCTTTTAGCTCTTACCTCTGAATTGCTAAGTGAACCATGGTGGTTAATCGCTATGATCACTGGATATACATGTTCTTTTTTATTACGTAGTTGGTGCTGGCGATTACTTGTTGATAAGAATATATCAATTAGGGTTTATTTAGCAGGGGTTTTTTATAGTCTCTTTTTTAACCATCTACTTCCTTTTAAAGGCGGAGAGGCTGTGCGTATGGGAGTGCTTGCGCAGAAACAAAAAGGGCGATGGGGAATCGCTATTCAATCAGTGCTCGTTCTAAGGTTAATTGACCTCTTCTGGTTAGGGGTTTTTTCAGTTATTGGGGCGGACCTGATGGGGATTGATATCAACCTGACCTTTTTCATAACCGCGCTAGTTATTTTTGGTGTTACCGTTGGTGGGCTGATTATCTATCTGAAAAAACATCACGCTGCTTCTTTTTTTTATAAGCAGTTAACAACCATGCAGACTCTTGTAAGTTCACCACATATGGTGCTTGTTCTAACGCTATCTTTTATAAGCTGGGTAGCTGAAGGAATCGTCGTTTTTAGCGTAGCGAGTCTTATTGGTCATCTATTTACATATTCAGATGCCATGTGGGTTACATCATTATCAGTCGGATCTGGTGTCTTTCAATTAGCTCCAGGTGGCTTTGCGACTTACGAAAGTGTGATGAGCTTTTCACTTAATCGGGTAGGTTTCAGATGGGAAGAAGCCCTTTCAATTGCGATTGTTACGCATGCATTTAAGTATATTTATTCTTTTGGCGCTGGATTAGTGGCGTTCTATCTTTATCCTCTTCGATTACAGGAGTTGAAGTCGTTTATGAATAAGAAAGGAGAAACCTCATGAAACAAGCTTCAGGCTTTGAAAAGATAGCAGCAAGATGCTGGAATCTATTAAATGAAGGTAAGCCATTTACACCAATCTTTGTTACAGGGACAATATTGTTATTTTACATTTCTCAATGGGCTTCTATAGAGTTCTGGGAGGCTTTCTTTGTTGGACTTGTCGTCGTATTGCCTCTTTTAGTACTCTACTACGTTTATGATTACCCATTATTTTTAAGAAATTATTTATGGATGCCTCTAATTGGGTACCTGCTGATTTTTGATTCATTTTCACTTCAAGTAGCCATGCTAGGTGTAGGTATCTATTTTTTCTTTACTGTCTTTTTCTGGGGAACATTCTATTACCATCTTCGAATTGGAACGAGCTGGCTTAACTTCACTCGTTTTTGGAAGTTAGTGCTTAAGAATAGTGATTCTACTAGTGGTAACGCGCAAGAACAACTTCCGAAGTTTTTATTAATTCTACCATTATGGGTGATGGTTATTGACTCTTCAGTAAAGAATGAAATGACTTTTGAATGGACGACTCTTGTTTTCTTTTATGCAGGAATTTGGTTATTTAGTTTTATTCTTCACCATTACTTATTTGACTGGAAGCCCGCAATTAAATCAGATTATACGAAAGCTGTACCACCTACGTCGACTAATGAGCGTGTCATTATGATTGTAATCGATGGAATGCGAAAAGAGCGATTCCAGGAAGCCAATACGCCTTTTCTTGATTCATTAAAGAAAAATGGGACAGAATACAGTCAAATGGAGACGGTATACCCTGCGCGTACAGTTGTTTGCTTCTCCTCGATGATGACAGGTACATATCCTCTGGAGCACGGTATTAAGTCCAATATGGTTTGGAATCTTGGAGTGAAAGTAGAGACGATCTTTGATTCGTTAAGAAAAGTTGGGAAGACAGGAAGGTTACTCGGTATTGCCCACCTTGTTGACGCTATGGGAGATGACGTAGATACTGTAACGGCAGTTATGAATAACGATGTGGCTGATACGAAAATTATGGAGGG
The DNA here is from genome assembly GCF_030547345.1 of Anaerobacillus sp. 1_MG-2023. Lineage (NCBI taxonomy): Bacteria > Bacillati > Bacillota > Bacilli > Caryophanales > Bacillaceae > Anaerobacillus > Anaerobacillus sp. 1_MG-2023. The sequence goes on along the minus strand of NZ_JAUORD010000004.1, from coordinate 157,570 downwards.
GGCTCGTCAGATTATGTTAGATAAAAACCCTGACTTTTTCACTGTACAGCTTATTGGGACCGACCAAACTGGTCATGCGAGAGGAGTCTTGTATGATGATTACATTCAAAAAATTGAAGAAGCTGATAAATTAGTGGAAGATTACGTTGGTTTTCTTGAAGTGAATGGGTTTATGGAAAATACAACTCTCATTGTTTGTGCAGATCATGGACAAGCAGATGGCATTGGGGGACATGGTCATCTTGATGAAGGAGAACGATTTGTTCCATTTTTTATGAATGGGCCATTTATCGAAAAGGGGAAAATTGTAGAAGAAAGACATAGCCTTACTTCAGTAGCGCCAACCGTTGCTCATTTATTAGGTTCCCCAATCCCTTCACATAGTAGAGGAGCGATACTAGAAGAAGCGCTTCAGGATAGGAAGGAAGACATTATCAAATGAAACAGCATGTGATTGTTTTTTTACCCGCGCATAATGAAGAGCATGCCATTGGAGAAGTGATTAAGCAAATTCCCAGGAGTATTCATCCTTCTGTTCAGGTGAGCGTTCTTGTAATCGATGATGGCTCAACAGATCGAACAGTAGAAGTAGCCAAAAAGGCTGGAGCTAACTATATTTATTCTTTTGATAACAATCAAGGTCTTGGTGCCGCAGTTCGAAAGGGGCTTTCCTATTCAGTAGAATTAGGTGCTGACATAGGTGTGATGCTTGACGCGGATAATGAATACCCTGCCTGGCAATTAGCTGACCTCCTCGAACCTCTATTCAAAGGGGAGGCAGACTACGTGATGGGTTCTCGTTTTAAAGGTACGATTGATGGGATGCGACTTCATCGTCGTTTAGGCAATTATTGTTTTACATTTATTCAGTCCTTTCTTTTACAAAGGTGGATTTATGATGGTCAGTCTGGGATGAGAGTTTTCTCTAGACAAGCTATGGAGCATGGAGAAATCATTCATGACTACAACTATGCACAGGTCATTACTTTGAACCTTGTTCGAAAAGGATTTAGAGTTAAAGAAGTTCCAATTACGTACCAGGTTCGATCTACTGGTGAATCATATATTAAGTTTAAAGCGTATTTAACATCTGTATTACCTGCTATTTTGAAAGAAATGATGCGACCAGTTCAAAAGGTGGCGATTGACTATAGTGCGCATAAAATCTTGCCTGGACACACGACAAGTATGGTGGCAGAAAAGTCACACTAATTGCTGATCTGTTATTGACTTCAATGGTGATAATCATTATCATTATCAATGAGGAGGATATTTCAAATGATAAAACGTATTCTGTCATCAGCATTAATAATGACGCTAATTTGTATACTAGCAGTTCCTGATCTTGCCAGTGCATACTCTTATGGTGACCCTACCGAAGAGAAAGTAGCTGAAGCATACAGTGAAATGTCTGCAAAACTTAATGAATCTCCTCCGAACTTTGCAGAAGCGAATAAAATTTTTGCTTCCGTTAAAGATGAAATTCAATTACATATGGGTGACGATGCGGTTCAAGCTGTTCAAAATGAGCTAGACAACGAAGAGAAGGAAGCTGTGATAACGAATATGCAGCAAGTCCTGGTCTTAAATATATCACGTCGACTTGAAAACGCTGAAACAGATTTTGAAGAATATGATACAACTAGAAAACTAGTTGGCAAGGCAGATGCCACATATAAAACGCTCTCTCCCGTGGTGAAACAAACGAATCCAGAACTTGATGAAAAGATAAAGAATGAATTTGAGGTCTTGCTTGATTCGCTTGGTAACCCTGGCCTTTTCGGAGTGGGGGAGAAAGAATCAGATGAAGAGAAATACGCTGAAAGTAAGAAAGTTATACTTGATGGACTAAAAAATCATTTTGATATGAAATCAGTGGAAATTGGGCACTTTGGAGAAAGTGCAACTGAGGATGAAAGCGCTGGTAGTAAAAAAACAGATTGGACTGATCTCGGTCAGCTATCAAATTGGCTGCCAATCGTTATTCTCATCGTTGTGATTGCAGGAGTAGTGATTTACACAACAAGAAAACGCCGACGCTCCTAAAATCTTTGTTTACGGAAAGGGGAAAGTTTAATGGAAATTCAGGCATTACTGATCATGTTCAGGGAAGTACTTGAAGCGCTTCTCATAATTGGAATCATAACCACCTATATGAAACGAATGGGACAGTGCCAGTATAATAAATATGTCTGGTTAGGTGCTGGGCTTGCTGTTGTGGCAAGTGTAGGGGTAGCCATGTTGTTCCAGGTTGTTTTCACCGGGTTCGCAGCGATGGGAAGCGAGATTTACCTGAAAATTTCTATTATGCTAATCTCCGCCGTATTATTAACTCAAATGGTATTTTGGATGGCTTCGCATAGTCGTAATCTTAAAGGAAAGACAGAAGGAAAAATGACGGAATACATCACAACGGGGAACGTGATAGGCATGGTCATTCATTCTTTCCTCGTTGTTCTTCGTGAAGGTGTAGAAACGGTATTTTTCTTTGCTGCCATTACTGGTGGCGATATTGGTAAAGGATTTGAAGGATGGGGAGCGATTACTGGAATCTTGATTGCTTCCGCTGTATCGTACCTTTTCTTTAAGGGCACGATGCGTATTCCGCTTAAATCGTTCTTTAAGATTACTGGAATCTTTATTGTACTTATTGCCGGTGGGTTATTTGTACAGGGCATTTCGATGATGCAGGATATTAAACTAATTGGTAGCATAATGCCTCACGTATACGATCTTACATGGTTCTTGCCAGAACATCCAATTGACTACGCGCATTATGTTCGTGATCAAGGTGTGGCACCTCTTCTCTCAGGGGACATTGGAATTTTCTTTAAAGCGTTGTTCGGATACTCTTCAATGCCTTCTATTGAAGAAATCATCGCGTACGTTGGTTATTTTGCAGTGATTTATCTTCTTGTGAACTCAAAGAATGAACCTGTAAAATCAGAAGTGAAAGAACCGAGTAAAGCGATTTTTAAAGCGACAAACGAAATGAAACAATCAACAGTTAAATAAACTTCCAAAGTGCAAGGCGAAACTCTTCGCCTTGTACTTTTTTTCATCGGGAATATTTAAAAAGGATAGATCAATGTATGACCCATATCAAGAATTATAAAGGATGATTAGGATTGGATCGATCAGGTAGATACCTTATACGAGCTAGAAGCATTAAAATACTCATCTGGCTTATTTCAATGAGCAGTATCCTGTTGATTGCTTGGTGGAGAATCGCCTATGCAACTGAGTTACCACGTTCTTGGGATCAAGTCGATTTCTCACTCGCCCTAAATCGATTTGATTTATTCGCCATGCAACCTCACTTTCCTGGATATCCCTATTTTATTCTAGGTGGGATGTTGTTAAATGAATGGATAGGAAATCCCGTTGAGGCTTTAGCGTTATGGAATGGACTATTAATGTTACTTTCTATGTATCCAGTATATACGGTTAGTCGCTCTTTTCTTTCAAAAACACTTAGCATGGCATCAGTAGCTCTAATTCAATCAATAGTATTTGTCAATGTGTTAACCATTCAACCGATGAGCGAGGCGGCAGCGGTTGCTATTCTATGGTGGTACTTATGGAGCTTGCAAAAAGCATTTCATCGCGAACATTCATTCATGAGCATCGTTGTCGCTTCTTTTTTGTTTAGTTTACTTTTAGGAGTTCGTTTATCTTATTTACCTTTTGGTATTGGCCTTCTACTACTATTAATACAGAGAAAAAAGCAGCATAAGTCCATTAAATCCTATAGTTCATTTTTACTAACCCAGGTCGGTATAGCCGCTATCTTTCAATTAATTTGGGTAGGGGGTTTAGCTGTTTCTGAAGGTGGCGTAGCTGCATTTTTACAGCTAGCCTTTGGGTTTTCTGAAGGTCACTTTGAAGAGTGGGGTGGTACGGCGGTTTCAGCCTCAGCCCCACTTTTGGAACGAATATCACATCTGATATTGAATAACATAGTTTGGACAGGTCTTAGCGGTCAAGCGCTAACGATTTTACTACTATATCTAACCTTGTTTACGTTCATGATCTTCCAAGGGGTGAAAAATAGGGGGAGAACTTTACGAGAAATTTCATGGTTTGGCTGGGCATTTGTCGCTATGGCATTGAGCTATTTTCTATGGGCGCTATTGGCGCAAAACATCGATAAGCCAAGACATATCCTGCCTCTACCTGGGATCATAATGCTTGGCTTTCTCTGGATAGGATTAAGAAGACAGGGGAATAACTCTACAAAAATAATGCTTGGTTTAACCGTAATAATTAGCATACAATCAATTGTTTCCTATTCAACTATGAAAGAAGCCAACGATCCAGCAGCTGTTTATCAATTGATGGATTATGTAGAGCAATTTAACGAGCCAGTTATTGTGTATACTTGGGAAGAAACTAGGGTAATGTCCTATAATAAGGTGTCGTTTGAACACGAACAAATTTATACGTATTCAAACTTTCTATCTGATCTTCAATATTACGATGACCATCGCGTATTTTTAACAGGAAAGGTTCTCGATGGATTTAAGAAGCAAAATATATCGATGGATGGTCAAATCAAAAAGGTCAAAGAATTCCATTCCTCCATATTGTATGATCCTGTCTATCATGACATTGTTTTATATGAGTTCTTAAGATAATAGAAAATTGAGGTAATGTGTTACAATGAGAGGGGAACATAGATACGCCTTGAAAAGGAGTAGTGAGGTGAGGCAGCATGGAACAACATCTTAAAAATAAGCTAGCGATCCTTCCTGACCAGCCCGGGTGTTATTTAATGAAAGATCGCCAGGGAACGATTATTTATGTTGGGAAGGCAAAGGTGCTAAAAAATAGAGTCAGATCTTATTTTAGTGGATCACACGACGGAAAAACGCAGCGGCTTGTAAGTGAAATACGTGATTTTGAGTATATCGTAACCTCCACAAATCTTGAAGCTCTTATACTTGAACTTAATTTAATCAAAAAACATGATCCGAAATATAATGTGATGCTTAAAGATGATAAAAGCTATCCTTATATAAAAATAACGGCAGAAGAACAGCCCCGCTTAATTACGACACGTAAAATAAAAAAAGATAAAGGTAAGTATTTTGGACCATATCCGAATGCTTATGCAGCTAGTGCAACAAAGAAGCTTTTGGACAGACTATATCCTTTACGTAAATGTCGTAAAATGCCTGATCGCGTCTGTCTTTATTATCATATAGGCCAGTGTCTGGCTCCATGTGTCAACGACGTGTCTAAAGAGCAAAATAAAGAGATGATTGACGGGATTACGCGTTTTCTAAACGGAGGTCACCAGGAAGTTAAAGAAGACATAGAAAGAAAGATGACCACAGCATCTGAGAACATGGATTTCGAGCGAGCAAAAGAGTTTCGCGATTTAATGTTTCATATTGATAAAGTTATGGAAGTGCAAAAGATCCAATCTAACGATGGTATTGATCGGGATATTTTCGGTTATAGTTTCGACAAAGGATGGATGTGTGTTCAAGTTTTCTTTGTACGACAAGGGAAGTTAATTGAGAGAGATGTTTCTCTTTTTCCTTTCTATAATGATGCCGAAGAAGATTTTTTAACTTATATCGGTCAGTTCTATCTTCAACAAAATCATCCTAAGCCAAAAGAAGTACTGCTTCCTCAGGAGGTTAATGCTCAGATGGTAGAAGAACTTCTACAAATTCCTGTTCATCAGCCAAAACGAGGCAAGAAAAAAGAGCTTGTGGAGCTTACAATGAAGAACGCGACCATTGCCATTAATGAGAAATTTTCATTAATTGAACGCGACGAGAAAAGAACGATTGATGCTGTTGAAAACTTGGGAGAAAAGCTTAATATAGAAGCTCCACTTAGAATTGAAGCTTTTGATAACTCGAACATTCAGGGAACGAACCCTGTATCCGCTATGGTTGTTTTTCTTGATGGAAAGCCAAAGAAAAATGAGTATCGCAAGTACAAAATCAAAACTGTGGAAGGACCAAACGATGTAGGTTCTATGAAAGAGGTTGTGAGAAGAAGATATTCAAGAATGCTTAAGGAAAATGGTCCGCTTCCTGACTTAATTATTATTGACGGCGGAATAGCTCAAATACAGGCGTCACAGGATGTGCTCGAGAATGAGCTTGGTCTAGACATACCGGTTTGTTCGCTGACGAAAGATGAGAAACATAAAACGTCTCATCTTCTTATTGGTGATCCTCCAGAGGCTGTTTATCTACCAAGAAATAGTCAGGAATTCTACCTGTTGCAAAGGATTCAAGATGAAGTACACCGATTTGCGATTACGTTTCATCGACAGCTTCGAGGGAAATCGATGCTTAAGTCAAGTCTTGACGATATTCCCGGTATCGGAGAGAAGAGAAAAAAGAAGCTGCTAAATCATTTTGGATCGATTAAAAAGATGAAAGAAGCGAGCGTTGAAGACTTACACAACGCAGGACTACCAATGAATGTTGCAGAGGAAGTAATCGCTCGATTTGAAAGTCAATCAAACTAATTTGTAAGAACATGTTGCGGCATTCACGTAAGTTCGTTATAATGAGTGAAATTTAATAGTTCCACACTTCGAAAGTTGAAGTGATGGTAGAGGCGCAAAAACCAACAGTAAGCTTACTGAAGAGTGTTAAGACTCAGTGATAGGAGCTGAAAGGGGGATTTGCCGAAGTGGAAAGACGCTTATCCGTCTGAAGCTGGATCTGTATTGAATAAGTGCAGAGCTGTCATCCAATACCTACCCGGGAATTGGATGGAGAACTATCTCACAAAGGGACGTTTTCTTGGATTTGTTATGAAAACAACAGTGAGGTTTTTCTCATTGTTGTTTTTTTATACTTTAATAAACGCTTTACAGGTTTAAAGTATAAAAAAATGAAGGCTATCGCTATTTCAATCTGGTGAGTGGCCGAGTTTTTAATATCCATTTCGACTCTTAGTTAGTGAGTGTTTGTAACGTGCGATATTAACGCACTATGAGGGATAACGAGCTGCATGAAAGAAAGGATGGAGAGAGTGGGACTACGCGTATTGAAATTCGGAGGCACGTCTGTTGGAGATGTTGAGAAAATCAAAAATGTTTCCAAAAGGCTTATGGAAGCTGTAAATAATGGAGATGAGGTTGTTGCGGTTGTTTCAGCGATGGGCAAAACAACGGATGAGCTTTTAGGATTATCAAAAGGGATAACAGCTACACCGTCTGCAAGAGAGCTTGATATGCTTCTAACGACTGGAGAACAAGTGACAACAGCGCTTCTTTCAATGGCATTAAATGAAGAAGGGTACGATGCCATTTCATTGACTGGCTGGCAAGCAGGAATTAAAACAGAGTCGCTACACGGCAATGCAAGAATCCTCGATATTGATGCTTCACGTATGAATCAACACCTTGCTGAGGGAAAAATTGTGATAGTAGCAGGATTCCAGGGGCTAACTGATACGTATGACATCGCAACGCTAGGGCGAGGTGGTTCCGATACAACAGCTGTGGCGATTGCAGCAGCTCTTAAAGCGGATCGTTGTGAGATTTATACAGATGTAGATGGTGTGTATACGACAGATCCTCGATATGTGAAGGGTGCAAGAAAGCTTTCTACGATTTCTTATGATGAAATGCTTGAACTTGCTAACCTTGGGGCTGGTGTCTTACATCCTAGAGCGGTTGAGTTTGCAAAAAACTATAACATCTTGCTTGAGGTCCGCTCGAGCTTTACGAATGAACCTGGAACGCTAATTGAGGAGGTCGTATCAATGGAACAAAATTTGGTGGTTAGAGGTCTGGCTTTTGAAAGTAACGTAACGAAAATAACAATTTCGGGTTTGCCGAATGAGATTACAACACTTCCTTCCTTGTTCTCATCTCTTGCGGCAAATGGTATTAATGTAGATGTGATCATTCAAAGTACAGGAGAGAAAAATACAACGAGTATCTCATTTTCAATTGAAACTGCCTCTCTTGAATTAACTCTTGATGTGCTCCGTCGCATTAAAGTGAAACTTCCCTACGAACATATTTATCACGAATCAGAACTTGCTAAGGTATCGATAGTAGGATCAGGTATGATTTCTAACCCTGGTGTTGCGGCACAAATGTTTGAAGTGCTTGCTGAACACGGGGTAGAAATGAAGATGGTGAGTACATCAGAAATCAAAGTGTCAACGATCGTTCCAGAAGATAAAATGATTTATGCTATTGAGTCGCTACACGATAAATTTCAACTAGATGAAAGAACCCCTGTTAAACAAATGTAATCAAAAAGGAGACCACATGTGGTCTCCTTTTTATTCAATCTGATCTTTTGGGTCCCATTTTACTGTGAATTGAATTTCATTCTTTTTATCAGTTTCATAGGCTTCAGCGATGCAACGAAGCATATTTTGATATTGTTCAGCAAGAAAACCTGCTTCAAGTTGATAACAAGCATTTCGACTAGTACTTCTTCGCTCAGTGATAAGAGCTGACTGAAGATCAAACGTTACTTCATTCTTTTTTTCTTGTGCAATTGATAATTTACCCCATCCAGCACGCTGAAAAAAATCCTCGATCTCTTCTCGAGTGGAGAGCGGGAATTGCCTGGCCATTTCTTTTCCAGTCCAATATAAAACAGCCGGCTGTTCACTTCCAAGAAGTTCAGGAATAAGAACTTCTCTATAAAATTCATATCCAAAAGCAGTTGTTTCTATTTCATGACTATAATCAATCGAGTTTGTGCGCTTCTTAAACATAAATTCCTCCCAGCTTTTCTACAAAATAATTATAACGTTTTATCGACAAATCCTCCATAGAACCATAGATAGAATTTATTTATATAGAAAGCGTATTCAATTGAGATATACTCAGGTGTTGTAAGGGAATTTTGAAAAATCTAAATGTACACGTTTTCTTGACGGTCCTAAATGATGGGAGTACAATGGGTATGTCACAATATAATCGACAGAAAGCGATGATTTCTGTGCATGCAAAGACTTCTTTATTAGAAAAAATGCACTGGCAGATGGTAGCTTAACAACTTAAAAGGGGGACACACAAAACATGGCCGCAAGTCGAGACTTTGTAAGCCGAAAATTGCATTCGCTTCTAGGAGTAATTCCGCTCGGACTTTATGTTACTCAGCATCTTACTGTTAACTATTTTGCAACAAGAGGGCCCGAGGCGTTTAATGACGCAGCTCATTTTATGGAGAGCCTTCCTTACAGGTATTTGCTTGAAATTTTCGTTATTTTCTTACCGCTCTTATTCCATGCGATTTACGGCGTTTATATCGCGTTTCAATCCAAAAACAACGTAAGTCGATATGGCTATTTACGTAACTGGATGTTTTATTTGCAGCGGATTTCTGGCGTTATCGTATTAATATTTGTAACTTGGCACGTCTGGCAAACGAGAATACAGGCTGCGATGGGAGCAGAAGTAAACTTCCAAATGATGGCTGATATCTTGTCTAATCCAGGAATGATGATCTTTTACATCGTTGGTGTACTTGGTACTGTCTTCCACTTCGCAAATGGCTTATGGTCATTCTTTGTAAGCTGGGGCTTCACAGTAACACCAAAATCACAGCGTACGATGACATACGTAACAATGGTCATTTTCGTTGCACTTTCAGTTGTTGGCATGCGCGCATTATTTGCATTTGTTTAAGAAAGTGAACTGTCTTCACCACGTCTGATACATAACTTTCAGACAGAGCCAGCATTTAAGGGGGAACTGTTCTTATGAGTAAAGGTAAATTAGTGATAGTTGGAGGCGGCCTTGCAGGTTTGATGGCTACCATCAAAGCTGCGGAAGCTGGAATGCAAGTAGATCTTCTTTCCATCGTTCCAGTAAAACGTTCTCACTCTGTATGTGCGCAGGGGGGAATTAACGGGGCTGTTAATACAAAAGGAGAAGGAGATTCTCCTTGGGAGCACTTTGATGATACAGTTTATGGAGGCGATTTCCTTGCAAATCAACCTCCAGTAAAAGCAATGTGTGATGCAGCGCCTGGTATCATTCACTTAATGGATCGTATGGGCGTAATGTTTAACAGAACACCAGAAGGTCTACTAGATTTCAGACGCTTTGGTGGAACACAACATCACCGCACTGCTTTTGCCGGTGCAACAACCGGGCAACAGCTTCTATATGCGCTTGATGAGCAAGTTCGTCGCCATGAAGTAGCAGGCCTCGTTACAAAATATGAAGGATGGGAATTTCTCTCCGCTATTTTAGATGAGGAAGGTGTATGCCGAGGAGTTGTGGGTGAAAACTTAACAACTTCTGAAATAAGAAGTTTTGAAGCAGATGCGGTTATTATGGCGACAGGTGGACCTGGTATTATCTTCGGTAAGAGTACAAACTCTGTTATTAATACAGGTTCTGCTGCTGGTGCGCTTTATCAGCAAGGGGCTATTTATTCCAATGGGGAATTTATTCAAATTCATCCAACGGCAATCCCTGGTGATGACAAGCTTCGTCTTATGAGTGAATCTGCACGTGGCGAAGGTGGCCGCGTTTGGACGTATAAAGACGGTAAACCATGGTATTTCCTAGAGGAAAAATACCCAGCATACGGAAACCTTGTACCGCGTGATATTGCTACGAGAGAAATTTTTGATGTATGTGTAAGTCAAAAGCTTGGTATTAATGGTGAGAACATGGTTTACCTTGACCTCTCACATAAAGATTCAAAAGAGCTTGATGTTAAGCTTGGCGGTATTATTGAAATCTACGAGAAATTCATGGGTGACGATCCTCGTAAAGTCCCTATGAAAATTTTCCCTGCTGTACACTATTCAATGGGTGGTTTATGGGTAGATTTTAACCAGCAGACTAATATTCCTGGGCTATTTGCTGCTGGTGAATGTGATTATTCTCAACACGGTGGCAATCGTCTTGGAGCAAACTCGCTATTATCTTCTATTTATGGTGGCATGGTTGCTGGTCCAAATGCGGTTGACTATATTAATGGATTAGAAGCAACGGTTGAGGATCTCTCTTCTTCATTATTTGAAAAGCATCAACAAGAAGAGCAGGCAAAGCAGGACGCAATCATGAAGATGAATGGAACAGAGAATGCTTATCAAATTCATAAAGAGCTTGGCGAATGGATGACAGCTAACGTAACGGTTGTAAGAAATAACGACAAGTTAAAGGAAACAGATGAGAAAATTCAAGAGTTGATGGAGCGTTACGAGAACATCAATATTAATGATACATCCAAGTGGAGTAATCAGGGGGCTTCATTTACTCGACAATTATCTAACATGCTACAGTTGGCACGGGTAATTACAATCGGGGCATTAAACCGTAACGAAAGTCGCGGTGCTCACTACAAGCCTGAATTCCCTGAGCGTAATGATGAAGAATTTCTTAAAACAACAATGGCTAAATACGATGCAGTAAACAACAAACCAGAATTCTACTATGAAGAAGTAGATACATCATTAATTCCACCTCGTAAACGCGATTATTCTAAGAAGAAAGCGGGGGATAAATGATGAGTGAGAATAAAACTGTTACACTTAAGATAAAAAGGCAGGATGGACCTGAATCTAATTCATATGAAGAAACGTTTACGATTCCATACCGTCAAAACATGAATGTTATTTCTGCTTTAATGGAAATCCGTCGTAATCCAGTTAATGCAAACGGTGAGAAAACTACACCTGTTATTTGGGAAATGGGTTGTCTAGAAGAAGTATGCGGAGCTTGTTCGATGGTCATTAACGGAAAACCACGTCAATCTTGTACTGCTTTACTAGATCAACTTGAGCAACCAATTCGCTTAGAGCCAATGACCACATTCCCGGTTGTGCGAGATCTTGCTGTAGATCGAAGCAGAATGTTTGATGCACTTAAGAAAGTGAAAGCATGGATTCCGATCGATGGTACCTATGATCTTGGACCTGGTCCGAGGATGCCTGAGAATAAGCGACAGTGGGCATATGAACTATCTAAATGTATGACATGTGGTGTTTGTCTTGAAGCGTGTCCGAACGTAAATAGTCGCTCGGAGTTTATTGGACCGGCTGCTATTTCACAGGTTCGATTATTCAACTCACATCCAACAGGTGAGATGAACAAAGAGGAGCGTCTGGAAGGCTTAATGGGAGAGGGTGGACTTGGGCATTGTGGTAACTCACAAAACTGTGTGCAATCTTGTCCGAAAGGAATTCCATTAACAACTTCTATTGCTGCAATGAATAGAGCAACGTCACTTCAAACGTTCAAAAACTTTTTTGGAAGTGATCACTAGGAAAAGATCCCCTGCAAGGGGGTCTTTTTTTAGTTTCAGATAATACTTAAGCTATGTTAGCTTATACTGATGATTCTCGATTTTTTCCGCGAAGCGGTTGATCATTACAGAACTTAAATGACTCTAAAATCAACAGCGTTCATTAACAGAGCCAAGTCTTATGAATAGAATAAAACCTTATTACGATATTTCTCAGGAAATGATGAAGAAGAACGAAGGTTGTCATAATAAATTCTCTAAACTGTTTTTATGCAATGTGTGAATTAATGTAACACGTAAGATAGAAATTCATATATTGTATGGACTATATAATTTCAATCGAAGTTGCTTTGTTGCCCTATCGAGGAGGGTGGAATGTTGAAAGGGAACCACTACCGACCAAAGCCACTATTAACCAAAAGAGAAAGAGAAGTTTTCGAATTGCTTGTTCAAGACAAAACAACAAGAGAAATAGCAGAAGAATTGTTTATTAGCGAAAAAACAGTTCGGAACCATATTTCGAACACGATGCAAAAGCTGGGGGTAAAGGGGCGTTCTCAGGCTGTTGTCGAATTGCTTCGACTGGGAGAATTAGAAATATAAAACTGTGCCGGCTTAAAAGCCGGTTTTTTCTTTTGTGTAACGTCATGCTTGCTTATACTGTAAATTCTAGATTATTTCCTCGTTCGAGTTAAATGTCATTCAGTGAAAAAGAATGAGATACATAGGAACTTGTAATTCATGATAAAGAGTAATTAAGAGGAATTCATAGAGGTCAGTCTATGAAGTGAGTAGGTTAAAATAAAAAAAGAATGAATAGTATGTTAAGATAACAAAAAAGCATGTAACAAGATGGTTTCATGCGAAGAAGAGACACTTATACAAATACCATAGCTTATGAGTAGATTTTCTTTTGTATGATAATGACATAATAAAATATCGGCATATGAAATGAAAGGAAGATAGAAAAATATCTTCGGGTTGTTATAAATGAAGCAATAGATTATGATATCAACTATATTACATGAGTAAGGGGCAATCTATTGGAACGTTTTCTCATTGACGTTCGATCTGTTATTTACTATCATTAGTACGTTCATAATCACAAATGAAACCGGTTTAATGAGGGGAAATTGAACATGAATGGTGAATTTGAAATAAAGAAAATTCTAAATAATAATGTCGTAATTGCCGTTTCGGAGAATAATAATGAAGTCGTTTTAACGGGAAAAGGGATTGGCTTCAATCAGAAACAAGGCGAAAGACTCGATGAATCTAAAGTAGACAAGTATTTTGTTCTTATAGATAAGCATGAGCAGGAACAATATAAGTTATTAGTTCCACATGTCCCAGAATCTTTTATCGGCATGATGAATGATACTATTTCGTTAATCGGAGATAAGCTGGATGCGGAGTTAGATGAGCATATCCACGTTTCCTTAACGGATCACCTTTCCTTTGCGATTAAACGCCTTCGTCAAGGATTGGATGTAAAGAATCCTTTTCTAGTTGAAACGCAAACAATGTATCCAAAAGAGTATACAATTGCTGAAGAAGTGATACAGTTAATTAATCATAAGCTTGAAGTGGCTCTTCCTGATGGAGAGATTGGGTTTGTTGCGTTACATATTCACAGTGCCATTACCAATAGAAGCGTAGGTAAACTTAACAAATATTCTGCTTTAATTAGTCAACTCGTTAAAGTTATTGAAGAAGCTCTTCGAATTGAAATTAGTCGGACAGGAATTGATTATTTGCGTCTTGTACGTCATCTGAGACATGCGATTGAACGCAGTGAGTTAAATCAACCCGTTGAAGCACATGAACGATTAGAAAAAGTGTTGAAAGAAGAATATCCAGTGTGTTATAATCTTTCATGGAAGTTGATTAAAATTATGCAGAAGGAACTTCGTACGAATTTTCCTGATGCAGAAGCAGTCTACTTAACGATGCACTTGCAAAGGCTTTCTCCTAAATAATTTCATACTTAACGGTAACGTGTTACTGATACGATCAGGCATGAGTGAAGCCGGAATGACAAAAACTGATTGGGGTATAGTATATCCTGATTGAGTTGTCATACCGTCCACTCATGCCTTTTTTATATTCAAATTCTTTGGGGGAAAAATAAAAGGAGGAAAACACATGTTTAAACAGGCTTTCGGGGTTTTACAGCGCGTTGGTAAAGCGCTAATGCTTCCAGTTGCAATTTTACCCGCTGCCGGACTATTGCTAGGTTTTGGTAATGCATTTCAAAATCCAACTTTACTTGAAAAACTACCGTTCTTGTCAGCTGAATGGTTCCAGCTTCTTGCTACTGTTATGGAGGAGTCTGGTGGGATAGTATTTGCTAACCTTGCACTACTATTTGCGGTTGGGGTAGCAATTGGTTTATCTGATGGAGACGGCGTTGCGGGTATTGCTGCAATTGTAGGTTTCCTTGTTATGAATATTACAATGGGTGTACTTGAAGGCGTATCAGCTGATCAAGTTGCTGAAAGCGCATCATATGCTAATGTGCTTGGTATACCTACATTACAAACAGGGGTTTTCGGAGGAATTATAGTCGGTATTCTTGCCTCCTATATGTATAAACGGTATTATAATATTCAACTTCCTCAATATCTTGGTTTCTTTGCTGGGAAACGATTTGTTCCAATCGCAACGGCGGTTTCAGCTTTGATTCTTGGTGTAATTATGATTTTCGTTTGGCCACCTGTACAATCTGGCCTAAATGCTTTTTCACACAACATGCTTGATGCTAATCCAGCACTTGCTGCATTTGTATTCGGTGTCATTGAACGTTCGTTAATTCCATTCGGACTGCACCATATTTTCTACTCACCATTCTGGTTTGAGTTTGGACAATATACAAATGCTGCTGGTGAAATCATTCGAGGAGATCAAAAGATTTTCTTCGAACAGTTGAAAGATGGTGCTGAGCTAACTGCTGGTACATTCATGACTGGTAAGTTCCCGTTTATGATGTTTGGTCTTCCTGCAGCAGCGCTTGCTATGTATCATGAAGCTAGACCAGAAAAGAAAGCGGTTGTAGCAGGAATCATGGGCTCGGCTGCACTTACTTCTTTCTTAACGGGGATAACTGAGCCGCTTGAATTTTCTTTCTTATTCGTAGCTCCAGTCCTTTTTGGAATTCATGCGATTTTTGCAGGTCTTTCTTTTATGACAATGGCTTTACTTGATGTTAAAATTGGTATGACTTTCTCTGGTGGTGTTATTGATTTCCTTCTATTCGGAGTACTTCAAGGTAGAACTGCCTGGTGGCTTGTTATACCAGTAGGGTTAGTATTCGCATTAATCTATTACTTCGGCTTCCGTTTCGCGATTCGTAAGTTTAACTTAATGACTCCTGGACGAGAAGAAGATGAAGAGGATGAAATTGCTGACGATGGTCAGGACAATACAGCACTTGCTTACAATGTGCTTCAAGCTCTTGGCGGTGAAAGCAATATTACAAGTCTTGATGCTTGTATTACACGACTTCGCGTTTCTGTTTCAGATAAAGGCGAAGTGGATAAGAAGCGTTTGAAACGTCTTGGTGCATCAGGTGTTATGGAAGTAGGGAATAACATTCAGGCTATTTTTGGAACGCAGTCCGATGGTTTAAAAGGACAAATCAGAGATATCATGAGTGGAAAAACACCAAAGCCACTTCAAGATGAGAAAAAAGAAGAAAAGAGTGAGCAACCTTCTGGAGTGAAGGGTGCTGATCATCTTATTTCTCCTCTAGAGGGTAAGATTATGCCAATCTCAGAAGTGCCTGATCAGGTCTTTTCTGGTAAGATGATGGGAGACGGTTTTGCGATTGAACCAACTGATGGCTTGATTGTCGCACCGGTTGATGGCAAAATAATGAATGTGTTCCCAACGAAGCATGCAATTGGTATTGAGTCTGTTAATGGACGTGAGATTCTAATTCACGTTGGAATTGATACGGTTAACCTCAAAGGTGAAGGTTTTGAAGTATTCATTAGCGAAGGCGATGAGATTAAGCAAGGACAGAAGCTTATGAAGGTTGATCTCTCATTTATTAAAGAGAATGCAACATCAACTATTACTCCTATTGTATTTACTAACCTTGAAGAGGGAGAAACAATTGATCTTTCGAAAGAAGGAACTGTTTCGCGGGAAGACAAAGATATTATTACAATATCAAAATAAAAAATATAACATTTGAAAGAGGGAATTGAAAATGGCAGAGAAAAATTTCACAGTAACAAGCGAATCAGGAATTCACGCACGCCCAGCGACAGCACTAGTAAACAAAGCAGGTCAATACAGCTCTGACGTAACGCTTGATTACAACGGGAAGTCTGTAAACTTGAAATCCATCATGGGTGTTATGAGTCTTGGTATCCAACAAAATTCTGAAATCACTATCAAAGCAGAAGGATCAGATGCTGACGATGCGATTGCAGGACTAACTGAAGTTATGGAAAACGAAGGTCTAGGCAAGTAATGTCTAACCAACTGACTGGAATTGGCGCTTCTGCGGGAATTGCTATCGCTAAAGCGTTCGTACTTGAAAATCCGGCACTTGAAATTGAACAAAAGTCAATTACTGATGCTGGTGCTGAAATCGAACGTTTTGAAGCGGCCGTTCATCGTGCTAAAGAAGAACTAGAAGTCATTAAAAATCACGCCAATGAACAGCTCGGAGAAGATAAAGCAGCGATTTTTGCTGCTCATCTTCTCGTTTTATCTGATCCAGAGTTGTTGAATGCAGTGAAAGATAAAGTTAATAATGAAAAAGTAAATGCTGAAAGTGCAATGAGTGAAGTTTCCAATATGTTTATTAGCATGTTTGAGAACATGGATAATGAGTATATGAAAGAACGTGCTGCTGATATTCGAGACGTATCTAAACGTGTACTGGCTCATTTACTTGGCGTTACGTTTACATCTCCGGGTGCAATCACCGATGAAGTTATTGTTCTAGCTGAAGATCTTACTCCTTCTGACACTGCTCAATTAAATAAGCAGTTTGTTAAAGGGTTTGCGACGGATATTGGTGGTAGAACATCTCACTCTGCTATCATGGCGCGTTCAATGGAAATTCCAGCTGTTGTTGGAACGAAAACTATTACTTCTGAAGATGTGGAAGGTAAACTAGTTATTATTGATGGTATCGATGGTAATGTGATCGTTGATCCTTCTGAAGAAGAAATTGCGGAATATACAAAGAAAAAAGAACACTTTGAAGCTAAAAAGCAAGAATGGGCGAAGCTTGTTAATGAGCCAACAACAACGAAAGATGAGAAACATGTTGAGCTTGCAGCAAACATCGGAACTCCTGAAGATGTAAAAGGTGTCCTTGAAAATGGTGGAGAAGGCGTCGGCCTTTATCGTACTGAATTTCTATATATGGGCCGTAACGAATTGCCTTCAGAAGAAGAGCAGTTCAAGGCTTACAAAGAAGTTCTTGAAAAAATGGATGGTAAGCCTGTCGTAATCCGTACACTTGATATCGGTGGAGATAAAGAGCTACCTTACTTAAATCTTCCGAAAGAAATGAATCCATTCCTTGGGTTCCGTGCGATTCGTCTTTGCCTGGAAGAAACGGAAATTTTCCGTACTCAGCTGCGTGCACTTCTTCGCGCTAGTGTTTTCGGTAACTTGAAAGTGATGTTCCCTATGATTGCAACTGTCGGTGAATTCCGTCAGGCTAAAGAGATGCTTCTTTCTGTTAAAGAGGAGCTAATCGGGGAAGGTATTCAGGTATCAGAAGATATTGAAATTGGTATGATGGTTGAAATACCAGCAACGGCGGCAATGGCTGACGTTTTTGCTAAAGAAGTTGATTTCTTTAGTGTTGGAACTAACGATCTTATTCAATATACGATGGCTGCTGATCGTATGAATCAAAAGGTATCTTACCTTTACCAACCATATAATCCTGCAATTCTTAGACTTGTTAAAATGGTCATTGATGCAGCTCATAAAGAAGGCAAGTGGGCTGGTATGTGTGGTGAAATGGCGGGAGATCAGATTGCGATCCCAATCCTTCTTGGTCTTGGACTCGATGAATTCAGCATGAGTGCTACTTCGATTTTGCCTGCTAGAAGTCAAATGACGAAGCTATCTAAAGAAGAGATTTCTTCTCATATCGATCATATTCTTTCACTTGCAACAAATGAAGAAGTGGTTGCCTATGTACAAGAACATTTCGCAACGGAAGAGCTATAGGAAACTATAGCTCTTCTTTTTTTTACATATGTTCATGATTCGTTTTTGGGGGCAATGATGAATTAGGAAAGTATTTTACGCCACTTCTTATACATGGGCATATGAATAAGAAGTTAGAAGTAGTCATCTCTTGCAATTCATATCGGTTACAATCAAAATAGAATGTAAGATATTATAAGGGGGAGACTAGATGTCTGAAGAATTAACAAGAGAACCAGCGTCAATTGTTGATATAGAGAAATCACTTCGTATGGTTGCTGGTATTATTAAACAACATGGACGGGAACTTTTGAGTGAATTTTCCATTACACCTCCTCAATTTCTTGCGCTCCAATGGCTTTCTGAATACGGTGATTTAACAATTGGAGAACTGTCTAATAAAATGTATCTTGCCTGTAGTACGACGACGGATCTCGTGGATCGTATGGAAAAAACGGAGCTAGTAAAACGAGTGAAAGACCCACACGATCGACGAGTCGTACGAATTCATATATTAGATAAGGGAAATGAAATAATTAAAAAAGTGATTCATAAAAGACAGGTCTATTTGGAAAACATTACCCAGAAATTCTCGGGAGATCAAGTAAAAGCACTTGAAGAAAGTTTGCATTTACTTTATGACGAAATGAAAAAGAACTAACTGGACCGGTAAGTAGAGAGGCGAAATATTTTGAAGAAACCAATCGGGGTTATTGATTCAGGTGTTGGCGGACTAACGGTAGCAAGAGAGATTATGCGACAGCTACCAAAAGAAGAAATTGTTTATTTAGGTGATACAGCAAGATGTCCTTATGGGCCTAGAACGGTTTCTGAGGTGAGGCAGTTCACCTGGGAAATGACGAATTACCTATTAGAGCAATACCATATTAAAATGCTCATTATTGCTTGTAATACTGCGACGGCTGTCGTTCTTAAAGAGATTCAAGATGAACTATCTATCCCCGTAAGAGGTGTTATTCACCCAGGAGCAAGAAGTGCTTTGAAAGAAACGACGAATAAGTATATTGGAGTAATTGGAACGACTGGTACTGTAAAAAGTCGAGCTTACGAGTACTCCCTTAAAGCTATTGATAATGATATTAAAGTGGAAAGTCTTGCGTGCCCTCCCTTTGTGCCGCTGGTCGAAACCGGAAATCTGAACAGT
Organism: Anaerobacillus sp. 1_MG-2023; assembly: GCF_030547345.1. Classification (NCBI taxonomy): domain Bacteria; kingdom Bacillati; phylum Bacillota; class Bacilli; order Caryophanales; family Bacillaceae; genus Anaerobacillus; species Anaerobacillus sp. 1_MG-2023. Next base: position 138,010 of record NZ_JAUORD010000004.1, on the reverse strand, counting down.
GAAGAAACGTATCAGACTGTCAGAAGCACGCTTGCCCCATTGATGAATAAAGGAATCGATACCCTGATATTAGGATGTACACATTATCCATTATTAGAATCAGTGATTCAATCAGTCATGGGAGACGATACGGCCATTATTTGTTCAGGCGATGAAACAGCATATGAAGTGAGTGGTATTCTAGAGTACAGTTCACTTTTATATACAGGTGATGAACGTCCATCGCATACATTTCTTACAACTGGATCAATTGACAACTTCGCTAGGATTGCGAGCCATTGGCTGGATTATCCTGTAGCTAATGTTGAACGTATCGAGCTCTAATCTATCAAAGATTAGAGTTTTTTAGTTATCTCAAAAAATAATTTTTTCAAAAATAAATTTCTAGAAATCACTAAGGTTCAATACCGTAGCCAATTTTTGAAGCTCGTACCTCTCCTAATAAACGATAAAACAAGTTATTCAAATTACTCAGGTATAAATTGAAATATAACTCGTATAAATGGTAGTACAAACCATCCGGGGAGGGATAGCTATGCGTTTACGCGGAATTGGGTTCGCGCTATTGTTGCTTTCATGTATATTAACAATATCTGGTTGCGGTTTTGGTTTTGAAAAATCATTAAAGGAAATCGATCCTCCTAAAGTCGATTATGTAAAAGATGGAGAACAGATGGAGGAAAATGAGACAGGTGCTACAAAAGAAGGTGAAGTAGAAGAAGCGACGGGTGAAGAGGCGGATGATGAAGCCACTGGAATGACGACTCGTCAGCTCTATTTACTAGATGCCAATGGAATGGTTGTGCCACAGAGCGTTGAACTTCCTGCCGTAGAAGGTGCTGCAAAACAAGCGTTAGAATACCTTGTTGTTGATGGTCCAGTGACAGAAATGCTTCCCAACGGCTTTAAAGCTGTGTTGCCTGCTGGAACTGTTATCCAGGGCGTTGATCAAGTTGATGAAACGGTGGTTGTAGATTTCTCAAATGAGTTTAAAGATTATGCTGCAGAAAATGAGAAACAAATTCTTGAAGCTGTCACTTGGACATTAACTCAATTTGACGGAATTGAGAAGGTGAAAATTCAAATCAATGGCTATGATCAACAGGAAATGCCTGTGAATGGGACGCCAATCGGAGAGAGTGTTAGCAGGGCAAATGGGATTAACCATGAGATGGGTAATGTGGTTGATGTTTCCAATAGTGAAGATGTAACCGTCTATTTCATGGCTCAAAGTGAAGACTATGCATATTACGTCCCAGTTACGAAACGCATGGAAGGCGTCTCGGATGATGTGCGAGGCGTATTGAAAGGACTAATGGAAGGACCGGCAGTTCATTCCGGCTTATTTAGTCAACTATCTAAAGACGTAAAATTATTGAAGGCTGAAGAGGAAGATGGCTTATTAACGCTAGATTTTAATGAAGCGATCTTAACTGGATCGGAAGAGATGGTTATTCAGAAAGATATTATAAATAGTCTGGTTCTTTCGTTAACCGAGAAGGAAAGCATTAATGAAGTAGCTATTACTGTTGATGGTCACCCAGAAGTCATTGATGAAGCTGGTAATGCTTTGTCAGAACCAGTTTCAAGGCCAGAAGACGTTAACAAAGTGGGTTTTTAAAATAGAATATGGTACGATTAAGAGGCAGGTGTACTGCCTCTTTTTCTATTTAAATAAAGATTAGTTAGGCTTATTACGATTAGATTCATGGGTTATCTAATATCAGTAACGTTTATTAACATAGTCTTGAAAAGGTTAAAGGTAGTTTTATTAAAATAGTTATGATTTAGTAATGAAAGAGATGGGGAACAGGAGGAAGAGTATGAGAATTGATGGACGTAAGGAAGATGAGCTTAGAGCGATACATATTGAAAGAGATTATATAAAGCATCCGGAAGGTTCTGTATTAATTACTGTAGGAGATACAAAAGTGATTTGCTCTGCATCAATAGAGGATCGCGTACCACCTTTTATGCGGGGACAGGGGAAAGGGTGGATTGCAGCTGAGTATGCTATGTTGCCACGAGCCACTGAACAAAGAAACATTCGTGAATCAAGTAAAGGAAAAGTTGCTGGTCGCACAATGGAGATTCAGCGTCTAATTGGAAGAGCCCTTCGGACGGTAGTTGACCTTGAAGCACTTGGAGAACGCACAATTTGGATTGATTGTGATGTGATTCAGGCAGATGGCGGCACTCGAACTGCTTCTATTACTGGCGCATTTGTAGCACTTGCACTGGCTGTAGAAAAAGGTATGAGTCGAAAACAAATTAAGAAAATGCCATTAACTGATTTTCTAGCAGCCACTTCGGTAGGAATTGATCAAGGTGGAACGGCTTTATTGGACCTTTGTTATAAGGAAGATTCCTCTGCTCATGTGGATATGAATATTGTTATGACTGGTAGTGGAGAATTCGTGGAACTACAGGGCACAGGCGAAGAAGCAACGTTTAATATGAATCAATTAAATGAAATGCTTGCGCTAGGTAAAGATGGTGTTGAGAAATTGATTCGGAAGCAAACAGAGGTGATCGGTGAGTTTGCTTCAAAAATAAAGGAGGACTCTACGGAGGATGCGTAAACTTCTTATTGCAACAAAGAATGAAGGTAAAGTAAGAGAATTTAAGAGAAGGTTCGAGTCAGAAGAGCTTACTGTAATTTCTTTATTGGATCTCGAAGAAGCGCCTGACGTGGCAGAAACTGGTCATACTTTTGCGGAGAATGCCGTACTAAAAGCCGAAGCCATTATGAAATTAACAAACCAACCGGTTATTGCGGATGATTCTGGGCTTGTCATAGATGCACTTGATGGTGATCCCGGGGTTTATTCGGCTAGATATGCAGGACTCGATAAAAATGATGAAGCAAACATGGACAAAGTTCTCGAAGAAATGAAGAATGTACCTGAAGAAGATCGTGGAGCTTCTTTTCAATGTATTCTAGCGGTCGCCATCCCTGGTCAAAACACGGAAATTTTTTCGGGTTCATGCAAGGGGACGATTGCTTTTGAACGTTCTGGAAAATACGGGTTCGGATATGATCCGATTTTCTACTTGCCTTCATACGGTAAAACGATGGCTGAACTTTCTCCTGAAGAAAAAAATGCTATCTCACATAGAGGACAAGCTCTTGATCGTTTGGAAAAGGGATTTAAGAATTTATTTTAAAACATATGGATAACTAATGATTTGAACTCGTTGAATATACGGCTTCTTTGCCTGAGTTAACATTCATAGCATTCATGACTCGACTCTAAATTGAAGAGGTGACGTGAGATGAAAGTTCTAGTTGTAAGTGATAATCATAGTTCTAAGGAAGAATTGCAGCATCTTGTAGAGAGACATCAAAATGAAGTCGAATGTATGATCCACTGTGGAGATTCAGAATTTGATTATGATGCATCTGAAATGCTACCTTTTCAGGTGAGAGTGAGTGGAAACTGTGATTACGACCATCGTTATCCAGATGAATCGGTCGATAAAGTAGGGGACAAAACTGTTTTTACGACCCATGGACATTTATATAATGTGAAAATGACGTTAATGAAATTGCAGTATAAAGCTGAAGAAGTACAAGCGGATCTTGTTTGTTTTGGTCATTCTCATGAGGTCCTATCTGTATTTGAGGAAGGAACACTGTTTCTTAATCCTGGTAGTGTCAAACTTCCGAGAAAACCGCCGATTCAAACTTATGCGATTGTAGAATGGTCTGAAAATGATGTTAGCGTGACGTATCGTGATGAAACTGGGGAAATAGTAGAAGATCTTTCAAAAATATTTTCTCTCACTTAGGAAAAAACACAGCGAAGGCTGTGTTTTTCTTGTTTTTCTATTGACATTATTTTTGATATTCGTTATATTAATAAATGTCGCTACAAACTAAACAATGTCCCAGTAGCTCAGTAGGATAGAGCAACAGCCTTCTAAGCTGTGGGTCGGGAGTTCGAATCTCTCCTGGGACACCATATCTATATCGTAAAGGCATTTATCATTGTGATAAGATGGCTTTTTTTTTATATTTTGAGCTGTGTGGATGAACGTTGTTGATTTTTGGCTTATTTTCAACATGTGAGAGTAAGGTTTCACTTGAATGAGCCCAATACGACATTTCATCAATATAACCTAACATAGCTTACACTTTAATGAGTACGTTCAGAAACGGTGCTGTACTGTGACTAGCTTTTAGGGGAACATTCACGTATCGTAGTGCGTTACTAATAGAGCGTGTTAAATAACAAGCAAGCGGGAATAGAACCTGTAACGTGCTTCAACTTGAGTTTACAGGTGGATACTGATAAACTGATACCTAATCGTAGCTGCGCCTTTCCTGCTGTAAACTCTTTTAATAGAGAATATAAGAGAGTGGAGCGATTACGTCATGGATAAAGAAAAGCATGAGAGGAAAATAGTTTATTTTCCAAACGTGGCAGGCAAACTTGTCGAAAAAGGAATGGCAGCACTTAAAGCTAAAGAAATTAAAGAGGCACATAAACATTTTAGTCAGCTACTTGAAATCGAACCAGATCATCCTCAAGGGAATTTTGGAATGGTCCTAAGCCTGGTTGAAATGGGCGATTTAAAAGAAGCATCTGAACGCTGTGAAACAATGATGCAGCAGGGTATCGGGGACTATTACGACATTTTTCAAGTATACATATCAATTTTAGTTCAGCTTGGAAAGTATCAGAATGTAGTTACGATGATCGAAGCGGTATTGCAAGAAAATCAACTTCCGTCAAATATAGCGGAATCGCTCTATCAGCTATTGCATTTCAGCAGACAAATGACGAGTTATGATATCGATTCTGACGATGAGTTTGAAACTGTCCAAGAGGAAGATGCAGACAAGCTGATTGCTTATTTAGAAAGCGATAAGACGGAAAAACAGTGGTTGGCTATACAGAAACTGAGCGCTGTTAATGAGAAAAAGTCTATTCCAGTTTATCTTACATATTTAAATGCAACAGATAAGGATCCCCTCCTTAAAAGCCTGGTGTTACAGGTGTTAAGAGAAAAAGAGTTGAATCAAGAAGTTATCGTACATAAGTTTGGAAGAGAAATTACTGTAAATCCTTCCGAATTGAAGGATATTTTTCTGCAGGACTTTTCTTTAAGCGTTAAATCGAAACTTTCTCATGTGGTGGAACAGAAAAATCCAGCTCTTTTTGAGATGTGTATGCAAATTTGGTGGCATTATTTGTTCGCCATTTCGCCATTTGAAGCCGAACCATCGAACAGTGCTGTTTGGGCGGCAGCTGTTCATAAAGTGGCTTCTGAAATGAATGGTGAAGGCTTGTTAAATGAGGAGCTTAGCGATTATTATGAAGTTAGGTCTTCTGAATTTGAGGTGGCCGCAAATCGGATCATGAACATCGAAAATCAGCCATTTTATCGCCCATTTGAGTAGAAATACATGGAAATAGAATGTTTTGCCTTGCGATCATTCGGGAACATAGGTAAGCTGTACTATGGTTACGCGGTTTACAATCATACCGTATGTGTTGAAAAGTAACTGTTCTATGTTATAATAAAATGGTTGCAAACCCATATTTACTAGTAAAAGAGACCGTTTAAAAGACAGCAGACGCTTTTATACTCCAAAAGGCGTCATCTTTTTTAAACGCTCGATTAGTGGAAATATATTTATTGTTGGAGGTAATGTGTAAATGACTGCAAATTGGGAAAAGCTTGAAGGTAATCAGGGCGTTCTTACAGTAGAAGTAGACGCTTCTGAGGTTAATAGTGCGCTGGACGAAGCGTTCAAAAAAGTCGTAAAACAGGTTAATGTACCTGGATTCCGTAAAGGTAAAATGCCACGCTCTCTTTTCGAAAAGCGTTTTGGTGTAGAATCTCTTTATCAAGATGCTCTTGATATTATTCTTCCTAAAGCTTATTCAGAAGCTATCGATGAATCTGGTATCGAGCCAGTTGATCGTCCGGAAGTAGACGTGGAGCAAATGGAAAAAGGTCAAAACTTGATCTTCAAAGCAACAGTAACTGTTAAGCCTGAAGTTAAACTTGGTGAATACAAAGGTCTTGAAGTTGAAGAACAAGAGACAAGCGTTACAGATGAAGAAGTGGAAGCAGAGCTTAAATCACTTCAAGAAAAGCAAGCTGAGCTTGTTGTTGTTGAAGATGGAGAACTTCAAGAAGGCGATACAGCAGTAATCGACTTCGAAGGTTTCCTTGGAGAAGAACCATTTGAAGGTGGACAAGGCGACAACTATTCATTAGAAATTGGTTCAAACACTTTCATTCCTGGCTTTGAAGAGCAACTAATTGGTGAGAAAGCTGGTGCTGAGAAGGAAGTAACAGTTACTTTCCCTGAAGAGTATCATGCTGAGAATCTTGCTGGTCAAGAAGCAACATTCAAAGTTAAAATTCACGACATTAAGCGTAAAGAACTTCCTGAGCTTGATGATGAGTTCGCTAAAGATGTAAACGAAGAAGTAGAATCACTTGATGAGCTTAAGAAAACAACGAAAGAAAATCTTGAGAAACAAAAAGCAGAAGATGCTGATGTTCAAAAGAAAGACACGTTGATTGAAAAAGCTACTGAAAACAGCGAGATTGACCTTCCATCCGCTATGGTAGATGCAGAAGTTGACCGCATGCTTCAAGAATTTGAACAGCGTCTTCAACAACAAGGTATGAACCTTGAAATGTACTACCAGTTCTCTGGTCAGGATGAAAAAGCTCTTCGTGAGCAAATGCAAGAAGACGGTGAAAAGCGCGTGCGTACTAACCTAACTCTTGAAGCAATTGCTGAAGCTGAAAATGTGGAAGTTTCTGAAGAAGAAGTGAATGAAGAACTTTCTAAAATGGCTGCAATGTACAACATGGAAGAAGAACAAATTCGTTCAATGCTTACTATGCAGGGTGGCACTGATGCACTCAAAGGTGACCTACGCATCCGTAAAGCAATCGATGTTCTTGTAGACAACAGTAAAAAAGCTTAATACAAGCTAGTAGATTGGCTTATTTGAAACAAGGCGCTTAATCGCGCCTTGTTTTTACAAAAAGAAATAGTAATGAAATGAAACAAATTTGCTAAACATAGTAGTAAGACAAAGAACTTGATACATAATAAGCTTTAAAGAGGCGTTTTATTTCGTATCCTTTTGCGTTATATGATACAATTTCATTACATAAATAGGATGAGAAACCAGTGGTGGATGCCCGTTAAGATTACTTCATGAGTAATTAAAGTTCAATTGGACTGACGGAGTTCCTTTGCAGATAGACCTACTCGGATTTCATCGAGATCAAAGGTTAGGGGTGAATTCATGTTTAAATTTAACGATGAAAAAGGACAACTTAAATGTTCTTTCTGTGGTAAAACGCAGGATCAAGTCCGTAAGTTAGTAGCAGGACCAGGTGTTTATATCTGTGATGAGTGTATTGAATTATGCACTGAAATCGTTGAAGAAGAACTTGGAACTGAAGAAGAGGTGGACTTCAAAGAAGTACCGAAGCCTCATGAAATTTGCCAAATTCTTGATGACTATGTCATTGGACAGGAAAAGGCGAAAAAATCACTTTCAGTAGCCGTTTATAATCACTATAAGCGTATTAATGCATCATCTAAACCTGATGATGTTGAGCTTGCGAAAAGTAATATTGCACTAATTGGACCAACAGGGAGCGGTAAAACACTCCTCGCACAAACGCTAGCTAGAATTCTAAATGTGCCTTTTGCTATTGCGGATGCTACGTCATTAACTGAAGCTGGGTATGTTGGGGAAGATGTTGAGAATATTCTTCTTAAACTCATTCAAGCTGCAGATTACGATGTAGAAAAAGCTGAAAAAGGGATCATCTACATTGATGAAATTGATAAGGTAGCTCGCAAATCTGAGAATCCTTCTATTACCCGTGATGTTTCTGGTGAAGGTGTTCAGCAAGCGCTACTCAAAATTCTTGAAGGTACAACTGCTAGTGTGCCTCCACAAGGTGGACGTAAGCATCCTCATCAAGAATTTATTCAAATTGATACAACAAACATCCTCTTCATTTGCGGGGGAGCGTTTGATGGAATTGAACAAATTATCAAGCGTCGTCTTGGTAAGAAAATTATTGGATTTAGTGGCGAAGCAAAACAAGAAGATCTTAAACCAGGTGAATACCTAGGTAAGGTTCTTCCTGAAGACCTCCTTCGTTTTGGACTGATTCCTGAATTTATTGGCCGTCTTCCGGTTATTGGAAGCCTTGAGCCTCTAGATGAAGAAGCACTAGTAGAAATTCTTACAAAACCTAAGAATGCATTAGTGAAGCAATATCAAAAACTTCTTGAACTTGACGATGTTGAACTGGAGTTTGAAGATGATGCACTAGTAGAAATTGCGAAACAAGCAATTGAAAGAAAAACTGGTGCACGTGGACTTCGATCGATTATTGAAGGAATTATGCTTGATGTTATGTATGACCTTCCTGCTCGTGAAGAGATTAAGAAGTGCGTACTGTCAGCTTCTACAGTAAGTGAGAAGACTACGCCTAAATTGATTCTTGAAGATGGTTCTGTTATCGACGAAGATAAGAAATCGCCTAAAGAAAGTGCATAATTTCAAAGCCAATCGCCTGCGGGTGATTGGCTTTTTTGTGAGTTGCCCTATCCAATTTGTGAATTGCCGGTTTATGGAACGAAACCTCAGGAGATACTAGTTCTATTGATCAATCTTCAGGAGGTAGGAGTATGAATTGGACAGGGATAGCACTAGCGATACAATTATTTTTTGGAATAGTGATCGGATTGTATTTCTGGAATTTGCTTCGGAATCAGCGAACCCAGAAAGTTTCAATAGATAAAGAATCGCGAAAAGAAATGGAGCATTTACGTCGATTAAGAAGTATTTCGCTAAGCGAACCGCTATCAGAACGTATTCGGCCAACTGGATTTTCTGAGATTGTTGGTCAAGAAGAAGGGATTCGTACGTTAAGAGCCGCCATCTGTGGACCTAATCCGCAGCACGTGATTATATATGGACCGCCTGGGGTAGGCAAGACAGCGGCCGCCCGCCTCGTTCTAGAGGAAGCTAAGCGAAACCGTGGAACGCCTTTTAAAAATTCAGCCGTTTTTGTAGAACTAGATGCTACTACGGCACGCTTTGATGAAAGAGGGATTGCTGACCCTTTAATTGGTTCTGTTCACGACCCTATTTATCAAGGTGCGGGAGCTATGGGGCAGGCGGGCATTCCTCAGCCAAAGCAAGGAGCTGTTACGAATGCGCATGGAGGGATCCTCTTTATTGATGAAATTGGAGAGCTTCATCCCATTCAAATGAACAAGCTGCTAAAAGTTCTAGAGGATCGAAAAGTGTATCTTGAGAGTGCTTATTATAATGAAGAAAATACAAATATTCCTAACCATATACACGATATTTTCCAAAATGGATTACCAGCAGATTTTAGAATGATTGGAGCGACTACGAGAACTCCAGAAGATATTCCGCCGGCCATTCGTTCTAGATGTATGGAAGTTTATTTCCGTGAGCTGAGCCAGGAAGAAATCGCCCGTATAGCGACTAGAGCAGCGAAGAAATTAAATCTTACGCTCGATAACGATGGTATTGAACGGGTTAGTCGCTATGCTAGAAATGGTCGTGAAGCGGTTAACTTAATGCAAATTGCGGCAGGACTGGCAATTACAGAAAATAGAGGAAGCATTACTGCGGCAGATATGGAATGGGTCATCCATGCGAGTCGACTTACGCCAAGGCCAGAAAGAAAAATCCCTCTGTCCCCAGCAACAGGTGTTGTTAATGGGCTAGCAGTTTATGGACCAAACATGGGAGCTTTACTTGAAATTGAAGTGACAGCCGTTAAAGGTAAACTAGAAAAAGAAGGCTCTGTTACTATTACAGGTATTGTTGAGGAAGAAAGCATCGGGAATCAGTCAAAGTCGATCCGAAGAAAGAGCCTTGCGAAATCTTCTGTAGAAAACGTTATGACCGTCTTAAAATCGATGGGGCTACCAGTGGGGGCTTATCATCTACATATTAACTTTCCTGGAGGTGTTCCTGTAGATGGTCCCTCAGCAGGGGTTGCTATTGCGACAGGTATATACTCTGCTGTTAAGGGAAGTCCTGTTAATCATAAAGTTGCAATGACTGGTGAAATTAGCATTCATGGGTTAGTTAAACCTGTGGGGGGCGTTTTTGCCAAAGTAACAGCTGCACGGGATGCTGGTGCTGAATTAGTCCTCATCCCATATGAGAATAATGAAGAAATGCTGAAAGTCATCAAAGGTATTACTGTAGTTCCGGTAAAACATCTGTCAGAAGTATTTGACGCAGCCTTTATGATTGAAAAAGCGCAAGAATTTCCTTCCATTGTAATAGGAAAATCCCAGCCCGGAAGTTAGGGGGCGGGGATTTTCTTTGTGCATTGAAGAAAACTCAAAAAAAAACGTGAAATAAATTAAATCAGCTAACATAGCTAAAAAAGACTGCCAGGCGCGTTTTTCTATTATAAGTAAGTTTTTTTGGAGTTTGAGCAGGGATGATTAGACAAGTAGAAGAAACTTAGGATACAATGAAGTACAACTTATCAATAGAATAAGCTCGGATAATTGCGAATCAGAACGTTTTTTAGTTTGTTGTCTGGAGGTGCCGTGATTGAAGAATGAACATAAAACATTGCCATTGCTGCCTTTAAGAGGTTTGCTTGTTTACCCATCAATGGTTTTACATCTTGATGTAGGACGTGAGAAGTCTGTACAAGCACTTGAGAAGGTTATGATGGATGACCAGAAAATTTTTCTATCTACACAAAAAGAGGTGGAAATTGAAACACCTGATGTAAAAGATATCTACGAGATTGGAACACTTGCAACGGTAAAGCAAATGCTGAAATTGCCAAATGGCACAATAAGAGTGCTTGTTGAAGGGCTCCAACGAGGAAAAATTGTAGAATTTAAAGATACAGAAGAGTTTTATGAGGTTGAAGTAGAGCAAATTAATGAAAGCGCAGATAAGAATGTTGAAGAAGAGGCATTAATGCGAACAGTTCTTGATTTATTTGAACAATACATTAAAGTTTCTAAAAAAGTGACCGCCGAAACATTTGCGTCTGTAAGTGATATCGAGCAGCCCGGACGGCTTGCTGATATTATTGCTTCTCATCTTTCATTAAAGATTCGCCAAAAGCAAGAAATTCTAGAAACCTATAGTTCACAAGAACGATTAAATAAGCTGATTGAAATTCTTCAAAATGAAAAAGATGTAATCGATCTTGAAAAGAAAATTGGTCAGCGTGTAAAACGGTCGATGGAGAAAACACAAAAAGAGTATTATCTTCGCGAACAAATGAAGGCGATTCAAAACGAACTGGGTGAAAAAGAAGGTAAAACTGGTGAGATCGCAACACTCAAAGAGAAAATTGAAGAAGCGGATATGCCCGAATCCGTTCAAGAAATGGCGTATAAAGAGCTTGATCGGTATGAGAAAATTCCGCAAAGCTCAGCTGAAAGTTCTGTTATTCGTAATTATATTGATTGGTTAATTCAAGTACCTTGGTCAAAAGAAACGACGGATAACCTAGATATTAATCATGCAGAAAAGATTCTTGATGAAGATCATTACGGTCTTGAGAAAGTAAAAGAACGTGTGCTAGAATATCTTGCTGTTCAGCAACTCACCAAATCGCTCAAAGGACCAATTCTTTGTCTTGTTGGACCTCCTGGGGTAGGGAAAACATCACTTGCAAGATCTGTCGCTCGTTCCATTGGACGAGAGTTTGTGCGAATTTCTCTTGGTGGTGTGCGTGACGAGGCTGAAATACGAGGTCATCGTAGAACCTATGTTGGAGCTATGCCAGGTCGAATCATCAGAGGGATGAAAAAAGCAGGCACTGTTAACCCTGTTTTTCTATTAGATGAAATCGATAAAATGTCTAATGACTTCCGTGGTGATCCATCATCTGCCTTATTGGAAGTGCTTGATCCACAACAAAACAACACATTTAGTGATCACTATATTGAAGAGCCGTATGATCTGTCGAAAGTGATGTTCGTAACAACAGCGAATAATCTTGCAACGATACCGGAACCACTACTTGATCGTATGGAAGTCATTCAAATTGCAGGGTACACTGAAATTGAAAAAGTGAATATTGCTAAGAATTATCTTGTACCAAGACAGCTTGAAGAGCACGGATTGAAAAAAGGTAATCTTCAGCTCAGAGAAGAGAGTCTTTATAAGCTTGTGCGCCACTATACGAGAGAAGCTGGTGTTCGTAATCTTGAGCGCCAAATTGCTACGGTTTGTCGAAAAGCAACGAAATTAATTGTTTCAGGTAAGAAAAAACGCGTTATTGTTACTGAAACAATGCTTGAAGAGCTGCTTGGACATCCGAAATTTCGTTATGGTGAAGCTGAGAAGGAAGATCAAATTGGAACCGCCACGGGTCTAGCTTATACGACGGCTGGTGGAGACACCCTTGCTATTGAAGTTTCCCTATCACCTGGTAAAGGTAAGCTCATATTAACAGGGAAACTTGGCGATGTGATGAAAGAATCAGCTCAAGCTGCGTTTAGTTATATTCGCTCTAAGTCAGAAGAGCTTTCCATTGACCCGTCGTTCCATGAGTCGAACGACATCCATATTCACGTACCAGAAGGGGCTACTCCAAAAGATGGTCCATCAGCAGGGATTACAATTGCCACGGCTCTTGTATCCGCATTAACAGGCAAGGCTGTACGAAGAGATGTAGGGATGACCGGTGAGATTACGTTACGTGGACGTGTTCTGCCGATTGGTGGACTAAAAGAAAAATCGCTTAGTGCGCATCGAGCTGGTTTAACCACTATCATCATGCCAAAGGAAAATGAAAAAGATCTGGATGATATTCCAGAAAGCATTCGCAAAGATTTAACATTCCTTCCAGTCTCACATTTGGATGAAGTGTTAAAAACCGCACTTGTGGGGGAGAATAAATGAAAGTAACGAAATCAGATTTTATAATTAGTGCTGTTAAGCCAGAGCAATATCCTGTAGATGGTTTGCCTGAGATTGGCTTAGCTGGCCGATCTAACGTAGGGAAATCTTCTCTTATTAACACGCTAATTAATCGAAAGAATCTTGCTAGAACATCACAAAAACCTGGAAAAACCCAAACGCTTAATTTTTATTTAATTAATGAGCTATTGTATTTTGTGGATGTTCCTGGTTATGGCTTTGCTAAAGTATCCAAGAAAGAAAGAGATGCTTGGGGGCGTATGATTGAGACTTATTTAACTGATCGAGATCAGCTTAAAGCGGTCATTCAAATTGTTGATTTACGTCACTCTCCATCTAATGATGATGTCGTGATGTACGACTGGTTAAAGCACTATGAAATACCAGTAATTGTTGTAGCGACGAAATCGGATAAAATCCCTAAAGGAAAATGGGATAAACATTTAAAAATCGTTAACCAGACGCTGAAAATTGAACCATCCGACAAACTCGTCACGTTTTCTTCTCATACTGGACAAGGTAAAGAAAATGTATGGGGTGCAATTAAATCTTATTTGTAGTTATCAAGCCCGGTCAGTAGATCGGGTTTTTCTTTATGTTTATTTTTCAGATAATTAGCAATTTAGGGTTTTCAATTCAAATAGAAAGGGAATGGAAATAAAGTGAAGGAAACAGAAGGATATAGAGGCTGTTTTTCTGATATCCACTCTTAGGAGGAATTAGGAGGTGTACAAGCCGTAAGTTAGAATTGAAAGAAATGTCTAAAAATTGGTATTATAAAAGTATCGCAGTTTACATAATCCTAACTGCATGTTTGAAAAGTCGTTTAAGGGGGACACGTGATGATGAAAAGAAAGTGGAGTTTTCTAACCGCAATAATGTTATTGTTTGTGCTTGTTTTAGCCGCTTGTGGAGGGAACGAAGAAGAAAGTGGATCATCTGGTTCTGAAGGAGACGACGGTCTAGAATTAACAGAAGACGGTAAATTCAGCTACGTCGTTTCGGGTGAATTTCCACCGTTTAGTACAGTAGATAAGAATGGAGATCTTGATGGCTTTGACGTAGCAGTTGGGAAAGCCATCGCAGAAAAGTTAGATCTTGAACCCGCTGTAGAGAAATTTAAATTTAGCGGTATGGTATCGGCCATTCAGTCAGGTCGTTATGATGCGGCAGTAGCTAGTCATACGATTACGGATGAGCGTAAAGAAGCAGTTAATTTTAGTGAACCATATTACTATTCGGGACCTGTACTTTATGTACAGCCTGGAAGCGATATTAAGAGTGTAGAAGATCTAAGTGGCAAAGATGTCGCTGTATCTAAAGGTTCCACTTACGAAAAATCAGCGGAAGAGTACACTGATAAGATTTCAAATTACGATAGTGATCAAACTGCATTGCGTGCATTAAGTGAAGGAAAGCATGATGCAGTTATTACAGATGACATTACAGGCAAGCAAGCAATCGAAGAAGATTTCAAGATTGAGAAGGTTGAGCAACTTGGTACGAGTGAACAAGCTGTTGCCATTAAGAAAGAGAACTCAAATCTTCTTGAAGCCGTTAACAAAGCTTTAGAAGAGTTAAAAGAAGATGGAACACTAACAAAGCTAAGTGAGGAATACATCGGAGTAGACATCACCCAGAGTCCTGACAGTGAGTAAGGAAAAGGAATGTGTGCGATGTGCGCACATTCTTTTTTTTAACCTGTTACGTTACTGAATTCTAAGGAGCTGATCGCACTTGCCAACTTTTGCTCATTTTTTTGAAACATTATTAGAAAGCTACCCTGTTTTCTTTGAAGGTTTATGGCTAACGATTCGAGTTACATTCGTATCTGTTTTAATAGCTGTTTTTATTGGACTGTTTTTTGCACTTTTTAAAATATCTCAATCAAAAATACTTAATTGGATCGCGAATGTGTACATCGCTGTCATTCGAGGTACACCACTTATTGTGCAAATCTTTATTTTCTATTTTGGTTTAACTGAATTCAACATTCCAAAATTCTGGGCTGCTTCGATCGGACTTGCTCTCCATAATGGGGCTTATATTGCAGAGATCTTTCGAGGTTCGATTCAATCAATCGACAAAGGTCAGATGGAAGCAGGACGCTCTCTTGGAATGAGTCATACTCTTGCTATGAGGCGGATTATCCTTCCGCAAGCATTCAGACGAGCACTTCCGCCACTGGGTAACCAATTTATCATTGGATTGAAAGATTCCTCTCTAGCAGCCTTTATTGCTCTACCAGAATTGTTCAGCGTTGCGACTACGCAGGGGGCAAGAACGTTTGATGAGATGACGTATTTACTTATAGTTGCTGTATATTATCTTGTGTTGGTTCTAATCTTTACGTTCTTAGTTAACCTTCTTGAGAAACGACTATCAGCTAGTGATTAAGAAACCGGAGAGGTGTTAGAAATGGCCGAAAAAGCTGAAATGATTCGAGTAGAGAAATTGAATAAATCCTTTGGTGACCTCCATGTCCTAAAGGATATTGATCTTGAAGTTAATGAAAGTGACGTTGTTGTTCTGATTGGAGCTAGTGGTTCAGGTAAAAGCACCTTGCTACGCTGTATGAATTTTCTTGAAATCAAGAATAGTGGGAATGTAATCATTGAGGGTGAAACAATCGATCCTAAAAGAAATGATCTAAATAAAGTAAGGCAGCGGGTTGGAATGGTGTTTCAACATTTCAACTTATTCCCACATAAATCCGTTCTAGAAAACGTGATCGAAGCACCGTTAATGGTTAAGAAATTGAAACGTGCTGAGGCTGAGAAGGAAGGCAAAGAACTCCTTGCGAAGGTAGGGCTAGCTGATAAAGCAAATGTGTATCCGAACAAACTTTCAGGTGGGCAAAAGCAGCGAGTTGCAATAGCACGTTCACTTGCGATGAAGCCAGACATTATGCTTTTTGACGAGCCGACTTCTGCGCTTGATCCTGAACTTGTAGGAGAAGTTCTTTCAACTATGAAAGAATTAGCAAAAGAAGGAATGACCATGGTAGTGGTCACACATGAAATGGGCTTTGCGCGCGAAGTTGGAGACTGGGTCGTATACATGCACGACGGTAAAATTGTGGAGAAGGGTCACCCGAACGAACTGTTCAACGATCCAAAAGAACAGAGAACACAAGACTTTTTAAGTTCAATTCTATAAAAAAGTAAGGAGCTGCAGCTCCTTACTTTTTTTTCGTTACAAGATAGATACCGATTGCAATTAAAGCAAGGGGCCAGAATTT
Organism: Anaerobacillus sp. 1_MG-2023; assembly: GCF_030547345.1. Lineage (NCBI taxonomy): Bacteria > Bacillati > Bacillota > Bacilli > Caryophanales > Bacillaceae > Anaerobacillus > Anaerobacillus sp. 1_MG-2023. Next base: position 121,816 of record NZ_JAUORD010000004.1, on the reverse strand, counting down.
TCCTACGAAAGAAAAAGTAGTCGAAAGCCAAATTTCTAACCCGGTGTATAGAAGTTCGATAATGGATATAGCAAGTAGAATTAAACCTGGAATGAGGCCAGTTTTCTTGGTCTTATAATATGTAACGAGATAGGCAGCACTTAATATAAGGGTATACATGCCCCAGCTGTCTGGCCAAATAGCGAGTTTATTGACGAAGTAGAAATGGACACCAAGGCCAAGTAGGAGTACTCCAGGAAAAAGCATGTTTCCTTCTCTCGCAATGAAGCCTTGAATCATCATCGCTACACCGATAACGATTAGGATTACTTGCCAATTCATTAGTTGCTCAGCAAAAGGCAGGTTTAACGTTTGTGAGAGATAATAAAGGCCGATTCCGATAAATAAAACACCTGGAAAAATACTTTGACGTTTCAATGAAAATCCTCCTATTGTCAGAAATACGCATTTTTTGCTATACAATTGATTTTCTGGTACATTAATAGTTGTATGACTACTAATAATATGCAGAGATAATACTTTCTTCATCATATCATAATTGCTTTCATAGTCTGTTCACATTTCATAACTCTGTGAGTTTTGTCACATGTTACAATAATTAGAGACGGTATGATAGCAAAAGATTAGTTTTAGCTAACAATTTTTTGGGGGTGGAACGATGCACATCCTGGTCGTAGGGTTGAACCACAAAACAGCCCCTGTTGAAATACGAGAGAAACTTTCCTTTCAGGAGAATGAATTGCCTGAAGCATTAGATAAGTTGCGTCACTCTAAAAGTATTCTAGAAGCGGTGATCTTATCAACATGTAACCGTACAGAGTTATATGTTGTTGCTGATCAGCTTCATACAGGGAGATATTATTCAAAAGCTTTTCTATCTGAATGGTTTGGAATTGAGAAAGAAGAATTTTCACCATATCTAGTGATTCGCGAAAACGATGCGGCAACAGAACATCTTTATCGTGTAGCGGCTGGACTTGATTCGCTTGTCATTGGGGAGACGCAAATCCTTGGACAAGTTCGTGATGCTTTCTTGCTTGCTCAGGATTCAGAGACAACAGGAACAATTTTTAACCAGCTTTTTAAACAAGCGATTACTCTTGCTAAACGATCCCATTCCGAAACTGAAATTGGAGAAAATGCCGTTTCGGTGAGCTATGCTGCAGTCGAATTAGCCAAGAAGATTTTTGGTGGACTTCAAAATAAACACGTTGTCATTCTTGGCGCTGGCAAGATGGGTGAACTCACTGCTAAGAATTTGCAAAGCAACGGTGTAGACCAAGTTACGGTCGTAAATCGAACGCTTGAGAAAGCGACAGAGCTTGCTTCTCGTTTTAAAGGACAGGCTCGTTCTATGGATGAAGTAGAAACTGCGCTAGCTGATGCAGACATTCTAATCAGTTCAACAGGCTCAACAAGTTATGTTCTAACCGAGCAAAATGTCAAACCTCTACTTAAAAAGCGAAGAGGTCGTCCATTGTTTATGGTAGATATTGCTGTTCCAAGAGATCTAGATCCATCACTTAATAATATGGACTCTGTTTTCTTATACGATATTGACGATCTAGAAGGGATTGTCGAAACAAACATTGCAGAGCGGAAAAAGGAAGCAGAGAAAATTGAACTAATGATTGAAGAAGATCTTGTTCAATTTAGAGAGTGGCTCAATACACTTGGCGTTGTACCGATGATTACAGCATTACGTACGAAAGCACTTGCGATTCAAGCAGAAACAATGAATAGTATTGAACGCAAACTGCCGAATTTAACAGATCGGGAACGAAAAGTATTGAGTAAGCATACCAAAAGCATAGTGAACCAGCTGCTACGTGATCCTATAGTGCGTGTGAAGGAGATGGCTGCAGAGCCAAATGCAGAAGAGTCGCTTGAGATCTTCACTAAAATATTTGCGATTGAAGAAGAGATTGAGAGAGAACTCCATAAGCAAAGAGTGAAAGAAAACGAAGAAAAAAGACAGCATGAATCCGTTGACTACTCCCCTTTATTACAGGTATCGCAGTTGCGCTCCTAGGAGAGGAGACATGATTTGTGACGAACGCCAGCTGGCTTTATGATATAACGATATTACTTTATGCACTTAGTGTGCTTGGGTATTTTATTGATTTCTTGCAGAACAACCGGAAAGTAAATCAGTTTGCTTTCTGGTTGCTTTCTATTGTCTGGATCCTGCAAAGTGCGTTTCTTGTAACGCAGATTATTGAAATTGGCGGATTCCCGATTTTAACACCTTTTGAGGGGTTATTTTTTTATGCGTGGGTGATTGTCTCACTATCACTCTTAATTAATTGGTTTTTTCGAGTTGACTTCTTTGTCTTTTTTGCAAATGTACTCGGTTTCAGTATAATGGCCATCAACTTATTTGCTACTCGAGAGCAGGCATCGAGTTTACTCACTGAACAGCTTATGTCTGAGCTTTCGATTATTCATATTACGATGGCTTTCTTATCATATGGAGCATTTTCACTTTCCTTTATTTTCTCAATTATGTATTTAACTCTCTATCAAATGTTAAAAGGTAAGAAGTGGAGCAAACGACTGAGAAGATTTGGGGATTTGTCACAGCTTGAGAAATTGTCTTATTTATGTAGCGTTCTAGGTGTGCCGCTTTTGTTACTGAGCCTGATTTTAGGAATTGTATGGGCTATCTTGAAAGTAGATACATTCAGCTTACTGGATGCAAAGGTTATTATCTCTTTCATCGTTCTTGGAGCATATAGTACGTATTTATATCAAAAGGTAGCTAGAGATATGGAAGGGAAATCCCTTGCTTTATGGAACGTAGCGGCGTTTCTTATCGTTTTAATTAATGTCTTCCTTTCTGGAACATTTTCAGAATTCCATTTCTGGTATGTATAAGGGAGCACTGAATGGAGGATAAATGATGCGTAAAATCGTAGTTGGTTCAAGAAGAAGTAAATTAGCGATCACTCAAACAAAATGGGTGATCAGTAAACTAAAGGAATTAAATCCGGATGTTGATTTTGAAATCAAAGAGATTGTCACTCGTGGTGATAAAATTCTTGACGTTACTCTCTCAAAAGTTGGGGGAAAAGGCCTATTTGTGAAGGAAATTGAAGACGCCATGTTAAGAGGAGATATTGATATGGCGGTTCATAGTATGAAGGATATGCCTTCTATTTTACCTGAAGGATTAATGATTGGGTGTATACCTGAACGTGAAGATCATCGGGATGTGATTATTTCTGAATCGAAGAAGACGTTCAGAGAGCTTCCAGAAGGTGCCGTAATCGGAACTAGCAGTTTGAGACGTGGTGCACAGTTGAAAGCCATTCGTCCGGATGTGGAGATTAAGTGGATTCGCGGAAATATTGACACGCGTATACGTAAGCTTACAGATGAAGATTATGATGCTATTGTACTAGCTGCAGCGGGTCTACACCGCATGGGGTGGTCAAAGGAGATTGTTACAGAATACCTTGATCCTGATTTGTGTGTACCGGCTGTTGGACAAGGCGCTTTATCGATTGAATGTCGAGAAAGTGATGATGAACTACGAGCTATTTTAAATCAATTCAGTGATTATGAAACGACGAAAACAGTATTAGCGGAGCGAGCTTTTCTTCATACTCTCGAAGGTGGATGTCAGGTGCCGATTGCCGGTCATGCGACGCTTAAGGATGAGACGCTTACGGTTACTGGATTAGTGGGAGAGCCTGATGGTTCTATCATTATTAAGGAAATGGAAATTGGTGATGATCCTATCCAGGTAGGGAACACACTTGCAAATAGAATGAAAGAACAGGGAGCTAAGGATATCCTCGACCGTGTGAAAGAAGAATTAGACCAATGATCTCGCCGCTCTCAGGAAAGCGTGTATTGGTCACGAGAGCTCGGGAGCAGGCAACATCATTTACGAAATTAATTGAAGAAAAAGAGGGGATTTCTATTGAAATCCCTCTTATTTCATTCGAATCTCGGAATCAACTGTTGAACTCGATCACGTTGAGTGAATATAGCTGGATTGTGTTTACAAGTGCGAATGGTGTGCGGTTTTTCTTGAAGCAAGCGAAGGTTCCAAAAGGTGTAAAGGTTGCCGCTGTTGGAAGTAAAACAGCTAAGGCCCTAAAGCGATATGGGATTGAAATCAATCTTATGCCAAAGGATTTTATAGCAGAAGGGCTTGTAGCCGCTTTGTCTCGTAAGGCTGACCCAAATGAGAAGATATTATTACCAAGAGGGAATCTTGGTCGAGCAGTATTGCCGGGGCAATTAAGGGATCTTGGATTTAACGTAACTGACTTACCTATCTATGACACAGTTATTCCTTACGAGTCCAGGGCGGCATTGAAAAGAGTGATTGAAGAGGGAGAGTGTGATGTCATTACGTTCACTTCTTCGTCAACGGTCCACCATTTTAATCAACTTCTCCAAGCCGAGAATTTGAAAGATAAGCTTAAAGGGATCACAATAGTGGTAATTGGACCTATTACTGAAAAGACGCTACTGTCTTATGGGATCGTACCTCAGGTAGTCCCTGATCAATATACAATTGAAGGAATGCTTGATAGCCTTGAGCGTTTCTTTGAAAAATAGGAGGAAAGTATAATGGAAACAGGAAACTTTCATCGTCATCGTCGTCTAAGACGATCTGAATCAATGAGATCACTCGTGAGAGAAACCTATTTACATAAAGAGGATTTCATCTATCCCATCTTTGCAGTTGAAGAAGAAAATGTGAAACGCGAAATTCCTTCTATGCCTGGTGTTTATCACTATTCATTAGACCGTTTGAATGAAGAGGTACAGGAAGTTGTTGACCTTGGTATTAAGTCAATTATGATGTTTGGTGTCCCAAATCATAAGGATGCGGTTGGATCAGAAGCATACTGTGATACTGGCATCGTGCAAAGAGCTATTGCACAAATTAAAGAAGCGTTTCCTGAATTAACTGTTATTGCAGATACATGTCTTTGTCAATATACGGATCATGGCCATTGTGGTGTGATTGAGAATGGTTATGTACAAAATGACCAGTCGCTAGAGTTACTTACGAAAACAGCGATTTCTCAAGCGAAAGCAGGAGCAGATATGATTGCCCCATCTAACATGATGGATGGTTTTGTTGCGGCAATTCGTCAAGGTCTTGATGAAGCGGGCTTTGTTGACGTCCCAGTGATGAGCTACGCTGTGAAGTTCTCATCTGCTTTCTATGGTCCTTTCCGCGATGCTGCTCATAGTACTCCGCAGTTCGGAGATCGTAAAACGTATCAAATGGATCCAGCTAATCGACTCGAAGCTATTCGAGAAGCAGAGAGCGATATCGCTGAAGGGGCAGATTTCTTAATGGTTAAACCGGCTCTTTCTTATCTTGATATCATTCGTGAACTCAAAGATCGTTATCCTCTACCGATGGTTGCCTATAATGTAAGTGGGGAATATTCCATGATAAAGGCTGCGAGTCAGAACGGGTGGCTAAATGAAGAAGAGGTTGTCCTTGAGAAATTAACAAGTATGAAGCGCGCAGGAGCAGATTTAATTATCACATATTTTGCGAAAGATGCTGCTCGCTGGCTAGATCAATAGAACTGAAAGAGAGGGGTTGTGAAAATGGGTAATTTTGATCGTTCTAAGGAAGCTTTTCAAGAAGCATCTAGAGTAATGCCAGGTGGAGTGAACAGTCCAGTTAGGGCGTTTAAATCAGTTGGCATGGATCCTATTTTTATGGAAAAAGGAAAAGGATCTAAAATTTATGATATCGACCAAAATGAGTATATTGATTACGTCCTTTCGTACGGACCACTTATTCTTGGTCATGCTGATGAACAGGTTGTTGATCGCCTTAAAGCTGTGACAGAGCTTGGAACGAGCTTTGGTGCACCTAGTAAGTATGAAACGAAACTAGCTGAACTAGTGATTGATCGAGTACCATCTATTGAAATTGTTCGTATGGTGAATTCAGGAACGGAAGCCACTATGAGTGCTTTACGTTTAGCAAGAGGATATACTGGCCGTAATAAAATCCTTAAGTTTGAAGGCTGCTATCATGGGCATGGGGATTCGTTATTAATAAAAGCGGGTTCTGGTGTTGCGACACTTGGGCTACCTGACAGTCCTGGCGTACCTGAGGGAATTGCGAAAAATACTATTACGGTTCCATATAATGATCTTGAAAGCTTACGTTACGCATTCAAGGAATTTGGAGATGACATTGCCGGCGTCATTATTGAACCTGTAGCAGGTAACATGGGGGTCGTCCCACCACAGCAGGGCTATCTTGAAGAAATTCGTAAGATAACGGAAGAGAATGGCACACTTCTTATTTTTGATGAAGTTATGACAGGCTTCCGCGTTGGGTATAATTGCGCTCAAGGATTTTACAATGTTACACCCGATCTTACGTGTCTAGGTAAAGTTATAGGCGGTGGGCTCCCTGTTGGCGCTTATGGCGGTAAGAAAGAAATTATGGATCAAATCGCACCAAGCGGTCCGATTTATCAAGCGGGAACATTAAGTGGAAATCCGCTTGCTATGACGGCTGGGTATGAAACGCTATCGCAACTCACACCAGAAAGTTATGAGGAATTTGAACGGAAAGCAGAGCGACTTGGAGAAGGACTTTCAAAAGCTGCTGCAAAATACAATATCCCTCATACAGTAAATCGTGCAGGATCGATGGTTGGTTTCTTCTTTACGAATGAAGATGTGATTAATTTCGAAACAGCATCCTCTTCAAATCTTGAACATTTTACAAACTATTTTAAAGAAATGCTTGAACAAGGGATTTCACTTCCACCTTCTCAATTTGAAGGAATGTTCTTGTCAACCGCCCACACAGATCACGATATTGATGAAACAATTGCGGCTGCAGAAGCGGCTTTCTCAAAACTTGTCTAACCTAAAGCTACCGGCATTTGCCGGTAGCTTTTTCTATGATAAGAAATTGAAAACATCTTCATTCTTTTTCAATTTAGACATAATCCTGTGAATCACTCATACATGTGTAATGTATGGATAATGTTTGAAAGGAGGAGAAGGCATGCCTGAAGGCTCATATTTGCATTTCTCCGTGGAGGAGCAGGTCTGGTTAAAGAAAGGACAGGAAGTTGAAGAGGTTCTATCCATCTCACTTGACCCTGAAATTTCGATTGAAGAGTATGAGGATTATGTAGCTGTGAAAGGCTGTTTATATTTAACGGGTGAATATTTGCAGCGTGACCAAACAGATGAGGAAGTTACAAACGAGGCTTCCCCTTATCGTTCCATTCATGAGGTGAATGTTAGAGAAGATGGCACAGCGTCAATGGGGCATCGTTTCCCTGTTGATATTACGATTCCAGCAAGCCGTATAAGGAGTCTCGAGGAAATTTTCGTTACGGTTGACACGTTTGATTACTCTCTACTGGAAGAGAATTGCCTTCAGTTGAAAGCAGATATTTCCATTAGCGGCATTCAGGGGGATCAAAATCGTGTAGAAGAGGAAGAAGCTGAACTATACGTTGTAGAAGAGGACGAAGAGACAGAGGAATATACAACAGAGGAAGATGCAATCTGGGAGAATGATATTAAATACGTTGATGACAGTGAGGAAGAATCATTGGAACAGGCCTATCATTTACGCGCTCCACAAGTAGGTATGAGAGCTAAGTCAGACTCATATGAAGTAAACGAACTAGAGAACGATGATCAGGAGCAGCCGGAACCCACGTATGATTTTCTCACGAGAATGGCTAGGCAAATGGATGGTTCCAATGAATATAATAACCAGCCAATCGTAGAAGAAACGAGGTCAAATCAAGACGATCATTATAACTATGAAGAGGAGGAACAAGAGTATCAGGAAAACCGGAATCAAGCACCGCGTGAAGAAAATGCGCTCTATCTTACAAGTATGCTGACAAAAGAGGAAGAACAATTTTCGAGAATGAAGATGTGTATTATCCAACCGGGTGATTCGTTAACCGAAATAGCGGAACGCTATCGAGTCCTTCCGAGTCATCTTGCGCGAGTCAATCGTCTTGAGGAAGATGAAGTGAAGGAAGGACAGATCTTATATATTCCTGTCAATCGTTAACTTAAATTGTTTGCTGCCCCTACCTTTGGAATGTTGCAAATAGGGTAGGGGGTAAAGGGGTAATCGAAATGGATCTCGTAGCGATCATTGAAGAGAAGTATGATCTAAAAGATGTCCAATGGTTAGAGAAACCACAATTGATCATGACCCATTTAGGTAAAAGAAAACTATCATACTGGCGGGATCGGGATTTGCTTGAGTATCATCTCAACTTCCGTGACCGTCTTTTTTCTCAACATGGATTTCTTTGTAATCGAATGATTCGAACCAATGAAGGGAAAAGATTTATCCGAATAGAAAACGATTATATGACTGTACATGATCATGTAGAAGAAGCTTATCCATTGGAGAACGTTCCTGAAATGAAAGGATATTTACTTGCGACACTACTAAGTACCGGAGATCAGAAGGCTACTCTTACATCACATTTTCCTTATCGTAAGACGTTAGAGGATTTATCGTCTCTAAGATTAACTCATAAAGAACAATACTTGTTACTTGTTAACCTTATTCCAGAAGTGAAAAAGCGCCTGGATTTTGAGATATGTTATTCGCTTCCATTCATTCCATTTACTCACCATGTTTTAAAAGAGGTTTTAGGCCAAATCTACTTTGAATGTAGCGACGAACCACCTGTTTCTGCTTCCAAAGTTATCCTGAAAGAAGTTCATTCCTGGTATGCTCTTAAGAACTCCCCTCACTTTATAAAATGCTTTGAAGCGTTAGTGAATGGCGTGGAGGACGATATGAAACCCAGACTTATTCAGGTTATTTTTGCTCCATGGGAGTGGCAGGAATGTATTCAGGCATTGCAATCGAATATGAATGACCCTGATCAGGTCATGAAAGAGTTTATTGATAAGTGGGAAGCGAATAGAGATATGTTAAGGCTGCTTGAGCTCTCCCTTTCAGATAGGAGGATTTCCTTCTAATGAGCGATCCAGCACTCTTATTTCAATATGATTTATATCCTGAACGGGTTGTACAAATGGGGAAAATCACAAAGATCGAAACAGAGAGAGGCGCGTTTGCTTTAAAAAAAGCGCAGCTTAGTAAAGAACAGATGGATCGTATGCTTTATCTAGAGGAGCGGTTTAAACAGCTAAAATTCGAAGGATATGTACCACTTGTTCGAACAAAGTATGGGGATTCCTTCGTTTATCAAGGGGATCACATCGTTTATTTAACGCCTTGGGTAGATGAAAGGGAAACAAGTCCTGCTCAAAAAGATGAGCTTCTCGTTCATCACCTTGCTGAATTACATGGCTATACTGCTAAAGAGCAAGCTTTTTCTGAAGAAGTGATCAAACAGTCGTATCAGAAAATGGTTTTATTAAGAGAAAGTAGACAATTTGAAATGGAGAAATACGTAAGCCATATTGAAAAACGCATTTATCTTTCGCCATTTGAGCTTACCTTTGTATCACATTTTCATCAACTGATGAGGTATTGTGAGCTCGCGAAAAGAAGATTAGATGACTGGTATGAGCAAATTCTGGATGCAAAACGGTATCGAAGTGTTCTCTGTCACGGAAAATGCTCTCCTTCTCATTATGTATCAAGCGCGGGGAGAGGGTATTTTATTAATTTCGAGAAGTCAGTTAGCGATACTCCTATCAGGGATCTTGCTTATTTTATTCGCTCATCTATTCAACCTTTTCAATTCAATCCTGCTGCCACAACTGCTCATCTTGCCAGATATGAAGCCCAATTCTCTCTTAATGATGAGGAAAAGGAGCTACTTGCAAGCTATTTATATTTTCCAGAGTCGGTTTTTAATAGCGTGTTATTATTTAATGAAAACCGACAACAATGGCCACATATTAAGCATGTCCGCCTATTCACGAAAAAAATAGAAGTGATGAATGGGATAAATAAAGTTCTAGAAAACTTCTAGATCCATTCAAAGTAAAAGCACACTTCTAATGCAACAAGGATTATTAATATAAGTACATCTATAGATGTTGGAAAAAGGATTGTTCGGATCGTTTGAAACACAATAAACGGAGGTACGAACTGAGCGCAAATATCTCTGAACTTATATAACGAGGGTGGGATCTGAAAGCGATTCATTCCACCAAACCGTTTTTTCATATCAGGTATTCTCCTTTGTTTTCAGTTATTGTTACAAATAGACTATGTGTGAAGTTGAAATTGGGTGATTAAGGCGGGAGAGAACTGGCTAAGCTAAGAAAAAGGGCTCTTATGATCTTGACGATCTCGAATCAAAAAGGTAAACTTAATGATACAAATAGTCGACAGGCAAAGATAGGGAGTAGTAGAATGTGAACCCTTCAGAGAGAGAAGTCATTTGCTGAAAGATTTCTCAGGATCGTAGCATTCGAAGTCGCCCTTGAGCTGTTTCTCTGAACGAGTAGTAGGAGAATCCGGTAATCCCGTTATTCGAATGAAGCGTACAGCTAACGTTTATTTAGCTGTAAATAAAGGTGGTACCGCGAAAATACTTCTTTCGTCCTTTTCCTAAGGATGGAGGAAGTTTTTTTGTTGTTTAAAAAGCTTACACCTTCGTGGAAAGAGAACAAGGAAAGCCGCAGAAATGTCCTGAGACTTATTGAATGGAAAGGAAGAGTGACAATGGCGAATAAAGAGCTAACGATGCCGACGAAGTACGATCCAAAGGCAACAGAGCAGAAATGGTACCCGTATTGGGTAGATGGCAAATTTTTTGAGGCAACAGGTGATAAAGAAAAAGAACCTTATACAATTGTAATCCCCCCGCCGAACGTTACAGGTAAACTACACCTCGGGCATGCTTGGGATACAACGCTTCAAGATATTCTATCGCGTGTAAAGCGTATGCAGGGATATGATGTTCTCTGGCTTCCAGGAATGGACCATGCTGGGATTGCGACACAGGCAAAAGTTGAAGGAAAGCTCCGAGAAGAAGGTACCTCGCGCTATGACCTTGGCCGAGAGAAGTTCCTTGAGAAGTCTTGGGAATGGAAAGAAGAGTATGCGGATTTTATTCGTAGCCAGTGGGCGAAGCTTGGTCTTTCTCTAGATTATTCAAGAGAGCGTTTTACACTTGATAACGGTCTTTCTGATGCAGTACGTGAAGTATTTGTAAAGCTATATGAGAAGGGCTTAATTTATCGCGGTGAATATATTATCAACTGGGACCCACAAACAAAAACGGCCCTTTCTGATATTGAAGTTATTCACCAAGAAGTAACTGGTCACTTCTATCATATGCGCTATCCTCTTGCAGATGGCTCAGGACATATCGAAATTGCAACAACTCGTCCTGAAACAATGCTAGGTGACTCAGGTATTGCTGTTCATCCAAAAGATGAGCGCTACAAGCACCTAGTTGGTAAGAAAGCGATTTTGCCGCTTGTAGGGCGTGAAATTGAAATTGTTGCGGATGATTACGTTGATATGGAATTTGGATCAGGTGCTGTGAAAATCACTCCAGCTCACGATCCGAATGACTTCGAAATTGGTAACCGTCATAACCTTGAGCGCATTCTCGTAATGAATGAAGATGGGTCAATGAATGAGAGTGCCGGAGAGTACCAGGGCATGGACCGATTTGAATGCCGTAAGAAACTTGTGAAAGATTTACAGGATAAAGGAATTTTATTCAACATTGAAGAGCACGTTCATTCCGTAGGTCATTCTGAGCGAAGCGGTGCTGTTGTCGAACCTTATCTTTCAACACAGTGGTTTGTTAAAATGGGGCCTCTTGCTGAGCAGGCGATTGCTCTTCAGAAGTCAGACGACAAAGTGAACTTTGTACCTGAGCGATTTGAAAAAACGTATTTAAATTGGATTGAGAACATTCGTGACTGGTGTATTTCAAGACAGCTTTGGTGGGGGCATCGCATTCCCGCGTGGCATCATAAAGAAACTGGAGAGATCCACGTTGGACTTGAAGAGCCAGCCGATATTGAAAACTGGGAGCAAGACGTTGATGTTCTAGATACGTGGTTTAGTTCAGCGCTTTGGCCTTTTTCTACAATGGGATGGCCAAACGAAGACGCTGAAGACTTTAACCGTTTCTACCCAACAAACGTTCTAGTAACGGGTTATGACATTATTTATTTCTGGGTAGCTCGTATGATCTTCCAGGGTATTGAATTTACAGAGCAGCGCCCGTTTAACGACGTCCTCATTCATGGACTTGTACGTGATTCTGAAGGACGTAAGATGAGTAAATCGCTCGGTAACGGTGTCGATCCAATGGATGTTATTGAGAAGTACGGTGCTGATTCCCTTCGTTTCTTCCTATCCACTGGCTCATCACCAGGTCAGGATCTCCGTTTCTATTGGGAAAAGGTAGAGTCTACGTGGAACTTTGCTAATAAAATTTGGAACGCTTCTCGTTTTGCCTTAATGAATATGGATGGCATGACGTATGAGGAACTTGATTTAACAGGTGAAAAATCGACAGCTGATAAATGGATTTTAACTCGCTTAAACGATACGATTGAGCAAGTGACGCGCCTGATTAATAACTATGAGTTTGGTGAAGTGGGTCGTTACCTTTACAACTTTATCTGGGATGACTTCTGTGATTGGTATATTGAAATGGCGAAATTACCGCTCTATGGTGAAGACGAAGTAGCTAAGAAAACAACTCGTTCTGTTCTAGCTTATGTACTTGACCAAACGATGCGTCTTCTGCATCCATTCATGCCTTATCTTACTGAAGAAATCTGGCAACACCTTCCTCATGAAGGAGAATCGATTACTGTTGCAAGCTGGCCAGTAAAGAACGAAGAGCTTCACTTCCCAGAAGCTGCTGCTGATATGGCGCTTCTAACGGAAATTATTCGTTCAGTACGTAACATTCGAGCTGAAATGAATGTGGCACCAAGCAAACCGATTGAACTTCGTATTAAGCCAAAATCAGCTGATACTCAGAAACAGCTTGAACAAAATAGTCAATACATTGAACGCTTCTGTAACCCAGAAACCTTGACTATTTCTGCGGATCTTCAGGCACCGGAAAAATCGATGACGGCTGTTGTATCTGGAGCTGAATTATTCTTGCCGCTTGAAGGGTTAATCAATATTGATGAAGAAATTGAGCGTCTAAAAGGAGAAATGAAGAAGCTAGATTCTGAAGTTGATCGTGTTCAGAAGAAGCTCGCTAATGAACGCTTTATTAGCAAAGCTCCTGAGAAAGTTGTTGAAGAAGAACGAGCGAAAGAAAAGGATTATCTTGAGAGAAGAAGCAACGTAGAAGCTCGTATTAACGAACTAAAAAAATAAGAAAATGACGAATCTCGTTTAGAGGTTCGTCTTCTTTTAAGGAGGGAGCGGGACATATGTTTCACTCATATGACGAAGCGGTAAGTTGGATTCATAGTTTATTAAATCATGGCATTAAACCAGGTTTAGAGCGTATGGAATGGATGCTCGATCAGCTCGACCATCCAGAAAGACGGTTGAAAACGGTACACGTTGGCGGAACGAACGGAAAAGGATCAACCGTTACGTACTTGCGAACGGTGCTCGAGGAGTCGGGGTATGAAGTAGGAAGTTTTACTTCTCCTTATATTGAATCGTTTAGCGAACGAATCGCTATTAATGGACGACCGATTAATGAAGAAGATTTAGTTGCTCTATGCAATCGTGTTCAGCCTCTTGTTGAGATGGCGGCTGTCTCTCCGCTTGGGTCACCAACTGAATTTGAAGTGATTACGGTTATCGCTCTCTTATATTTTGGGACAATTGCCTATCCAGATCTTGTTTTGATGGAAGTTGGTCTTGGCGGACGATTTGATTCAACCAATATTATTCACCCGCTTGTAAGTGTGATTACAAATGTCGGATACGATCATACGCACATTCTAGGGAGTGATATTAAGCAAATCGCTTATGAAAAAGCGGGGATCATTAAGTCAGGGGTTCCTCTTGTGACAACTGCTGAAAAAGAAGAGGTACTCACTCTTTTACATGAAACGACGAAATCGAAAAAGACGAAAATTTATCGATTGAATGAAGAGTTTTCTATTAAGGAGCAAATGAGTGATAAGGAAGGGGAGCGTTTTTCTTTTCAATCACCTTACCGTAAACTCGAAGATCTACACATTCAGATGAAGGGTGAGCACCAGGTAAAAAATGCAGGTGCAGCGCTTATGACACTTGAATATTTACGTGTTTTCTATGGTCTACATATTGAACAGGATATGATTCAGCGCGGACTGGAGAGAGCGAAGTGGCCAGGTCGATTCGAACAGCTTCGTTCAAATCCGACTATTGTTGTGGACGGTGCGCACAATCCGGAAGGTGTCGAAAGTCTTGCTAACACGCTTAAGCAGCATTACCCTGAAAGACACATACATGTTATCTTTAGTGCTCTTGGTGATAAAGATATTGAATCGATGCTAAAACCACTTTATCCTCTAATTGAGACTATTTCGTTTACTACCTTTGAATTTCCAAGAGCTGTATCAGGTGAGGAGTTGTCGAATAAAGCGACTTTTGCTAATAAGAGATATGAGGAAAACTGGAGGAAAGCCATCCAGGTGACGATGGATGAGATGGTTGAAAATGACCTGCTTCTGATAACGGGTTCTCTTTATTTTGTCTCTGAAGTTCGTCATTTTCTAAAAAATTAGAATTTTATAGAAAAAACTAGGACTTTTTCGCCATTTTTTGCTAAAATAGAACTTAACCACATTAATATGGAAAAATATTCTTCCTGGGTTTGGAAGATGGAGGGGGAAACAATTGACTGCATTAATGAAACGTAAAGTTTGGTTGGTATGGCTTTTGTTCTGGCCACTACTCATTTTTGCAACGTTCTATTTCTTTCCTCCTGTATTATCAGGGAATTGGGCAGATGTTCTTGCATTGTTTGTGCTTCTTGCTGTTGTAGCTATGATGCCGATTAATGTAAAGGGGACTGACCTTTTTTTTATCCAGGGGATCTCGCTTGCTGTGTTCTTAAGGTATGGTCTATTTATCGAAATGATCTTAACTCAGTTAGCGATACTCGTTTTTCTTTTAAACTTACGTGTCACAAAAAAAGATAGTCATCGTTATCCTGTTAACATGCTGATGTTTATGCTTGTTTCACTCCTTTCCGGAGGACTTTTCTATTTACTCGGTGGTTCAGTAGGTGAATTCTCTGGTGATGCGATTACGCAGCTCGTTCCTTCAATTGCATACATCTTATCGCTTATTGTTGTAAATCAAATTCTCCTACATTTTTTAAAAATTTATATTTACAAAGAAGCTGATACTAAATTTTTTGGTAAAGATATGCTCTGGGAAGCGATATCCACTGGGGTGACTCTTCCTGTTGGGTTCTTACTATATATGTTACATACCTATCTAGGCACAGTCGCTATTTTCTTTGTAGGCGTACCTTTTATACTGGCTTCTCTTATGCTCAGGCTGTATTATTCAAGCCAAAAAATTAACAATCTTCTTCAGCAAACGAGTGAGATTGGTCAGCAAATCACCCAATCTCTCGATACAGATGAAATATTAAATTTATTCTTAAATGAAGTAAAAGATATGTTCGTTGTTGACTATGCTTATATTATGGATGCCGAACATGTGAAACGATTGACAGTTATTAAGCGATATGAAAAAGAGCGTGGCATTGTATCCAAAGAGGAAAGTAGCCCTTATCAGGAAGGAATCAGTTCAAGGGTGTGGCGAAGCGGACGAAGCCGCTTGTATACGAAGCGTTCTCAGTGGAAGAACCTTACGGAAGGCGTGCTTTCTGACGCTGCTAACTCGGTCATTTCCGTCCCAATGAAGCGGAATAAAAATGTTGTAGGCATCATTACTCTTGCTTCAGACCGCGTCCGTTCTTACGAGAAGCATCACATTCTTGTCCTGCAAATACTAGCTAACTATTTAGCTGTGGCTGTTGATAATGCTAGACATTATGAAGAGACGAAAAGGCGAAGTGAACGATGTCCATTAACGAATTTATACAACTTCAGGTTTTTTGGGGAGTTATTGGATGAGAAATACAAGCGTTTTGGCGAAACGCCTGATCCGTTCTCTATCATTCTGCTCGACCTGGATCATTTCAAAAAAGTGAATGACACATTTGGTCATCATAGTGGTAATGAAGTGCTTTGTGGGGTAGCGAATCGACTTGAAGAAGAAATTGGAGACAGAGGTACAGTTGCAAGATTTGGTGGAGAAGAGTTTGTCGTTCTGCTAGAAAATCATTCTCATAAGAAGAGTGTTCAAGTAGCAGAAGACTTACGATGCTCCATCGCGGATCGTCCATTTGAAATTTATAATGATCTCGATAACGGCAATCGCCAGGTCATTTACGTAACGGCTAGTATTGGTGTGGCTACGGCTCCTGATCAGGGAGAGGATGCGCAAACGTTGATACGAAATGCGGATCGAGCAATGTATACTGGAGCAAAGCAGCAGGGGCGAAACCGCGTTGCGAGCTATGTTGGATAAATAAGAAAACCCCCGTTCTTCACGAATTGTGAAGAACGGGGGTATTTAGTGAGAATCACTTTTTTGAACGCTCAATGGGGACGGGTTCAGCAATGTTCTTAACAAAGGGTTCTTCGGTTTTTAAGTCGGAATAAGTTTTAATGATCGTAGGGTTGTAAGTGATTTTAAGGCGCGATGGCTGATTTTCTTGGTAAGTTTTTTGTTGGAAATAGCCATAGCCATCTCCGTATTCTTTATACTGATTGTTACGTGGATCTATAGATTTTGCTTTTCCTTTAACCGCATTTAAAACGATCCTTCTAGCTGAAATTCCTCCATCGATATTCACGTTAGATCCAACACCAAACATTTCAAATGCGCCTCCAGAATAGAAGTAGCCGCGGATATAGCTTGGATTATCTTCATAAAGCGAGTTATTTCGAATATTAATATCTCCCTCTGCGAAAACGATTAGAGAACCGTTAGTACCATTTTCATTTAGTCCTTTTAGCACAGAGTATTCGATTGTTACATCGCCTTTCACGTAAATCAATGCGTTAAATTCTACGTTTGCTCCACTTATTTTTAAGTCTTTTCCTACATAGAAAGGGCCACTAACTTTTAATTTATCGTAATCATTAATATTATTTGATGAGCTAGAATTTCCAATCGTCAAATTGTTACCTACGTAAATTCCATTTTTGGATTGTGTCTTGCTGTAAGATGTATCACCCCCGTCTAATTTTAAATTGCCGGCTGTACTAAAACGTTTGAAATTATTATTTCCTGTGAATGTAATTAGATCAAACTCATAAATTCTCTGCTGTCCATTATTGTATCTATGTAAGTAGTATGGATATACGTTATCATTTGGCATATTTGTATTACGAATGATTGCGTCTATATAAGTTCCAAAGAAATTGTAAAAGTTATTATAGGAGAAAGTTTTTTTGGTAATAGCTTCTCCGTTTATTGAACTGCTAGAGAGAGTATATTTATATAAGCTCTCACTATCCCCGATATCAACCGGGTCTCTAATGGGCTCGCGCTTTTCGATAATTGGGTAGTCGTTACCTTGAAAAGCTTCTTCTGGATCTACTAAGTGATAGTTACTCGAAGAAAAGTTCGGCTGATTGATATGGTTTTGATAAGTCGGTTTATGGGTGAAATTGATGATTTTTCCACCAAGAACCATTTTAGCTTTCGATGAAGGGTCTGAAATGTTTTGGATCGTCGGTAAGAAAGTATCAATCCAGTAATCCTTTCTGTTATAACTTGCATATCCTTGATCAGTTGTGATTAAATTCCCATCCACTTTCATATCGCCTTGAATCGAAACTCCACCGTGAAGAAATAAATTCCCTTCCCCTTGAACATCACAGTTTTGGTGTCTTTGACAAACCGTGTACGTCCCGAGGGCATACCGCAAAACATCGGGAACAGAGTTGGGTCCAATTTCTAACGTTTTGCGAATCGTTTCAGTTTCACCGTTCACTGTTCCGGTGCTTTCCACTTCGATTACGCGTCTCAATACGTTTGTAGCGGTGCTAAAATTTAAAACTTTGGCTACAGAAGTTCCAGTTTGATGATTGATAGAAGTTGGAGATTTGTGCCCTTTGATTGTTGTGTCAATTAAGGTATTAAATTCAGCGATTGATTTACCGGACGTACCAAGTCCGTTTCGAAGGTCTGTTTGGATGGATTGGACGATCTCATCAACGCCTTTTTCTGCTACATAAGTTGCTTGCACGTCGTCTTCTCTTAATTCCGTTCGCTTCGTCCCGTTGACAGTCGCGCTAAGTAAAGAGAGACCGAGCACGGTAAAAATGAGCGTAACAAGCAATACAAGTACGAGACTCGAACCGTGTTCATTTCGAATATGATTATGGTGCATTAGCGGCCTCCGTTAATAGCCCAATTTGACTTTCGAGTGTTAAAGGTTTGGCGAAGTCAACGTCGGGTTTCGTAATATGAATTGTAATTCTGAACTGCCCTTTGGAAGGCTCAGAAATTTTGGAGCCAGTTAAATCATACTCAGCGGCATTCACTACCTGACCATTTAACAGTGCCTTCCCTTCTTTAAAGCCAATTGTTGTAGTGTTATTAATTGTCAAGAGATAGATTTCCTTAGCAGGTTTAAACTCTCTTTTTGTAATTTCTACTTCTTTAACTGGATAAAGCTTGTTTATAAACGAGGTCATCACAATATCAGCTTCATCACGAAAAGCTGTTTCTGTTTTCACTTTTTCATATGAGTGAAGCCCGTTAAAAAGAAAGGAATAGATAGCGATTGAAACGATTGAAAGGAGAACGAGTGTAATCAGAACTTCTGGTAGTGTAACTCCTCGATTATTATGGAAGTATGGAATCATTCGCGATATACCCCTCGACTGTGCTTTTAATAGATTTATCGGAAGAAGTGAGAGAAACATCCACCTGTATATCAACTAATTTTAAATCTTTTTCATTGTTATCCTGGCTGAGGGCAACGTCGATAGCATATTCATGATTGTTAATTAATACACGATAGTTTTGACAACTAGATCCCCCAGACGCTTGGCAAGATTGAAAGGAATAAGGGCTTCCGGCTATGCCGTTCGTAATATAAGAAGATGGTTCTAATTGAATTCTCTCTAGAGTAGAGCGTGCAAGGTTCACGGCAACTAATTTTTGATTATTATAGGACGATATTGTATTTGATTGCGAAAAAAAATAAGAAGCGGCTAAAACGATTGTTGTTAATAGAGTCAGTGAGACGAGAATTTCGACAAGAGTAAAACCTTTTTCGTTATTAAGCACGACTCTCCCCCTTATGTAAAAGAATAGTTGGAAAAAAATAGTGTTGTTTCCAATTTACTAATACTATTATACAATAAACTACATAAATTTCTTTTTATTGTGAAATATTGACAATATTTTTATTGAGGAGGTGTTAAGCTAGTGCAATTTGTATTAGCTTTAATCGGTGGAGGTTTGCTTTTACTTATTCTGACGCTCGTTCCTATGAATCTTACCATCATACAAAAAACATGGGTGGCTGGATTGGGTGTGTTATTAAGCATGCTATTACTAGTGGTAAAGGGAATATACCCTCTCCCACTAGCAATCTTACTTGTTTTCCTTTGTGCATGTGGGTTTATGTATCTTTTTTGGAAGAAAGCCAATTACTTATTTGTTCAGGTTCAGAGTGAGACAAGTGTTGCGATGGATGTGGAAGAAACAAATCGTGAGGGGAAATCGTCTTTTTTGACGAAATCTATTAAAGATACAGTAGAAAGTGACGATAATAGTAGAAAGAAAGATGATGACGTAGAAACGGATGAAAGAACCGGTCATATTGATGAAGAACAGTCAACAGAACATGAACTATTTTTAAAGATTGATCAAATAGACGAAATGGAAGACGATCTGAAAGAGACGGAGGAATCAACTGAGACCTTGGACGAAGAACTAGAAAAGGTTGAGTCGATTGAAGAAGTGAACCAGTACATAGCGAATATAGAGGAGAACGATAAGGAAGAAACTCTTCCTACAGAAGATGAACTAAGTGAGCTAGAAGAAATGGAAGACATTGATTTTTCAGCAAGAATGGAAACGGTCTATGAGGAAGAAGAGGTTGAGGAAGAGGAAGAAGAACTTGACGGATTTTTCGAAGATTTCATTCGTGAAGCTGAGCAAGAAGAAGTAGGTTCTGAGAACAAAGAACATCCTGATCTAGCTGAAGAAGTCGTTGATGAAAAGGATCCACCAACGCGCAAAGAGCTATCTGATATTTCTTCTCAAGAAGAAGAGCGGAAGGTTCAACGAATGGAAGAAAAGGTTTTAGATGAGGAAGAGAATGAAAGTTCTATATTGATAGTAGAACAGCTTGATTTAATCGAAGATGAGCATGAGGAAGAAGAACAAGTAAATCTTGATAATAGTGATGAAGCTGTTGAGCGATCAGTAGAAGTAGCTTCTCGCATGTTTGATTTACTTCATGATCAAGCAAAGAATTACAAAGAAAGCGGCTTTGTAAAAGAGTATGAACAAATGACCCAGCAGCTTCTCAGCAGTGAGCTCGACGATGTGATGTATTTCTCGGTCGCGGCTGAGTATAGAGACTATCTTATGCAAAAAGAAAGCTGGAATGAAGTACTAGCATTATTAAATGAAATGGAGACTCGCTGTCAGTATCCACTGCTCGAGCAAGAAATTCATTACCTTCAGTCGATGATTCAGAACAAAATGATGAAATAGGTGTGTGATCACAGATGAAAAAAAGCAATCAGGTAGTAGGACTTCCGATCATTAGCATTCAAAGCGGTTCAGAAATTGGGCATGTAAAGTCACTTGTCATTAATGCCGCAGATAAATCAATTGATTTTCTAACCGTAGACCATCCGGACTGGGATGTGAGTGTAAAAGCTGTTCCATTTCGTAAGGTAATCGGTGTAGGAGAATACGCTGTAATGATTGAAGAAGAGAAAGCGATCTTTGATCTTTCAGAAATTCCGATTGCAAATGAATTAGTCAAAAAGAAAATTAGTATCATTGGTACTAAGATTATTGACCGTGGTGGTCAGTTCCATGGGGAAGTAAGTGAGTTTTTCCTTGATGATCATACTGGTCGAATTCTTGGTCTTCAGTTTAAAAATAAAGACGCCGAACACTTTCTATCAACAGAGCATATTATTACGCTCGGAAAAGATCTTCTCATCGTTGCAATCGATGCATTCAAACACGTTGCGGAGAATCCAGAAGCATTTCTTGGAGAGGAAGATTCGCAGAGTATAGAAGTAGCTGATGTAAATCAGAGTACGGAAGAAGCAAAAGTCCCTGAGTCAGAGCAACTATCGAACTATGCGCAGCCTAGTGTTGATGAAGATTCTGACTTCAAGGAAAAGCAGATTGAATTATTAGAAGGTAAGACGTTATTAAAAGATATTTATGGTTCCGATGGAAAGCTTCTTTTTGAACAGGGGATTATTTTGAGTCGGGAGCAAATCGTTACAGCCCAGGACACTGGTGTAGGTGTTGTTGTTGAAATGTCCATGCATGTATCAGAATAGGGGTGCGTAGGAGATGAGCGAGATAGCTCTTAAAGGGTTGATGAAAACAGCAGGACTTGTTGTCGTATCTACTATTTTTATTTCTACTTTTTCGATCCTTGGCACCTCTTCTTATCAAACGGTTTTTGGAGAAAATACGTTTCCAGAGAACACGCTAATCGGAAGCGTTTCTGTATCTGGAATGCAGCCAGCTGAGGCTAAAGAGAAAATCAATAAAGAAGCAGAGGCGTGGAAGTCGTCTCAATCTCTCTCCTTACAGCATGATTCAGAGAACATCACATTACCTGGAGAGCTTTGGACGTTTCAAACAAATGAAACAGTGGACGCGAGGGCTTCCACTGATGCAATCGAAGTGCCACTTATCGTTACCATTAACACAGAACACCTGACAGAACTTATTTCCGAAATGGGTGTGAATGCTGATCTTTTTAGCTTACCTTTACTTTCAGAAGTGCTGACAGGGTATGCGTCTACCTTTGAAAGAGATGACATTTCAATCGATTTAGCGAATTATTACGCTACTGCTAACGATATCGAAAAAATCGCTCAGAGTAAGGTGGAGGGCGAGGAGGACCTCATTCTCGTTCCGAATCTAGCGAAGGCGTTTGAGAACGTGACGATTGAGCCAGAGCAACCTTTTTCTCTGCAGGAGTTGTTAAGGGAAGCGAGTGTCACTGAAAAAGCGACAGAGAGTTTGAATCTCTTCTCATCAGCGATTATGGAAGTTCTGCTCCATTCAAATTTTGAGCTAAAAGAACGACATACGACGCTAGAGCTTCCAAAGTATGGGGAGTTAGGATTAAATGCTTCCATCAATATGACAAATCAAGATTTCAGCTTCTATAATCCGAATGAGTCGTCCTATAATCTTGAATTTAAATGGGATAAGGATCATCTCATCGTTACGCTTTATGGCCCACCATTTCCATTAACGTATCAACCATCTGTCGAAAAGGAAAAACTCGAACCAGATACAATCATTCAATATTCTGAAGCGCTAAGCGGGAATGAGAAAACGATTATCCAGGAAGGTAAGCTCGGCTATCTGATTACGACATATCGAGAGACGCTTGATCAAGATAATCGCGTAATTAAGAAGGAAAAAATGATTGAAGACTTTTATTCTCCAATTCATCGAATTGAGAAAAAGGCTTATCCAGAGCCACCAGTTGTTGAAAAAACTGAAGACACCCAGTCAGATGATGACGGTTCATCTGAGGGTGAAAAAGAGAATGGGAAAGAAATCGATGAGAAAAGCTCAGTAGATGAAAATGGTAATCCAATAGATGGTGATAAAAGTGATGAACCCTCTGAGAACAAGGATGGAAAAGGGAACGAGGACGAAGTGATAAAGGGCTTAGAGTATCAGAAGGAGGAAGAGGGTTGAAACAAACAAAGAAACGCCTTGGTGACCTCCTAATTGAATCTAATGCTATTACGAGAGAACAGCTAGAAGAAACGTTGTCTCAAAAACCTAGTAGCTTGAAGCTTGGTGATGCTTTAATTCAGCAGGGCACGATTACAGAGCAGCAGTTAATTGAAGTACTTGAGTTTCAGCTCGGTATTCCACATGTTAGCTTATATAACTATCCTGTTGAGCAACATGTTATTGATCTTGTCCCAAAGGATATTGTCAAAAAATATCACCTTATTCCACTTAAGATTGAGAATAGTCGGCTTTACGTCGCGATGTCGGATCCAATGGATTTCTTTGCGATTGACGATTTAAGACTCTCGACGGGCTTTCTTATTGAAAGAGCGATTGCTACTACGGATGATATTGCAAGAGCTATAAGTAAATATTACGAAATTGATGATTCAATGGATGAACTATTGAGTGACTTACCGGGAGAACGGAAAGATCTTGAGGAAGAGCAAATCACGGATGAAGAATCACCTGTCGTTCGACTTGTGAATCAGATCATTCAGTTTGCGGTTCAAAATCGTGCAAGTGACATTCATTTTGATCCTCAAGAAACGAAGCTTCAAATTCGTTATAGGGTGGATGGTCAGCTAAGAACAGAGCGAAGTTTACCGAAGCATATGCAAAAAGTGCTCACTGCACGCGTTAAGATCATGGCAAACCTTAATATTACGGAAAGCCGTGTCCCTCAGGATGGCCGTATTAAAGTGAACTTAAATTTAAAACCGGTTGATCTGCGGGTCTCGACTTTACCAACCGTTTATGGAGAGAAGATTGTTCTTCGTGTTCTTGATATGGGCAGTACGTTAAATCAGCTGAATAAGCTTGATCTTCATCCCATTAATGATCGAAGGTTTCGTAAAATGGTCGAGCAGCCGAACGGAATTATTTTGATTACTGGTCCAACGGGGTCAGGTAAATCTTCTACTCTCTATGCGACGCTTAATCACCTTAATGAGGAAGAAACGAATATTATTACGGTTGAAGATCCTGTAGAATATCGTCTCGAAGGAATTAATCAAGTTCAAGTGAACAGCAACGTAGGACTTACGTTTGCGAAAGGACTTCGTTCTATACTGAGGCAGGACCCGGATATCGTTATGGTTGGAGAAATTCGTGATACAGAAACAGCGGAGATTGCGGTTCGTGCTTCTTTAACAGGGCACTTAGTCCTAAGTACGCTTCATACAAACGATTCGATCGCAACGATTGCTAGATTAATAGATATGGGAGTCGAGCCCTTTCTCGTAGCTGCCTCTCTTTCGGGCATTGTATCACAGCGCCTTGTAAGGCGAGTTTGCCGTGATTGTGGTACTAAGGAAGAAGCAACAGAGCGTGAGAAGGAGATCTTTAAAAAGCGCGGCATTTCGATCTCGACTATTACTCGAGGAAAAGGCTGCGGTAACTGCAATATGACAGGATACAAAGGAAGGATCGCACTACAAGAGGTGCTTGTAATGGACGATGCGATCCGAAAAAAAATTATGAATAACGAATCGATGACATCGATCCGTCAGTACGCGATCAAAAAGGGGACGATTTTCTTGATCGATGATGGATTGTTAAAAGTGAAGCACGGGCTAACAACGACCGAAGAAGTTCTTCGCGTCGCTTTCAATGAGTAGGTGAGAATATGAAGGAGCAATTGGACAGGCTTTTAAAAGCGGCTTTTCAACTTGGCGCCTCTGATTTACATCTTACAGTTGGGGTTCCGCCAATTGTGAGAGTGAATGGGGATTTGAAGCGCTATGGAAATGAATCGCTTCTCCCCAATGTGACCGAACAAATGGCGAAGCTCTTAATTCCAGAAGGACTGTGGGATACGTTTACTGAAAAGGGAGATCTCGATTTCTCATATAGCATGCCAGGTGTTTCGAGGTTCAGAATGAATGCTTATCATCAGCGCTCGTGTATTAGTCTCGCGATCAGAATTGTGCCGACTGATATTCCTTCAATGGAAGCATTGCACGTTCCTGAAATTATGAAGAAGTTATCTCTTAAACCACAGGGTCTCATTTTGGTGACGGGGCCAACAGGATCCGGAAAATCAACAACGCTTGCATCGACTATCAACTTTATGAATCATACGGTGCAAAAGCATATCATTACCCTTGAAGATCCAATTGAATATTTACATAAACACCGTAGCTGTGTCATTGATCAGCGAGAGGTAGGATCCGATACGAAAAATTTCGGAGATGGCCTTCGCGCTGCCTTAAGACAAGATCCAGATGTGATTCTTGTCGGGGAGCTGCGTGATCTCGAAACAATTCAAACTGCTGTCACGGCCGCCGAGACAGGCCACCTAGTTCTTGGTACGCTTCATACGAGCAATGCTTCAGCGACGATTGATCGCATCATCGATGTGTTTCCTCCGAGTCAGCAAACCCAAATTCGGGTTCAGCTCGCATCTGTGCTCGTTGGTATCTTGTCTCAGCGTCTTTTCCCAACGGAGGATCGTAAAGGGAGACGACCCGCGTTTGAAGTGCTAGTGAATAACGCAGCTGTAGCGAATTTAATTCGTGACAGCAAGGTGTATCAAATTCCAAATGTACTTCAGACAAGTCGAGCAGCGGGAATGATCGCGCTTGAAAGCTCAATCAAACAGCTTTTAAGTGAGAATGCGATTTTGCGAGAAGCTGCTGAGCCGTATTTACAGGGGGAGTAGACTGATGAGTCAATTTCAATACGTTGGTAAAACAACGAAAGGAAGAGTAAAGAAAGGAAACATGCCGGGTGATTCGAAGCGCGACGTGATTCTTGCTCTTCGTGAAAAAGGGATTGCCGTGATGGAAATTCAAGAAGTCGAGGCTTCTGTTCTTGCGAAAGATATTTCGATAGGTAACCCTGTGAAATTACGCGACTTTGTCGTGTATTTGAGGCAGTTTGCAACACTTCTTCGGGCTGGTATTTCGATTGTAGACTCCACGGCCATTTTAGCTGAGCAAACGGAAAGCAAAGCGCTCGGAAAGGCGTTAAAAGCGATTGAAGAAGAACTCCGTACAGGAAATCCATTTTCGGAAGCTGCAGCAAAGCATCCAAAGGTTTTTCCGCCCATGTTTACAAATATGGTGTATGCCGGTGAGGTGAGCGGTGGCATGGATGAAGCACTCGATCGTCTTGGGGAGTATTTTGAAAAACAGCATAAGACGAGGCAAAAAGTCATTTCTGCGATGACGTATCCCGTCATTGTCGGGGTCGTCGCTATTGGTGTTGTGATCTTTTTATTAGCATCCGTCGTGCCTACTTTTGCGGATATGTTAGAAGATTTAGGGGGTGATTTACCGGCCATTACGCAGTTTGTGATGAGTACAAGTGTCGTCGTTCAAGTGTATTGGTGGCTCATAATTTTGGTAATTGTGACAATAGTCGGATTGATTTCTATAATTAGACAAAAAAGTTATAGTAAGTATTATTTCGACTATGCTATACTAAAAATGCCGGTTTTCGGAAAAATTTTACAAAAGGCGACACTTGCGCGAATGACGCGCACGTTAAGCTCTCTTTTCTCAAGTTCGGTCCCCATTCTGCAGTCGATGGCGATCGTGGAAAAGGTTGTAGGAAACGAGGTGGTGGTGAGGGTACTGCGTGAGTCAAGAACTTCGCTTGAGCAGGGGAAACGATTAACAGAACCAATGAAAGCACACTGGATTTTTCCTCCACTCGTCACGCAAATGATCGCCATTGGAGAGGAAACGGGTTCACTCGATGCGATGCTAGCGAAAGTTGCCGACTTCTATGAAGACGAAGTTGAAAACGCAACCGATCGCTTAAAAGCCATGATTGAGCCGCTTATGATTGTGTTCCTCGCTAGTATTGTTGGCGTCATCGTTCTTGCCATTATCGTACCGATGTTTGAAATCTACAACAATGTGGGGTAGAAAAGTAGTTTGAAAGACACCATGGGAAATCATACTTAGAAGAGAAACAGAAAAACAGAAACCAAGGGGGAAAAAAGATGTTGAAACGTTATTTGAAGAATGAGAAAGGTTTAACGTTAATTGAATTGCTTGTGGTTATCGTTATTCTAGGAATTATTGCAGCGATTGCAATTCCGGCGATTGGTAGTTTGATTGACAACTCAAAGAAAGATGCTCATATTGCGAATGCAGAGCAAATGGCAAGTGCGGCTAGAATGGCTATTGCACAAGACGGTGAAGGTACTAAAACATTTACAATGGATACGCTTATTAGTAAAGGATATTTAGAAGGAGCACCAGAATCTCCTGGCAACTCTGGTGCATATAAAGCTGACGAATCTAAAGTAGTGGTCACTTTCCCTGCAGATACTAGTACTTCTAAGAAATCAGCCGTATACACTATCACGCTTGTTGGTGCTACTGGAACTTATGTGAGTGGTGTAGACGTTACTGCCATGACAAGAGATGACGTAAAACTAAAGGGAACAATAACAAATCAAGGTTCTAACTAATTGGAAAACCCTCCCAGGAGGGTTTTCTTCCTACTACATACCGCTTTTTAAATCTATTAAACTCTTTCGAAGAAGGATGAAACATATGGGGGTCATTTTACATAGCTATTTATTTCTAGTTGGGCTTGCACTTGGGTCTTTTTATAATGTTGTAGGTCTTCGTGTGCCTGTCAAACGATCGATTGTGGCCCCGCGCTCATCCTGTCCAACGTGTGAACGAGAGCTTTCACCGCTTGAGCTTGTGCCGGTTTTCTCTTATTTATTCCAGCGCGGGAAATGCAAAGGCTGCGCGTCACGTATTTCACCGATATACGCCGGTGTTGAATTCGCTACGGCGCTTCTTTTTACGATTGCACCGTTTTTGGTGGGATGGTCAAAAGAATTGATCATTTCGTATGGATTGATTTCGCTTCTTGTGATTATTTTTGTTTCAGATATCACCTATATGCTTATTCCAGATCGTATTCTACTTTTTTTTGCCGCTTACTTTATTGTTGGTCGAATTCTTGTTCCAATGGATCCGTGGTACAGCCCTTTTATTGGAGCGGCTGGAGGGTTTTTATTACTCCTTCTCATTGCTGTTATTAGTAAAGGGGGAATGGGCGGCGGTGACATTAAATTGTTCGCAGTGCTAGGGCTCGTCTTTGGTTATCAGGAATTACTTCTTGTGTTTTTCTTTTCTACTTTATGTGGCACGATCATTGGCGTAACAGCGCTATCGACTGGGAGAGTAAAGCGAAAGCAGCACATTCCATTTGGACCATCGATAGCGCTTGGCGCGATCTTAACGTATTTTTATGGCGAACAAATCTTGCACTGGTATTTTAGTTTTCTTTCATGATGGAGGGAATAGACGATGGGCCTTTTTAATTTCAAGCCAAAAACAAAGCAGATTAGTTTGATTCTGCATGATCATGTGATTCGGATGGTAGAGCTCGCGCCTTCCACGATGGGAATTCGTTCTTATCAGGAACGGTTTTTACCTAAAGGGATCGTTGAGGACGGAAAAATCATTGAGCGTGATACGCTCTTTGTGATTTTAGAAGAGTGTGTAGAAGAGTGGGGTATTAAAGGGAAGCGGGTTTTTTTTCTTGTCCCCGATGCCTATCTTGTTCTCCGTCATGAGAAGATTCCACGGGCCATTTCTAACGATGACATTAAAGGCTACCTGTACCTTGAAATCGGAGCAAGCATCATGCTTCCTTTTCAGAATGCGGTTTTTGATTATGAGTTAATTGGTGAATCGGGTGAGAAAAAAGAAATTCTTCTTTTTGCTGCACCGGAGGATATTGTGATGGCTTTTTCTTCTATTTTAGAGTCGGTTGCTCTACATCCGGAAGCGGCCGATGTGAATGCCCTTTCCCTCTATAGAATGTACTATTATACAGATCAGGTTGATTCACAGCAGCCCTCGCTCTTTCTAAACTGCGGCATTCAATCGATTAATGTGAGCGTTTTTTATCAGCACAAACCAGCCTTTATTCGCCAGGTGTTAATGGATACACCGCATATGAACTGGGAAGTGACGCAAACTTCACGATTTAAAAGTGAAATGCAGTGGCGAGGTGAACGTGAACAATTAATCGATGCCGTGGAGGAAAGTGTAACGGAAATCGAACGAGTGATCAATTTCTATCACTATTCGATGAACAAAAGTGGACAAACGATTCAGCGTGTTTTTCTTTCAGGAGATTTTCCTGAAATCCCATTGTTTAAAAAAAGATTAGAAACGGTCGTCGGTACAGCTGTACAGTATGCAAATGAACATGCCATTGTTGATGAGGAAGGGAATGTTCTTCCGCTCCCATTCTTCGGTGCGTATGGGCTGGCATTAAAGGGGTGGAAGAATGTTAATTGATATTAACCTGCTTCCAAATAAACAAAAGCGCTCCTTTTCCTTTATGCTCATTCCGATATCAGCAGGGGCCGTTCTTCTTCTTGTTTTTGGTTGGATGATGTATAGTTCTTTTCAATTAAAAGCAGAACAGGAAACGTTAACAGACCGACTTGAAAAAACTACTGATCTTGTAGCAGCTTTACAAGCATCGGAAGCTGGTACTGTTTCATCTGGACAAACGCTTCAGGAATATGTTGATTGGCTTGATGGGGTGCAATTCTCAACTGTAGCGTTACTTGATGATCTTGTTGCACGCCTTCCTGAACGTGGCTACTTTATGAATTATGAGTTTGATGGTAGTGAAACGGTAACATTAACTGTACAGTTCGATCAGATGAAGGAAGTGTCCCAATATTTGAATGAACTAAATGAATCAGGAAATGTTCAAGCAGCAAGTCTCTTAACAGTATCCGCTGCTGATCTCACAGAAGAAACGGTAGATACCGAGAGTCGCATATTGCCTCGATATATAACAGATTACGAAATCGTTATTAATAAATCGAATTTAAGAGTGAATGAAGAGGAGGAAGAAGAGAATGGATAACAGGACGCGAAATTTGTTAACGTCTATTGGTCTTCTCATCCCTCTTCTTGGTCTTGTGTTGTTCTTTATGTTTTCAATTCTTCCACAAAAAGGAGAAGTAGAACGGCTCGAATCTCAGGTTAGTCAGAATAAAGAGCTTATCGCTGTTCTTGAAGAAAAACAAACGAGCACTCAGGAAGAAGTCTATGATACTAATGCGCTTCAGAAAATGGTGCCTGTGAAACCGCTTGTTGACCAGTTTGTTCTTGATTTGAATCAAGCGGAATTGGTTTCAAAAAGTAATATTAAACAGCTTGATTTTGTCGACGAGGTGCTAAATCCAGAGCAATATGCGGAAGAGGCTTCAGAAGAAGAAACAGTGGAAAGCGGAGAAAATAATGCTCCTGAGGAGGTATCTGAAGATGAAGCAGAGTCAGCGGAATCGCAGTCGGCAGACGCCTTGCCGGGGCTTCCAGATGGGATTCAGGCTGTGAATGTGAGTATGGCGATGGTTTCGGATAATTATTCTTCGCTTCGAACATTTCTTGAATCGATTGAAGGTTTACCGCGTATGGCGGTGATCAGCGGGCTTTCTTTTACAGGTGAAACGGATGCTGTGTTGTTAGATGAAGCTGAGAAAAATGAGTTAACATATACGGCTGATGTAGCTACTTTTTACATACCAACCTTAACGGATTTAGCAGAGCAAACGCCATCGCTTGATTATCCAGAGCCTGCAGATAAAGACAATCCATTGTATGAAAAGATTGATAAAGAAGAAGCTTCGGAGTAATGATGTTCTTATAATGAGAAGTGATATAGCAAGTGGGGGAAGCCTTTGTCGGTTAACAAAGGCTTCTTTTTATCGTCTGAATTATCCGGATCTACTCTAGTATTTGCAGTTCTAGTATTTCGTCAGAATTCATAGACTGTAGTACAAGCTGGTACCGAGGAGGATGATTATGGATAAGGAGAGACGGACGATTTCAATTCGATTAAATGATGAGGAGAAAAGCGAGCCTCCCGAAACACATAAAGAAGAAAGTGCAGCAGCTGAGGAGAAGGAATTTGAGTGGATTTTACCCGAACGGCGTGATTCGAGGAAGATAGTAGAACTTAAAAAGAGGCACATTCAAAAAAAAGCTGGTGCTTTTTATGAAAAGAAAAGTCCAAGGCTCCCAGTCGGACGCAAAAAGAAAAAACACTTAGTTAATAAGAAACCTATTATTACATTACAAAAGAAAGTGGTGGCTTCCGCTGCTTTTGCTATTATTCTTGGGATTTTATTTGGATTTGGTTTATTAATGGTATTCAGTGGGGATAGCGTGGCGACGATAGATGATGGATATGAAGAAGCAGCTACAACGACCACGGATTTGGACTTATCATTAGATTTTCACGTAGTTCAATCTGGAGCTTATGAAACAGAGGAATCTGCGAAGGAGTTTCAAGACAAGTTGAAAGAGAATGGATTTCCGGCAGCTATTTTTAAAGGAGAGAAATACTATTTGTTTATAGGTGTATCTCCTTCTGCTGAAGGACAGGATGCACTTGGGGCTTATTATGAAGGAAAAGGACAGGATGTCTATAAGAAGGTGTGGTCAATTGATGGTCAGAAAGCATCTGTGAGTGACGAAATGGCGGGTCATCTGAAGGAAGGCAAATCATTGCTCGAAAAATTAACGACGTTAGATCTTGTTGCATTATCTGATGGAAAGCTGAAAGAAGCTGAAATGAGTGACATAAAAAAAGAAGTTGAAGCCTGGAATGAGAGTGGATCGGGGAGAAAAGAGTGGGATGAAATCGGCGGGAAAGAGCTTGAACAAAGTCTGAACAGTGCCTTGGAGGAACTTGAAATGTACGCTTCTGAGGAAACAGTACCGTCTTTATGGGTTGTTCAGCAGCATTTATTAGATGGGATGGTAGCCTTACAAGACGTAGTGGAAAGGTTGAAATAATCAGTTATTTGCGGAGATTCTCAATTAACGGTACGATATGAGTATTGGGAGCGACCCTCCCTAACGACTTTTTCTTAACGAATTAAAATAAGATTAAACAAATTTAAACTGTATGCACATACAGAAACGAAAGAAAACGAAAAATGTAGAGGAACGTTAGAAAATTAAATTGTGGAAAGAAAAGGGATTTGATAAGCTGTTATCAAGCCCTTTTCCCACTTATGAATCATTTACAAAAAGGGTGGTAAAATGAAGCGCCTCGTCTTAGCCTCAGGGTCTCCACGAAGAAAAGAACTTCTAGATCAAATGAATCTCCAATTTGAGATTATCGTTAGCAGCTTTGAAGAGCATCTCTCTCAATCTGTCCCACCTTCAGAACTTGTGAAACAGCTTGCCTTAGGGAAAGCAAATGAAGTGTATACAAATACTTCAGATGCTGTCGTGCTAGGTGCAGATACGGTTGTTACACTCGACCATGAGGTCCTTGGAAAACCTGATAGCCGCGAGCATGCGAGGCAGATGCTTAAAGCCTTATCAGGACGATCTCACGTCGTTTATTCAGGTGTGGCTATTCTATCCAGTGAACGAAGTGCCCAATTCTTTGAAGCAACTGAAGTAGAATTCTGGGAGTTAACAGATAAGGAGATTGAGAACTATCTTGATACAGGAGAGCCTTTTGATAAAGCGGGAGGTTATGGCATACAGGGTTTCGGTGCCGCCTTTGTGAAGCGAATTCATGGTGATTATTATAGTGTGGTAGGGCTTCCTATTTCGAAAACGCTACGAGAGCTTCGTGCGTTTGGAATTGTTCCGGAGATTCAGCGTTAGTCAGTCATGAAGATGAATCCAGGGAGGAAGCGTGTTGTTGAAAACCCCTTTAATGATTCGAGATTATCCTGAAGAAGAGCGCCCGAGAGAGCGTCTGATGAAGGATGGTCCTGAGACCTTATCTAATCAAGAATTATTAGCTATTATCCTCAGGACAGGAACAAAGCAGGAGTCAGTGCTTCAGCTTTCTTATCGCATTATACAGAACTTTGAAGGACTTCGACTTCTGAAAGATGCAAGTATTGAAGAGTTAACGTCTCTAAACGGCGTTGGAACTGCTAAAGCGGTTCAGCTAATCGCAGCGATGGAGCTCGGTAGAAGAGTTAGCCGCCTTCAATTAGAAGAACGCTATACGATTCGTTCTCCTGAAGATGGTGCGAATTATGTGATGGAAGACATGCGCTTCCTATCACAAGAACATTTTGTTTGCTTATACTTAAATACGAAGAATCAGGTACTGCATCGTCAAACTGTCTTTGTTGGAAGTCTAAACGCATCGATTGTTCATCCGCGTGAGGTCTTTCGTGAAGCATTTAGGCGGTCGGCCGCTTCATTAATTTGTTTTCATAATCATCCGAGCGGTGATCCAACACCGAGCAGAGAAGATATTGAAGTGACAAAACGTCTTGCAGAATGTGGCAAAATGCTTGGTATTGATATGCTAGATCATATTATTATTGGAGATCAGAAGTTTATTAGTTTAAAAGAAAAAGGGTATGTATAAATTGGACGTGGGATAGCACGTATTCCCACTACCGTTTTCAATACTGATGCAGTATAATCATATTTATGAGTTTTGCTTGAATTGAAGGGAGATTTAACATAAATGTTTGGTGGATTTTCAAGAGATATGGGAATAGATTTAGGTACAGCGAATACGCTGGCATATGTAAAAGGAAAAGGTGTTGTTGTTCGAGAGCCATCAGTTGTGGCACTTCGTACAGATACAGGTTCTATTGAAGCAGTCGGAAACGACGCAAAGAACATGATTGGACGCACACCGGGTAATATCGTTGCACTTCGTCCAATGAAAGATGGCGTTATTGCTGATTTTGAAACGACGGCTACAATGCTGAAATATTTTATTCAACAGGCACAGAAAAACCGTTCTGTGTTCGCACGTAAGCCAAACGTGATGGTTTGTGTACCTTCAGGGATCACTGCTGTCGAAAAAAGAGCGGTAGAAGATGCCACTCGTCAAGCTGGAGCACGTGAACCTTATACAATTGAAGAGCCGTTTGCAGCCGCAATCGGAGCTGATCTACCAGTTTGGGAACCAACTGGTAGTATGGTTGTCGATATTGGTGGAGGAACAACAGAAGTTGCGATCATCTCATTAGGTGGAATCGTTACAAGTGAATCGATTCGCATTGCTGGTGATGAGATGGACGAGTCTATCATTCAATATGTGAAGAAAACATACAATTTAATGATTGGTGAGCGTACAGCTGAACAGCTTAAGCTTGAAATCGGATCTGCTGGAACGACAGAAGGTATTGAAGCGATGGATATTCGTGGACGTGACCTTGTAACGGGTCTTCCAAAGACGATCAGCGTATCCGCTGATGAAGTGTCGGGCGCTCTTCGTGATACGGTTAATAGCATTATGGAAGCTGTTAAAGTAACACTTGAGAAAACACCGCCAGAACTTGCAGCAGATATTATGGATCGTGGAATTGTTCTTACAGGTGGTGGTGCATTGCTTCGTAACCTGGATCAGGTGATTAGCGATGAAACAAAAATGCCTGTTATTGTAGCTGAGAATCCGCTTGAGTGCGTAGCGATTGGTACTGGGCGTGCGCTAGAAAATATTCATCTGTTCAAATCTAGAGCTGGTATTACTTCCCGCTCAAAACAGAAGTAGTTGGAAGGTGTAAGGCATGCCACAATTTTTTTCGAATAAACGACTCATTGTACTACTTGTCAGTATCATTATTCTTGTAGCGTTAATTGGGACGTCTATGAAAGAACGTGATGCTCTCACGATGCCGGAGCAATTTTTCAAAGATTCCGTTGGCTGGCTTCAATCAATCTTCTATAAACCCGCTAATTCAGTAGCGGGTTTATTTGAGAGTATTGGTGATATGAGGGACATGTACGAAGAAAATGAGCTATTGAAATCGAGACTTAATGAATTTGTTGCTGTCTCAGAAGAGCTCAAAACAGTGAAGAAGGAAAATGAAGACTTAAAAAGCGAATTAAACATCGATTCATCAACCGGGTTAGCTAGCTATCAAACATTTCACGCAAATATGATTGCAAGATCTCCAGATCGGTGGAATGATTTATTAACGATTGATAAAGGTAAACAGGACGGGGTAGAAGCTGATATGGCTGTTGCCACACCGGATGGATTAATCGGTAAAGTGAAAAACGTTCAGCCTTTTTCGTCGACTGTCCAGCTAGTGAGTGATGTAGACCGGACGAATCGAATCGCAGCTATGACTCAAGAAGATAAGAACGTTTTCGGTACAATAGAAGGTTATGATACTGAAAAAGAAGTACTTATGTTCTCAAAAATTCCAGTAGATACAAAGGTTGAGAAAGGTCAAACTGTTATTACGGCAGGTAATGGAGGCATTTTTCCACGAGGCATTGTCATCGGGGAAATTGTAGATGTAGAAACAGACAACGTTGGAACGACTCAGACGGCTTATGTGAAACCAGCCGCCGATTTATATGATATTAACAATGTTATGGTAATCGATCGTGGAGCACAGGATGTTACGCCTGATGACGGAGAAGGTGAAGAGGAATGAGGCGTTTTCTTCTAATTGGAACGCTATTTGTTCTTTTTCTTCTTGAAGGTACCGTTTTTCAGGTGTTTGCCCCTGAGCAATTCGGATTTGAATTTCAATTAATCCCACGTTTTGTTACTGTGATTGTGATTATGATCGGAATGATTCTCTCCCCTGCTTATGGAGTAGTTTACGGCGTCATATTTGGTCTATTACACGATTTGATCTACACGGATCTTGTTGGTGTCTATATGTTTGGAATGTCTGTTGCAGCCTACATAATCGGTTATTTTTCGAAAGTATTTCACCTGAATTGGTTTACAACGCTTATCCTCGGTTTACTTGGCGTATCATTGGTGGAATTCTATGTGTATGAACTATTTTCACTAATTAATGTAACGGATCTTTCTTTCTCTTCCTTTTTCTACAAACGCTATCTTCCTTCATTACTTTTAAATGGAATCTTTTTGCTTATTGTTTACTATCCTGTTAAACGGTTGCTGGATGATTTATCGGAAAACCGTAGACAAGAAAATCAGGCCAAAAGAAGGAGTTTCCTTTAGCAACGTTGAATTATTCTATGTTGAGGTGAATGAAATTGTCTATGGTACAAAAGCATACACAGCATTTTGTTACGATTAAAGGAACGAAGGATGGCTTGAATCTGATTTTAGATGATTCTTGCGCTTTTCGTGATGTTATAAATGAACTTGATGAAAAACTTTCCGCTCGTCACATACAGCAGACGGAAGGTCATACGATTACTGTTACCCTTAAATTGGGTAATCGATATTTAACAGACAAACAAGAAGAAGAGCTTCGTGCCATGATTCAATCTAAGCAAAACCTTGAGGTTGATCGGATTGATTCAAATGTCATCTCTCGGAGTGAAGCGGAAGCAGAGCGAAAAAGAACAACTGTAACATCTGTTTCGAGAACCGTTCGTTCTGGACAGGTACTTGAAGTAGAAGGAGACCTTCTTTTGATTGGCGACGTTAATCCTGGTGGCACCGTAATGGCTGCAGGGAATATATTCGTAATGGGTTCGCTTAGAGGCATCGCACATGCAGGGGCTTATGGCGATATAAATGCCGTGATTACGGCAGCTGTTATGAAGCCATCTCAGTTGAAAATCGCTGAACTAATAAGCAGGCCACCTGATCAAGCAGGAGTAAGTATTCATGAAGCAGAATGTGCTTTTGTTAAGGACGGGCAATCTGAAATTAGCGTTGATCGCGTTCAAATACTGACTAAAGTTCGACCGAATTTGACTAGGTTGTAGACAGAAAGGGGAATGTTGTGTGGGAGACGCTATCGTCATTACTTCCGGAAAAGGTGGTGTGGGTAAGACCACAACGACAGCAAACATTGGGACAGCTCTTGCACTATCGGGGAAAAAAGTATGTCTGGTAGATACAGATATAGGTCTTCGAAATCTTGATGTAGTCATGGGACTTGAAAATCGTATTATTTACGATCTTGTCGATGTTGCTGAAGAGCGATGTCGACTACATCAAGCGTTAATAAAAGATAAGCGTTTTGAAGCGCTTTATATGCTACCTGCAGCTCAAACGAAAGATAAATCTGCTGTGCAGCCAGAGCAAATGAAGAAGATTATTGGTGAGTTAAAGCAGGATTATGACTATGTTCTCATTGACTGTCCTGCTGGCATTGAGCAGGGCTTTAAGAATGCGATTGCAGGCGCGGATAAATCGGTTGTAGTCACAACTCCCGAAACGTCGGCTGTGCGAGATGCTGATCGTATTATAGGCCTTCTTGAAAAAGAAGAAGGTATTGAAGCACCAAAACTTGTTGTTAATCGTATCCGAAATCATATGATGGAAAGTGGAGAAATGCTAGATGTAGATGAGATCGTTTCTATTCTTGCTATCGATCTACTTGGCATTGTTGGCGATGACGATACAGTTATTACAGCATCTAACAAAGGCGAGCCCATTGCGCTCGACCCTAGTTCAAAAGCATCCATCGCCTATCGCAATATCGCGAGACGAATTTTAGGTGAATCTGTTCCGCTTCTTTCTCTCCAGGAAGAACGAGGGATGTTTAGTAAAGTGAAGAAATTCTTTGGAATGCGTTCCTAAATCTCGGCTACGGCCGGGATTTTTTTGTTTCATGCTATTCCTTCTTCTTTATCAAAGTTAGACGGCTTTTGATCGATTGTGTGATCTTCATTTCATTCAATTCCTTGTGAAAGAAAGTATTCTCAATGACATATCCCCACAGGACAAGTCATAAACTGAGTACTACTTATAGGAAGGTTGGGTGAAGAATGCGGAGAGATCTAGATGATGTAAGGAAACGACTTCATTCAAGAAAAAGACAGCGGCGACAAGTTCCCCAAATGGAAAGACGTCATGATGCTATCCCTTCATCTTCTTTTCAAAACACGGAGGTCAAAATCCATCCTCTTTTTAACAGGCAAAGTTTTTTAATGCGCTCGATGATTGCGGCATGCTTGTTTCTTGCTGCAGGAATACTATTTAAAGCAGAGAGCGATAAGCTTGAGCCTGTTCAGGAGTATGTGTCAGCCATGATGGTAGAAGAATTTCAGTTTGCCACTGTGAAAAGTTGGTATGAAGGAAAGTTTGGGAATCCAGTGGCATTGTTCCCGACAGCCCCTGAAACTGATTCAGCTGGGGAAGCACCAAGCTATGCACTTCCTGCGAGCGGAAAAGTACTTGAAAACTTTGAATCGACGGGCAAAGGAATCATGGTTGAAACGGTTTTAAGCTCCGATGTTGAAGCAATCGATGCAGGAGTAGTGACATATGCAGGTGAGAAAGAAGGAATTGGGCAGACAGTTGTGATTCAGCATACGGATGGTAGTGAATCATGGTATGGGATGCTAGATTCGGTGGATGTATCGATTTATGATTTTGTTCAAACAAAGGATCAACTTGGAAGCGTGTCGAATTCTGATGATGGGAAGACAGGAACATTCTATTTTGCCATTAAGAAGAACGAGGCATTTATTGATCCGCTTCAAGTTGTGCCCATCAAATAATGGTAAAAATGATAACGATCCATCCACTATTTTGGATGACGATTGGTCTTTCCATCTTAACAGGTAGGTTTAGAGAGATGCTGCTGCTCTTCTTAGTTGTCCTCATTCACGAGTTAGGGCATGCGGGGGCAGCCCGTTTTTTAGGATGGCGTATCAATGAGATCGTTTTATTACCATTTGGGGGCGTAGCCGTAGTTGATGAACATGGGAATCGTCCCTTGAAAGAAGAGCTTATTGTCATTCTCGCAGGGCCTTTACAGCATGTTTGGATGATGGGGGTTGGCGCGACGCTCCATTATATGGGAATATGGAATGACATGTTCGATCTCTTTATGCTTCATAATATCATGATCCTTTTGTTTAATTTGCTGCCGATTTGGCCACTCGATGGCGGAAAGCTCCTCTTTCTTCTTTATTCTTTGCGTCTTCCCTTTAAATCGGCTCACAAAATGATGCTATATTCTTCGTTGTTTTGCTTTTCACTCCTTATTATTTTAACAGCGATATTATTTCCTTTTCATCTTAATTTGTGGATGGTGATTGTGTTTCTGTCTGTATCACAATTTAAAGAATGGAAACATCATCCTTATATTTATTTTAGATTTTTACTTGAACGCTATTCTAAATCGTTTAATGGGAAAAAACAGGTTGTTACAATTGCTCCAGATATGCGCTTAAATGACTTGCTAGCAACTTTTTCACGAGGGAAGCATTACCATATCCTCATACAAGATTTGAATATTGAAACAGATGAACATTTCTTACTAGAGGCTTATTTCAAAAAAAATCAAATTGCCTGTGCAGTGGGAACGCTATTTAGGTAAACTATAGAAAAGCTACTAAAGGAGAACGGCTATGCGATTAATTGTTCTTGAGAGAAATCAATGGCGGGCAGCAGCCATTGAAATAAATAATGAATTTACAGATATATGGGCGGAAACGTTGACGAATAGGAAGCCTTCTCAGGGAGATATTATTCTCGGAAAAGTGTCTTCCGTATTAGATGGCAAAAACGCCGCCTTTATCTCTCTAGGCAGTGGAAAACCCGGGTTATTAAATGGAGAAGAATTTGTTTTAGCGCAGGAGAAAAAGACAGCTGGAGAACCATTACCGGCTGTTTCTGACTGCGTTCAAGAAGGACAGGCTATTCTTGTTCAAGTAAAGCATCCAGGCGTTGATCGGAAGGGCCCAATTGTTACAGAGCTAATTAAGCTGACATTGGATCACTTAGTCTACATGCCTTATGCAGGATACTCAGCTGTATCGAAGCAGTTAACTACAAATCGTGAAGAACTACTTCAATTTGCAGATAAATATTGTATAGAGCAAGAAGGTGTTATCTTTAGAACTAGTGCAGGATACATAAAGGAAGAAGCGCTTTTCGCGGAATTACAGTCTCATCGTAAAGAATGGCTGCGTATTCTCGAACAATCCTCTACACA
This sequence comes from Anaerobacillus sp. 1_MG-2023, assembly GCF_030547345.1. Lineage (NCBI taxonomy): Bacteria > Bacillati > Bacillota > Bacilli > Caryophanales > Bacillaceae > Anaerobacillus > Anaerobacillus sp. 1_MG-2023. Next base: position 82,055 of record NZ_JAUORD010000004.1, on the reverse strand, counting down.
ACGAGCGCCTAGTATGGTGAAAAAAAACAGTGGCCTTGGGGAGGAAGTGAGCAAACTATATCCCCTTCATCGGGTGAGTAGTTTAGCGGCAAATTCCTCCGAAGCGGTTAGTTCGTTTTTTCCGCTTTTATCAAAGAATGCGACCCTGATGGAATTGAATGAGAAGAAAAAAAAGCTTGATAAGCTTGAAGATACCATTCTGAATATGAAAAAAACCATTAAAATGGGGAAAGCGAATCTTCATATTGAAGAAACGCATGCATTGACAGCTATTGATGTCGATACTGGAGGAGTAAAGCTTGAAACGAAAAATGAAACTCATTTCGAAGTGAATCGATTAGCGGTGGACGAAATTGCGAAACAGCTTCGACTTCGCAACATTAGTGGATTGATTGTCGTCGATTTTTTACGAGTCGAGAAAGAAGAGCAACAGAACCTTCATGCGTTAATGAAAAGCAAAGAAGAAACAGATAAACGCTTAAAAGTTGGAGGATTTACAAAGTTAGGACTATTTGAGATGCAACGTAAAAAGTCCGGACTTCCGTTAAGTCGGTTTGTGTAAAATAAGTCACATTAATCGCATTGACATGGCAATTTTAGCTGTGGTATGATTTAGTGGTTAGTTCGTTTGGAAGCACCCAAAGAGCTACAACCGCTCAAGAACAGGTTTTTAAGCTAGTTTCTAGCACCTGCAATGGCGAGTCTTAGTATTAGAGGAGGTGCACGTATGTACGCAATTATTGAAACTGGTGGTAAACAAATCAAGGTTACTGAAGGTCAAGAAATCTACATCGAGCTTCTAAACACTGAAGCTGGTGAAACGGTTACTTTTGACCGTGTGCTAATGGTAGGTGGAGATGACATTAAAGTTGGTTCTCCTATGCTAGATGGCGCTACTGTAACTGGTAAAGTTGATAAGCACGGTAAAGGTAAGAAAATCACGGTTTATAAATATAAGCCAAAGAAAAACTACCGTCGTAAGCAAGGACACCGTCAACCTTACACTAAAGTAGTTATCGACAAAATTAACGCTTAAGGATATCTAAGATGATACGTTTCAAGGTGAAGCGAGATTCTAACAATCGCATCCTTTCATTTTCCATTTCTGGACACGCTGATTCTGGCCCTTATGGCTATGATTTAGTTTGTGCAGGTGTTTCTGCTGTGTCGATTGGGACGGTGAATGCGATTGAATCCCTTTGCGATGTAACTCTCATAGTTGATATGGAGGATGAAGGCGGCTACCTCAGCTGTACTGTTCCGGATCATCTGGAACAACGTATAGATGAGAACGTTCAACTTCTCCTTCAAGGAATGGAAGTATCCATTTCTGCTATTGCCGAGGAATATGGCAAGCACATCCAAATTACTCACACATAGGAGGTGGGACAATATGTTGAAAATGAATCTACAGTTTTTCGCATCGAAAAAGGGTGTAGGTAGTACAAAAAACGGCCGTGATTCAATCTCCAAGCGTCTTGGCGCGAAGAGCGCAGACGGCGAGTTCGTATCCGGCGGTTCGATTCTTTTCCGTCAACGCGGAACTAAGATCTACCCTGGTACAAACGTTGGCCGCGGTGGAGACGACACTCTATATGCGAAAATCGACGGCGTCGTGAAATTCGAGCGTCTTGGACGTGACCGTAAACAAGTAAGTGTATATCCAGTTGCTAAGGAAGCATAAGCAACTTAAGAAAAACTCTAACCGAACGGTTAGAGTTTTTTGATATAATGGAGAAAATGAGATGGATAAGTGACGATGCACAATGAATTCGCGTAAGATTGTTTTCTTTTAATCCAAATTAACATACAGAAAAGATCTATTGTTATAATGAAGGAAATGGTTAGAGCATTGGGAGTGCAATTATGTCTAAAAATTGGAATACCTTTGACGTTCTGCGCCATTCTCGTCATGATTGGTTAAATCGTTTGCAGTTGATCAAGGGAAACCTTGCACTGGATCATGTAGACAGGGCAAAGGAAATTATCGAAGAAATTATTATCCAGTCGAGACAGGAAGCAAAATTATCGAATTTAAATGCTCCGAAACTTGCAGAATATATATTAACGTTTAACTGGTGTAACCATTTATTTCAGTTGGATTTTGAAGTGATCGGAGACGAGTATGATATTTGCGTTTATGAAGCGGATCTTATCGAGTTAATCTCTCGATGTACAACAGTGCTTGATTCTCATGTGAAAGTTCCATCAGATCATCACTTGTTATTAACGCTTCAGTTGTACCATGAAGAAATTCATCTTGTTTTTGATTTTCAAGGTGAAGTTTCCGATCAAAACAAGCTCAAGCTGGCGTTCGAAAATCCTGAAGTGAAAAGCGCTAAATTGATTGAATTAGAGCAAACGGGTCAGGAGCTAGTTAGCACGTTTTTGATTAAATGAGGTGAAAGTATGTTTGTAGATCAGGTCAAAGTATTTGTTAAAGCAGGCGATGGCGGAAATGGTATGGTTGCCTTCCGTCGAGAGAAATATGTACCGGATGGCGGTCCTGCAGGAGGCGACGGAGGAAAAGGCGCAAGCGTCATTTTCGAAGTAGAAGAAGGTCTTCGTACGCTTATGGACTTCCGTTACAATCGTCATTTTAAAGCCAAAACAGGTGAGCATGGTCGCTCGAAGAATCAGCATGGCCGTAATTCAGAAGATATGGTTGTAAAGGTCCCACCTGGTACAATTGTATCCAATGCGGAAACGGGAGAGGTTATTGCGGATCTAACTGAGCACGGGCAACGTGCAACTGTAGCGCGTGGCGGTCGAGGCGGCCGTGGGAATTCACGCTTTGCATCGCCTTCTAACCCGGCACCAGAGCTTTCAGAGAATGGTGAACCTGGGGAAGAAAAAGATGTTACTTTAGAGCTCAAGGTTCTAGCTGATGTTGGACTTGTTGGGTTTCCTAGTGTAGGTAAGTCAACGCTTCTATCCGTAGTATCAGCAGCGAAGCCAAAAATTGCAGCATACCATTTTACAACGATTGCACCCAATCTAGGTGTTGTTGATACAAAAGATGGACGCAGTTTCGTTATGGCTGATTTACCTGGATTAATTGAGGGCGCTCATGAAGGCGTTGGCCTTGGCCATCAGTTCCTTCGACACATTGAGCGAACACGAGTTATCGTTCACGTCATTGATATGTCTGGTATGGAAGGGCGAGACCCTTATGAAGACTACTTGAAGATCAATGATGAGTTAAAGCAATATAAAATGCGTCTAATGGAACGTCCGCAAATCATTGTCGCTAATAAAATGGATCTTCCAGATTCTGAAGAAAATCTTGAGATTTTCAAGGAAAAGCTTGAGGAAGATTTCCCGATTTATCCGATTTCTGCTGTAACGCGACAAGGTGTCCAAGAAGTATTGTTTGAAATTGCAGACAAGCTTGAGACAACACCTGAGTTCCCTCTTGATGAAGAGAAGGAAGAAGAGACTCGCGTGATGTACCGTCACGAAAAAGGTGCACCTGAGTTCTTTGTAACGCGTGATAGCGACGGAACATTCGTTGTTAATGGACCACGAATTGAAAAGCTATTCAAGATGACAGACTTTAACCGAGAAGACAATGTTCGCAGGTTCGCGCAACAAATGCGTAGCATGGGAATTGATGATGCGCTAAGAGAGCGTGGAGCTGAGGATGGAGATGCGGTTCGAATTCTGGAGTTCGAATTTGAGTTCGTAGACTGATAAACGGAGAAGACTGTCCTCATGGAAGGGCGGTCTTTTTTTACATAGACCTACCTGAACATAGCAAACCTGTAAATGATAGACGATTATCGGTCGTAGCTGGCCGCGATAGAGGAGAGGGGAAGAATGAGCAAAGACGATAAGAATTTTTATCTCGTTCGGGAAGATGTCCTATCTGATTCGATGTTGAAAACGCTGCAAGCCAAGCTTCTTCTTGAGAGTGGCACTGTGGAATCAGTTCGAGAAGCCATTGATGAAGTTGGCGTAAGTCGGAGTGCATTCTATAAATATCGTGACACAATCTTACCGTTTCATACGATGATCATTGAACAGATCGTAACGCTCTCGGTTCATTTGGAAGATCGTTCAGGAGCGCTTTCTAGAGTGCTTAGCACAGTAGCCTCACTTGGTTGCAATTTATTGACGATTAACCAGACGATTCCCCTACAGGGCTATGCTACGGTTATTTTAACAATGGAAATTGGTGAAACAAACTTACGCATAAGCAATTTACTTGAGAAAATTAAAGACATCGAAGCCGTAAACAATGCTGAAATTATTGGATCTGGAGCATAGGGGGAGAAAATGGATAATCAAAAGAAGATAGGTTTTCTTGGACCAGAAGGAACTTTTACAGAAATCGCAGCAAAAACGTTATTTCAAGACGAGGATCGGACACCTTTTCCTACGATTCGCGCATGCCTTGAAGCAGTAGAAAATGGATCTGTTGACTATGGTGTTGTTCCTCTAGAGAATACGATTGAAGGCTCCGTTAATATGACGCTGGATCTTCTTTCGCAGCAAGTTTCACTTCCAATCGTAGGAGAGCTTGTATTGCCAATTCGACAGCACTTACTGATCCATCCTGATCAAAACGATTGGAAAAAGATTACTCGAGTTCTTTCGCATCCACACGCGATAGCCCAATGCCATGTTTTTCTACAAAAGGAGTTAGCTCAAGCTGAGCTTAGTAATGCAGCGTCTACAAGTGCTGCAGCGGAATATGTGCAGAGTACCGGAAAGATCGAAGAGGCAGCAATTGGTAATGAACTTGCTGCAGAAAAATACGGATTAACCATTGCACAGGCTGACATACATGATACAGAAGATAATGATACTCGCTTTCTTGTTTTACATCATACGGCTGAACCGCTCCCGAGAACTAACCTATTTCGGGAAGACCGCGTCACTTACAAGATTATTCTTCCGTCAGATTATCCTGGAGCCCTCCATCAAGTGCTTGCGGCATTTGCATGGCGTAATCTCAATTTAACGAAAATTGAGTCTCGCCCAATGAAAACAGGACTTGGTAACTATTTCTTTATTATTGATGTCGAACGTCCTAACCGCGATGTACTCTTAAAAGGCGTAATGGAAGAAATTCAAGCGCTTGGTATTGGTATATCTGTATTAGGAGAGTACCCCTGCTTTGTTGTAACAAATAAATAGCGATAGGAATGCAATAAAAAAGAACGGCATCTGAGCCGTTCTTTTCTATTGGAAAATAAAGTTTTTAGAATTAGTCCTGTTCTAATAGAAATCCTTCGTGTTTTAACGCGTTGATAACAGCCTCAAGCTGTGATTTAGAGTTTGCTTCGATTGTATGAAGATGAACACCAGAAGTAAGCTCGGACAAAAGAGAAGCATTTGTCATAGAGAGCCTAGAAAGAAATTGATCTGCTTCAAAGCGATTTCCTACGTAAAGTGAAGCTGTTAAGTGTCCATAAAGAGGATGCTCAACGGTGACGTCTTTCACAATCCCGCCGTTATCAACTATTGTATAGAGTTCATTCTTTGTATCTTCTGGTAAATGCTTGCATGCAATCACTTGTTCTTGCTTTGTATCTTTCCGATCTGAAGAGAACATGACATATCCTTGGGAAGTAGCGATAATCGGTTCATTTCTTGCTTTTAACAAAGAAATATCCTGGACAATCACTTGTCTGCTGACATTGGTTCGTTTTGATAAATCACTTCCTGTTAAAGGCTTTTCGCTCTCTTTCAGCCATTGAAGAATGAGTAACCTCCTGTTCTCACCCAGTATTTTTTCTCCTTCTTGTCCCACTATTGAAAACCCCTTTCGAAGACCACGATGTGTACCCTTATTATATCTTTGTTACGGAAGTGCGTGTAAGGATTTCACGAAATACGTCTGCTATTTTCTCAATTTCTTTCTCTGTAGTTCTTTTTCCAAAGCTTATACGAATTAACTCTCTAGCTTCATCATCCGATCTCCCCATTGCTCGCAATGTTTTTGAAGGCTGCTGTTGGCCAACTGAACAGGCTGATCCAGTTGAAATAGCAATTCCTTTGCGATTCAGCTCTAGCATGACATATTGTCCTTCCAGCCCTTTGATTCGAAGTCCGATAATATGTGGTAGTCCTTGCTCTCCCTCGATGACAATATTCGGATGAGTAAGTTTATTCACGAGGTAGGCACGTAAGTTTGTATATTTTGTTTGGTTCGAGTTCAACGCATGAATCGTTTCTTCTGCTGCTGCAGCAAAGGACATAATGCCTGGAACATTTACGGTACCAGGACGAAATCCTTTTTCATGAACGGTTCCGGGTAAATCCTGCCTCCATGCTAAAGACGGTGCAATATAGCATGCACCTACACCTTTTGGTCCATATACCTTATGGGATGAAACGGATAATGCAGAGATATGCATCTCCTTGACATTAATCGCGATTTTGCCGAAAGCCTGTACTGCATCTGTATGGAAAAGAATGTGACGCTTCGCAAGTTCTTCTCCGATTTCTTTCATTGACTGAACGGCTCCTATTTCATTATTCCCACAGGCGATCGATACTAAAATCGTGTCTTCACGAATAGTCTCTATCAATTCACTAAGTAATACATGCCCATTATGATCATAAGAAAGATATGTTACCTCAAATCCTTCCTGTTCTAGCTGAGAGAATGTATGCAAAACGGAAGAATGCTCTGCAGAACAAGTAATCAAATGTCCTTTAGCATACATTTTTACTAAACTTCTAAGAGCGAGTATATTTGCTTCTGTTCCACCAGATGTAAAATAAACTCCTGATGGTTCGCCATTGATGTGAGAGGCGATTGAACTACGCGCAGCTTCTAGTAAATGAGAAGCGTCTGTGCCAGCATCATGAGAACTTTGTGTATTTGCATAGAAATGCTGTGCAGCATGAGTATATGCCTCAATTGCAACTTCTGACATCGGTGTTGAAGCTGCGTAGTCTAAATAAATCATTTTAATCTCCTCGCTTATTTTCCGTCTTGTTATTTATTTAAATATATGTAAATATAGGTGTCAAGACACATGTTAATTTACTTGGGTGTAATCTCCATATTGTTCAGCGAGAGAAGGGATTTCATGAATCAGCTAAAAACAGATGTATTAGTAATTGGAAGTGGTGTGAGTGGGTTGATGGTGGCCGAACTTCTTTCGGCGCAAAAGAATGTGACTGTTATCACAAAGTCTAAGTTTGGACAAAGCAATTCAATGCTTGCACAAGGAGGAATTGCCGCAGCTACAGCTGATGAAGACAGCTGGACAAATCATTTTTTTGATACGATTCGTGCCGGGGTTTTTCATAATAATGAAGAACTAACGGAACTTTTGGTCAGAAAAGGACCAGATCAAATCGATCAGCTCATAAACTTAGGAGTTCATTTTGATCAAGAAGCTGATGGAAAGTATAAAAGGTGTAAAGAAGGAGCTCATAGTGTTTCACGTATTTATCATTCTGGGGGAGATGCAACGGGGAGAGAAATTGTTTTAACTCTAATGAAGCGTGTTCAAAGAAAGTGTACGATCATTGAGCATCATCAAATCGTTGACTTAACAATGAAAGATGGGCATTGTATTGGAGCTGAAGCGATCAATCAAGAAGGTGAAAGAATGCTTATTAATGCAGCATACACTATTCTCGCTACCGGAGGAGCGGGGCAACTTTATCCTGTTACTTCAAATGAACTATCAATAACGGGCGATGGTCTTGCGATGGCTTATCGTGCCGGCGCCGTTCTAGCCGATCTAGAATTTATGCAGTTTCATCCTACAATGTATGCAGGAGACACCGAGCAATCGTTCCTTATTTCAGAAGCTGTCCGAGGAGAAGGCGGCATTTTATTAACGTCTGAAGGCAAGCGTTTAATGGAAGGTAAGCATGACCAATTAGATCTCGCCCCAAGAGATGTCGTTGCGAGAGCGATTCAACAAGAGGCTTCGACTGTATACCTTGATATCTCAAAGGTTTCAGAGTTTGAAGAACGATTTCCAACAATCGCTAAGCAGTGTAAAAGTCATGGCGTAAGATTAGCGGAGGGAATCATACCTGTAAAACCAGGCGCCCATTTTCTTATGGGCGGAGTAATGACGGACCAGGTTGGTAGAACATCCATAGAAGGTTTATTTGCTCTTGGTGAGGTCGCTCATACAGGTGTGCACGGCGCTAACCGTCTTGCAAGCAATTCTCTTTTGGAGGGAATTGTATTTGCTAGTGAAGCCTCGAAGTGGATACTTCAAAATAAACGGAACGTTCCGGAAGGTGAATCGGAGAGCTCACATTTTCAACTTCGTGAACCTTTGTTAACAACAAATGAGTTAAAAAACATAATGGAACAACATGTAGGAATGGTAAGAACAAGTGATGGGTTAGCTTACTCGCTAAGAATGCTTCAGCTGGATGAAATGAGGCTAGTTGAGGATTTAAAAATAGAGTCAATCGAGCGATACAATATGTTTCAGGTAGGGTGGTTAATGGCAACTTCAGCTTTTCTTCGTGAAGAAAGCAGAGGAGGGCATTATCGCGCAGATTATCCAGATCAGAAGCAAGAGTGGAAGCAAAAAAGAATACTCAGGGGGATATATTACGATGATTGGGCTGAAAGTCAAAAAAGATCTAGAACAGTTTTTTATTGAAGACATTGGAAATGTTGATTTATCAAGTGAGTTGTTATTTCGTTCAGAGGAGCAAGCTGAGGCGCTATTTGTAATGAAAGAGGCTGGCGTTTTTTGTGGGCATCAGGTAATCGAGACCGGGTTTGAACTTCTTGATCCAGATATTTGTGTCGAGGTTTACGTCGAAGATGGCGATCACGTTCAAACTGGTGAAGTAATTGCTTCTGTTAAAGGAAAAGTTCGCACAATATTAACGGGAGAACGGGTTGTTTTAAATATGATACAACGAATGAGCGGTATTGCAACGATGACTTCCCATGCTGTGGAATTGTTGGGAGATTCATCGATTCGGATCTGTGATACACGCAAAACGACGCCTGGGTTAAGAATGTATGAGAAGTATGCAGTAAGGAGTGGAGGAGGATTTAATCATCGAATGACACTTGATAGCGGGGTAATGTTAAAAGATAATCACATTGCCCAGTTTGGTAGTATCGAACAGGCTGTAGCACATGTGAAAGGTCGCTTAGGGCATATGACCAAAATTGAAGTTGAGACGTCTTCTGAAATAGAAGTTCGTCAAGCGGCGAATGCGGGAGCAGATATTATTATGTTTGATAATTGTTCTCCTACAGAAGTCGCTTCATACGCGCAGTTAGTACCTGACCACATTGTAACTGAAGCTTCTGGGGGCATCACGCTTAACAACCTTGCAACTTATCGTGATACAGGTGTTCAGTTTATTTCGCTCGGCTGCTTAACACACTCTGTTAAAAGCCTTGATATTAGCTTACGAATGAAAGGGGAAGAGAAATGAGTATTTTAGATGCGTTGAAGCGATCGAACGGACTTCCTGATCGATACAAAGAACTATCAGATCAAGAAATGGTAGAAAAAATCGCAGCCATTAAAGCCGAGATGGGGGATCGTTTGTATTTACCTGCCCATCACTATCAAAAAGATGAAGTCGTTCAATTTGCAGATGATACCGGAGATTCACTTCAACTTGCCCAGCTTTCCGCTCGGAATAAGAAGGCAGAAGCAATTGTCTTTTGTGGTGTTCATTTTATGGCCGAAACAGCAGATATTTTAACTGAAGAAGATCAAACGGTTATTTTACCTGATATGCGAGCAGGATGTTCAATGGCTGATATGGCGAATATTCATCAAACTGAACGTGCTTGGAGCCATCTCATTAATCTTTTTGGAGAGACTGTACTTCCCCTAACTTATGTAAATTCAACGGCAGCTATTAAAGGGTTTGTTGGGAGAAACGGAGGAGCCACGGTTACATCTTCAAATGCTGTAGCAATGGTTGAGTGGGGGTTTACTCAAAAAGAACGCATCCTATTTTTACCTGATCAGCATCTTGGGCGGAATACAGCTTACGACCTTGGTGTTCCACTTGAAGCGATGGCAGTGTGGGATCCAATAACGGATACGCTTGAATATGAGGGAGATTATGATGCAATTAAGGTGATTCTTTGGAAAGGTCATTGTTCCGTCCATGAAAAGTTTACAGTTCAAAACATCGCACAAATTCGAGAGAATGAACCTGATATGTCCGTTATTGTTCATCCAGAATGCAGTTTTGACGTTGTTAGACGCTCTGACTTATCAGGATCTACTAAAATGATTATTGAAACCATTGAGGAAGCAGAGGCAGGTACGAAATGGGCAATTGGAACAGAAATGAATCTTGTGAATCGGATCATTCAACAGCATCCAGATAAAAGAATTGTTTCTTTAAACCCAAATATGTGTCCTTGTCTTACAATGAATCGAATCGATATGCCCCACCTTCTTTGGGCGCTTGAGGAAGTACAAAGTGGAAAGAAAACGAATCAAATAATCGTTGATCAAGAAACATCCTTCTACGCAATTAAAGCATTGAATCGAATGCTTGATCGAGCATGATGGATAAGGAATCAGACATGATGTTTGATTCCTTTTTTTTAAAAGAGAGAGACACTATACATAGCTACACTTACTCCTGCATATTAATGTGATGATCTTATCCTTTAAAAAAGGTAGCAATCTGCCCAGTCACGCATACACTGTACTGAATTTCATTGTACTGATTACAGGAGGGAGTTTTTTAGTTTGAAAATACATGTCGTTCAAAAAGGCGATACTTTGTGGAAAATCGCTAAAAAATATGGTGTTGATTTTGAACAACTAAAAGCTGTTAATTCACAGCTTAACAATCCTAATATGATTATGCCTGGTATGAAAGTGAAAATACCATCTGGCGGTGTTCCGGTAAAGAAGAAGGAAATGCCGATTAAAGAAATGAAAAAAGAAATGCCTAAGAAAAAAGAAAAGCCAATGATGAAGCCGAAAGAGAAGCCTTCAATGACTATGCCGATCAACAATGAATTGAATATGAACATGAACATGAATATGAACATGATGCCTCAAGAAGAGAAGCCTAAAAAGGTTAAGCCAAAAGAAATAAAGCCTGAAAAGAAAATGAAGCCTGTTGAAAAGAAAGCTGAGAAGAAAGTAGAAGAGAAAAAGACAGCTGCGAAGAAACCTGTTGAGAAAGCGAAGAAAACAGAAAATTTATTCTATCCAATGAATGACGAAGAAGTGCTGAGCGAATTTGAATCCTCATCAATGGAAATGCCTCCACCGCCGATGAATCAGGGCTATCCTAATAATGTAGCGGGGGCAACGAATTATGCAAACAAAGAATACAATGGAGGTTACCCGGGGTATCCAACTTCTGTAGGCGGAGCGCATATGGGCTTCCCGAACAACCAGAATATTGCTGGTGTATATGATGGTTATGGGAACAAAAGTAATCAAAATGGCTCTCCAGGAGAAGTGGCTGGGATGTATCAAGGCTATGGAAATAAAGGTGGCTATCCAGGTTCAGTTGCAGGAGCAGAAATGAATAATTATGGCCATAAAGAAGAGGAAAACTCTGAAGTAGCTGGGGCTTATGAAGGTTATGGTCAGCCGAATTTCGGTGCGCCTTCTGGGAATGTTGCAGGCGCGTATAATCAAGGTTACGGCTATCCTAATCAGAATGTAGTAGACGCATATCAATATGCAAATAAGAGTTCTGTCGGTGGGGCTAATAAAAGTAATTATGGAATGGGTGAAGAAAGCTCAGATGTAGCAGGAGCAAGCTATGGTCATAAAGCCAATCAACAAATGTCAGGCTATCCAGGATCAGTAGGTGGCATGCAAAATGATGGGAACCAGGGTTACCCAAATCAAAACGTAGCGGGTGCGTATGAAGGTTACGGGCACAAAGGGAACAATGGTGGTTATCCAGGATCAGTAGGTGGCATGCAATATGATGGGAACCAGGGTTACCCAAATCAAAACGTAGCGGGTGCGTATGAAGGTTATGGTCATAAAGGAAATAATGGTGGTTATCCAGGATCAGTAGGTGGCATGCAAAATGATGGGAACCAGGGTTATCCAAACCAAAACGTAGCGGGTACGTATGAAGGTTATGGGCACAAAGGAAACAATGGTGGGTACCCAGGATCAGTAGGTGGCATGCAAAATGATGGGAACCAGGGTTACCCAAATCAAAACGTAGCGGGTGCGTATGAAGGTTACGGGCACAAAGGAAACAATGGTGGATACCCAGGTGCTGTAGCAGGTGCAGCTTCCGGTTATCCTCAAATGAATATGGGCTACCCAAATGTCGCAGGTGCTTCAATGAATGGGAATGGTATGCCATCACCTTATGGCCATAAAGGAAATGAAGAATATCCTGAAGCTGTAATGGGAGCTTATGGCTATCCAAATGAGAACGTAGCAGGCATGATGATGCCTCCGGGTTACCCGAATCAGCCAATGGTATCACCTTATCAACAGCACGACTGTGGATGTGGTGGGAATCAGAACGCATCACCATATCATCAAATGCCGCAATATGCTAATCCGGGATTTGTTCAGGGAGCTAATAAAGCGCCAATGATGGATGATTACATGGGCATGGAAAGTAGCTATGCAGAATCACGCTAAGGAAAAAGAGGACGGTATCCTGGAAAGGGTACGTCCTTTTTTTCTTCATTTAGAACGTGTTAATTCACTTGTTTGGAAGGGCAAATTGATTACTGGGGTATCAGTTTATATGAAAGGATCTTTAAAAAAGGAATCGTTAAGAAAGCAAATATACCTCTCACATCACTGTTCAGATTCTTTTATTACTTTCATTCCATTTCCAGATGGCGATTGGCTTAAGGAGGACGGGGGACTATATTTTGCCTGTATGAAAACAATGAAGGGACGAATGCTCAATTACTCATTGAAAGAAGACCGGCTTCTAGCGATTGAGAAAGTAGCACACTTTCATCAAGAAAGTATAGGATTAGTCAGTAAAGATATTTTTCCCGTATCACTTACTCGTAAGTGGACGAACCGTTTAATTCGCTTCAAGAAGGAAGTAGGATCTTCTCTAATATCTGCAAATGAAAAACAATTGATTCAATATTATATTTCTGTAGGGGAAGAAGTCATTTCGGGTATGACAGCGATCGAAGAATTGGAACGAAATGCTCTCCGTGATAAATGCATTGTTCACGGCGACCCCGCACATCATAATTTTATCTTTAGTACGGATACATTATTATTGATTGATGGTGACCTTGCGAACTATGCCCCTCATGAATATGACTTTTTACAGTTAATGAATCGAATGCTGTCTCACTGTAACTGGTCACTGGATGAATGGTCAAAATCTCATATCCCGACTGTTCGACATTGCTTAGAGAACCCTTTGTTGTGTAGGCTTCTAGCCTATCCTGCCGATTTCTACCGAGAATGGTTGATGAACCCAAATGGAAGAAGTGCCCTATTAGTTAAAGTGGCACAACAAAACGATCTTAGATCACGGTTTATCAACTCAATTCTGAAGTAGGTCCCTCTGTTACCTAGAACTAACAGATTAAAATGATAAGCCTCCTCACATTCTAAAGGTGAAAGGAGGTTTTAAATATGAAGAAAACAGTCTTGACGCTTTCAACGATGATGCTCGCAGGTGGTTTGATCGGCTGTACAGCTGATAATGAGGCGATGGATACGCGTTATAACGATTCCGCACGTCCAATTGGTTACTACACGAGTGAAGATAATAACGGTGATTACCGTGAAGGTGCAGTAACGGATATGATTGATCGTGACTATTCGAACGGAGTTAAGTCCCCTGACAAAAAGCAAATCGATAAGCGAAATGGCATGAATGGCCCTGGATATATGCGTACAGATAACAATTATTCAGGTTATGATAATGAGCTTTCTACACGACTAGCTAAACGAATCAATAAGCTTAAGAACGTGGATGATGCTCGAGTTATCGTATATGGTGATCAAATTATGATTGCCGTTGATACAAACGACAAAAACGATGCAGATGTTAAAGACAAGGTTCGCAGCGAGGTAGCAAAAGTAACAAAGCAAAAGAATGTGTCAATTTCAACAGATGAAAATGTGTTTGGTCGAATGGGCGATGTTAATAACCGCCTCGAAGATGGAGATGGTTTTGAAGAGGTACAGGCAGATGTAAATGGCATATTAGATGACATCGGAAATGCTGCAAAACGTCCATTTGAAAACAATAAATAACAAAAATAACGAGCGGGCAGTAGCCTGCTCGACTACATATGCAAAACTCTTTTCGGAGACTTGAGCCCTATGATATAGTTGGGAAATCAGTTCATTTGAAAGGAGTTCTCTTAGATGGCAGGACATTCCAAATGGAAAAATATACAGCGTAGAAAAAACGCTCAAGATGCTAAACGTGGAAAAGTATTTATGAAGCTAGCTAAGGAAATTTTTGTAGCTGCCAAGCAAGGAGGGGGCGATCCAGAAACGAATCCCTCATTAAGGCTTGCTGTGGACAAGGCAAAATCCTCAAATATGCCTAACGAAAACATTGATCGCGCAATTAAGAAAGCTACAGGGGACTTAGATGGTGTTCAATATGAAAACGTGACGTACGAAGGGTATGGCCCAGGTGGTGCCGCCATTATGGTTCAACTACTTACCGATAATAAAAATCGAGCTGCAGCAGATGTGCGTCATGCTTTTAGTAAAAATAAAGGAAATATGGGTGAAAACGGATGTGTTTCATTCTTATTTAACCGAAAAGGTCTCCTTGTGATCGATCGTTCCGAAAATGATCTCGATGGAGATGAATTGATGCTTCAGGTTATTGAAGCCGGGGCTGAAGAAATGGAAACAAATGAGGATGCTTATGAGATTTATACTGATCCCCAGGAATTTCAAGATGTAAAGCACCAATTACAAGAGAGCGGATTAAGTTTTTCTTCCACTGAAGTCACGATGATTCCAGAAACATACGCCCCATTAGAAAATGAAGATGGGCTTCGTATGTTAAAGCTAATTGATATGCTTGAAGATAACGATGATGTGCAAGATGTTTATCATAATGCTGAAATAAATGATGATGTTTATGATCAATTGTGAGCTACAGTTTTTCTGTAGCTTTTTTTTATGCATATTCCTCAATAAAATGGAAACGCTAACGGCATGAACTTCTTGAAAATGGAAGAAAGGTGTTGGAAACATATGAAAAGCCTTTATCCACTCCTTCTATTAGGTGTACTTCTTGTTCTTGGAGGAACATCGGCCGTGGCTTATGAAGGAGATGGCATATCACCGGTTACAGGAACCAAAACTCAAGAAAAAGGACCACTAGTCGTTGAAGTTATATTGAGAACAAATTATGCGGACGGTGTTTCAACGAACCAATCTGTATATGAAACTATATGGGCAATGGAAGATTTTTGGAGTCAATACGCTGATTGGCAACTTGTAGATCAGGAAGAAGGACGAATGATATTTGAACGGAATTTAGAAGATATTTCGCCTGCGAGTAAACAAAATGGCCATTTTGGATTAACAGAGGAGGGGGTTCTTACGATATTTGATGGAATTCCGGCAGAAGAGAAAGTCATTCAAACATTTTTTCAAATTGATGTAGGAAAGCTAGAAAGTCAAAGAAGAGAGCAGCTTATGGAAGGAATTCCAGTAGAGTCGTGGTATCAGTTTGAAGACGTCATCCAGTCTTTTTCTAAAATTAAAAAAGAAGAACCTGTCCAGTAAGGGCAGGTTCTTCTTTTGATTTAGACGCTTATCTCCATTTCTAAACGCTCGTCTCCGCTTTTCATCTTTTTATGGTAGAATGGAGAGATAGAAATACATGTTCGTATGTACAGGGGAGAGAGTAGCTTTGATAGAATATATTAAAGGCACGGTTGAATATATTGATACAGAATACATTGTTGTAGAGTCGAATGCGATAGGATATAAAATTTACTGTGGAAATCCTTTTGAATTTCAGAAGTACCGTAATCAATCGATTCAAATTTTTACGCATCATTACGTTAGAGAAGATCTCATTGCCCTTTATGGATTTCCAACACGGGAAGAGCGCCTTTTGTTTGAGAAGCTTCTAAATGTTTCCGGTATCGGTCCTAAGGGAGCTGTGGCGATTTTAGCGACTGGTGAACCTGATAAAGTTGTGAGTGCCATTGAAATGGAAGATGAGAAATTTCTAACAAAGTTTCCTGGCGTTGGTAAGAAAACTGCCAGACAAATCATTCTAGATCTAAAAGGTAAGCTTAAAGGCTTTGGCGCTCCAACTGAGGGATTGTTTGCAGTGGATGAAGTTCAAGAAGAGGGTGCTCATGAGCTAGAAGAAGCGCTAGAAGCATTGAAAGCTCTTGGGTATGCTGAGCGAGAAATTAAGAAGATTAAACCAAAGCTAGTTGAAGAAACGCTAACGACAGATCAGTATATTAAAAAAGCCCTTCAGCTTATGCTGAAGCAATAAGGAGGGAGTAAAGTGGAAGATCGAATTCTATCAGGTGAGCAGGTCGGTGACGACTCATCCGTAGAATATAGCCTCCGTCCTCAGCGATTAAGTCAATATATTGGACAAGAAAAGGTAAAGCGAAATCTTGAAGTGTTTATTGAAGCGGCTAAAATGCGAGAAGAGCCCTTAGATCATGTGCTGTTGTACGGCCCTCCTGGTCTAGGTAAAACGACTCTCTCAGCCATTATTGCAAACGAGATGGAAGTAAATTTGCGTACAACATCAGGTCCTGCGATTGAAAGACCTGGTGATCTTGCAGCTATATTAACCGCCCTTGAACCTGGGGATGTTTTATTTATCGATGAAATACATCGACTACCTCGAAGTGTTGAAGAAGTTCTTTATCCTGCGATGGAAGACTACTGTCTAGATATTGTAATAGGAAAAGGCGAAACGGCAAGATCTGTTCGTTTGGATCTGCCACCATTCACCTTAGTAGGCGCTACGACAAGGGCTGGACTATTAACGGCGCCTTTACGAGATCGTTTCGGCGTACTGAGTAGATTAGAGTATTATCTTGAAGACGAACTTCAAACTATTTTAATGAGAACAGCTGACATTTTCGATGTTGAAATGGACCACGCTGCTGCCGTTGAACTTGCTCGAAGATCGCGAGGGACACCTAGAATTGCCAATCGCTTGCTAAAACGTGTAAGGGATTTTGCGCAGGTGAAAGGGGATGGAGTCATTTCGCATTCACTTGCTTCTCAGGCTCTTGAGATGATGCAAGTCGATCCTCTTGGACTTGATCATATCGATCACAAGCTTCTATTAGCCATCATAGAGAAATTCCGTGGAGGTCCTGTAGGAGTAGATACAATTGCAGCAACGATTGGTGAAGAAAGTCATACCATTGAAGACGTGTATGAACCTTATCTTCTTCAAATTGGATTTCTTCAGCGTACACCTCGTGGACGGATGGTTACTCATCAGGTATACGATCACTTTGGTATGGAGATTCCTCAATAGCGATGGGAATTTCAAAGTTGTTTATTATCTTAGGGATCGCCTTCTTGGCCATTGGTGTGTTGTGGTCCTTTATTGGAAAATTACCTGGTGACATCGTAATCAAAAAAGGAAACACTACGTTTTTTTTTCCGATTGTAACCTCAATAGTCGTTAGTATTGCCTTGTCTTTACTCTTTTTTATTATAGGTAAGTTCAGATAAGGGGCAGCTTTCCAAACGCCATTTTCAACATGGTGGAAGGGGAACTGCCCCTTAAGGGTGCGCCAATAGGTAAAGCTGTGGTAAAATCAATAAAGTTGAACACTTTCTAGAAACAGTGGTGAATAAAATGAACGTAAATGATTTTGATTTCGAACTTCCAGAACGGTTAATTGCTCAAACGCCGTTAAAGGAACGGACAAAGTCCAGATTGATGGTATTAGATCCATTAAAACAAAAGCTTCAGCATCGCGAATTCTCCAATTTAGAGGATTACATAAATCCCGGTGATTGTCTTGTGTTGAATGATACACGAGTCATGCCAGCTAGGTTGTATGGATCAAAAGAAGAAACAGGAGCTAAAATTGAAGTGCTGCTTCTTAAGCAAATGGAAGAGGATCAATGGGAGACTCTTGTTAAACCGGCTAAGCGAGTGAAGCCAGGCACTGTGATTTCATTTGGCGATGGACGTCTAACAGCCGTATGCAAAGAGTCACTTGAACATGGCGGACGTGTATTAGAGTTTCAATACGAAGGCGTTTTCTATGAAATTCTTGATCAGCTTGGCGAAATGCCTCTTCCACCATATATTACTGAAACGCTCGATGATCAAGAACGATATCAAACTGTTTTTGCTAAGCATAGAGGATCAGCAGCAGCACCAACTGCTGGCCTTCACTTCACAGAAGAAATGCTTCAGCGTCTTGAAGATAAAGGCGTTCATGTCGCATTTATTACACTTCATGTGGGTCTTGGCACTTTCCGACCAGTTTCCGTCGATAATATTCTTGAACATGAAATGCATGGGGAATTTTATCAACTGACAAAGGGCACGGCTGAACTGTTGAACAGTGTAAGGGAATCGGGAGGCCGAATCATTTCTGTCGGTACTACTTCAACGAGAACACTTGAAACCGTGGCATCAGCACATGATGGACAATTTGAAGAAGCTTCGGGTTGGACCGACATTTTTATTTATCCGGGTTATACTTTTAAAGCAATCGATGGGCTGATTACAAACTTTCACCTGCCTCAGTCAACATTGATCATGCTAGTGAGTGCCCTTGCGGGAAGAGATTTTGTGCTTTCTGCTTATCGCACGGCTGTTGAGGAAGAGTATCGCTTCTTCAGTTTTGGTGATGCAATGTTGATTTTGGAAGGGAGTACGAAAGAATGACAGAACCAATTCGCTATGAATTAATAAAAACGTGTAAACAAAGTGGGGCGCGTCTTGGAAAGCTGCACACGCCACATGGTACGTTTGATACACCGATGTTTATGCCTGTTGGAACACTTGCGACAGTGAAAACGATGAGTCCAGAAGAACTAAAAGAAATGGGCGCTGGCGTTATCCTTAGTAACACGTATCATCTTTGGCTTCGTCCTGGTCATGATATTGTCAAAGAAGCTGGTGGCCTTCATAAATTTATGAACTGGGATCAGCCGATTCTTACGGATTCTGGAGGATTTCAGGTCTTTAGCTTAAGTGACCTTAGACAAATTGAGGAAAAAGGCGTTCATTTTCGGAATCACATGAGCGGTGAGAAGTTATTCTTATCTCCAGAAGGCGCAATGGAAATCCAAAATGCACTCGGTTCTGATATTATGATGGCATTCGATGAGTGTCCTCCATACCCAGCAGAATTTGATTACATGAAAAGTTCTGTTGAGCGTACGAGTCGCTGGGCTGAACGATGCCTGACAGCTCATGAACGAAAAGATATCCAGGGGTTGTTTGGAATTGTTCAAGGTGGAGAGTATGAAGAGTTAAGAAAACAAAGTGCTGAGGATCTTGTTTCACTTGATTTCCCGGGCTATGCTATTGGAGGCCTTTCAGTAGGTGAACCGAAAGACGTGATGAATCGCGTGCTCGAGTTTACGACGCCTCACCTTCCAACTCAGAAACCTCGTTATTTAATGGGGGTTGGTTCACCAGATTCTCTAATTGACGGAGCTATTCGAGGCGTGGATATGTTTGATTGTGTTCTTCCTACTCGTATCGCGCGAAATGGAACACTAATGACTAGCAATGGTCGTCTAGTCGTTCGAAATGCAAAATATGCACGTGATTTCCGTCCGCTTGACGAGAATTGCGATTGTCATGTTTGCCGCAATTATTCAAGGGCGTATATTCGTCATCTTGTAAAATCCAATGAAACATTTGGCTTTAGATTAACGACTTACCATAATCTCTATTTTCTGTTAAACTTGATGAAGCAAGTTAGGCAGGCGATTATGGATGATCGTCTCCTGGACTTTAAGGATGAGTTTTTTGAACAATATGGGTTTAATAAACCAAATGCGAAAAACTTTTAATCCATAGATTGTATGATTGCTGGAAAGGGGTGAAATGAATATGGGTTCTACGTTAATGAATATAGTCCCGCTTCTACTAATGTTTGCGATTTTCTATTTCCTTTTGATTCGCCCGCAACAGAAGCGTCAAAAGAAAACGAAAGAAATGCAAGCCAGCTTAGAAAAAGGAAATAAAGTTGTAACGATCGGTGGTATGCACGGCATCATTGATGCAATGGATGAAGGTACAATTACAATCCGTACTACAGACGGTACAAAAATGGTGTTTGACCGCGCGGCTATCCGCGAATCAATCACTGAAAACAGCAAGTAACATAATAAAGAGCGTCCTCATCAGAGGGCGCTCTTTGTTCGCCTAAGCCTCTCGATGATTTCCGCCTCTAACATTTACCCCCATGATTCCTCCTAGAATGCAAATCAGACCATAACCAGCATGATAAAGCAATTGTTCAAGATTCATGTTTATTCTGTAACCCAGATACTGAATAAGAAAGAGGAGAATGACGTACATAATGGCTGTTCCTCCTCCTAGTAGCCAACCGCGTTCTCCTCCTTTCCCACCTGAAATAAATCCACCTATAAAAAATGCAATAACTGTAGCAACAATAATGAATGGGCTCAGTCCGTTTTCTGATACAGATGTGAAACGAAGAATTAAAGAAAAAAGCACGCTAGTTGCAAGCACAATCACGATTATTGCTAATAGCCCTGCGCCCATACTTGAGACTGCATGTTTCGATCTCATGGTCTTCCTCCTTAAACGAGATAGTTTGTACATTCTATTCGTTTGAGAAGGAAATAGAAGTCTATTCATGAAATCGAACAGCTCGTCATACGATGTTAGAAACGGGACAGGGAAGGGGCAGCATGGATTGGAAATGATCATCGCGCTCATCATATTTGTTCTTGCTTACGTCGGCATATTAACTGAGAAAATTAATCGTGCGATCGTTGCCTGTGGCGGTGGTCTTCTCATGCTACTTTCAGGAATTACAACCACCGATTCTGCTTTCATGAACCACGTTGATTGGAATACGATTGCATTATTGTTTTCAATGATGATTCTTGTCTCCATTACAAGTCAGAATGGATTGTTTGAATATATTGCCATCAAACTTGCGCAAAAGGTACAAGGAAAACCGCTGCCGCTACTTGCTGTAATAGGGACATTGACTGCAATTGGATCAGCTTTGTTAGATAATGTGACGACTGTTCTTCTTCTCGTACCAATTACACTTACCTTGACAAGGATACTTAAAATTACGAGCATGCCCTTTTTAGTAACTGTTATTTTATCTTCTAATATAGGTGGTACAGCAACATTGATTGGTGATCCGCCGAACATCATGATCGGGCAGGCTGTTGATCATTTAGACTTTAATGATTTTCTATATAACCTGGCACCAGTGGTTGTTGTCATTTATGCTGTGATCATGACAGGTCTTTTATTTTTATATCGAAAGGGATTGACTGTAGACGACGACCATCGACAGACGTTGCTTCGAATTAATGCAGATGATTATTTAAAGAGAGGACCTCTTCTTTATAAATCGTCGATCGTTCTGCTAATGACGATTTCAGGCTTTCTGCTACATCCTATTTTACATACAGAGCTAACTAACATTGCGATGGCAGGAGCGGTCCTTTTATTACTCATCACACAAAATGAACACAAGATTGAAGAGGTATTCGAGTCAATTGAATGGGTGACCTTGTTCTTCTTTATTGGATTGTTCATTTTAATCGGTGGATTAGAGGAAGTAGGGATTATTGATGAAGTGGCGAGAAGTATTCTCTTATACACGGACGGCGATTTGCCTAAAACATCGCTTGTGATTTTATGGGGATCTGGTTTTCTCTCAGCCTTTTTAGATAATATTCCATTTGTAGCAGCGATGATTCCTGTCATTACGGAATTTTCGGGTTATGGAATGACAAACCTTGATCCATTGTGGTGGTCGCTTGCCTTAGGCTCTTGTCTTGGGGGGAACGGAACGTTAATCGGTGCTTCAGCAAACGTAGTAGTAGCAGGTCTAGCGCTGAAAGATAAACAAGAAGTTCGCTTTATTGAATTTTTGAAAATCGGAATACCTGTTGTTTGTGTGTCACTTGCCATTAGTACAATCTACATGTATTTCCGCTACTTGCTTCCCTATTATTGAGGGAAGCTTTTTTTTATTTGAACTAAGATCATCCTGTCTATGGTTCACACGTTATTTTAATGAAATGTAAAAATCCGTTTTTTCAATACATTTCCTCATGCTGAGCTGAAACATGGTTACACTAATCAAAACAAGACTGGAAGGAGGGATTCAGGGATGGAATTTATGACAGTCATAATGAGGACACTTGTTTTGTATTTTGTTATCATTTTTGTTTTTCGAGTCATGGGAAAACGAGAAATTGGTCAGTTAAGCATTCTTGATTTTGTTGTCTCCATTATGATTGCTGAGCTTGCCGTTATGTCAATTGAAGACCCTCAAACGCCAATGATAAATACAATTGTTCCAATGGTCATTCTAGTACTTATTCAAATGATTATGGCTTATATTTCATTAAAAAGTGAGAAGGTTCGAGAAATTGTAGATGGAAAGCCATCTGTTTTAATTGATCGTGGTCGAATTGATGAGGTCGAAATGAAAAAACAACGGTAT
This sequence comes from Anaerobacillus sp. 1_MG-2023, assembly GCF_030547345.1. Classification (NCBI taxonomy): domain Bacteria; kingdom Bacillati; phylum Bacillota; class Bacilli; order Caryophanales; family Bacillaceae; genus Anaerobacillus; species Anaerobacillus sp. 1_MG-2023. The sequence goes on along the minus strand of NZ_JAUORD010000004.1, from coordinate 59,479 downwards.
AACTTTGATGATTTGCTTATTCAACTGAGAGAAAATAATGTTGCTTCTGTTTCGGACGTGGAATTCGCCATCCTTGAGCCTTCTGGAAAGCTATCTGTCATTAGAAAAGAGGAAGATAATAAGAAGGAACACCCAGAGACATTGATGCCACTCCCTCTCATTCTCGACGGGAAAGTACAAGAGGAACATCTTGAACGAATTGGAAAAACAGCTTTATGGCTTCGTCAGGAATTAAGAAAAGTGGGTCATAAGGATATTAAACGTATCTCATTCTGTTCTCTTCATAAGAATGGAAGCTTTTTTATTGATTTAAAGAATGAAAAAAGGTAACCAGAGCGGTTACCTTCTTTTTTTCCTCTTCATTTAATGCACATATTTTCCGATAAGAGGAATTCTTCTAAGATCATTTCGGTTAATTAACCCAAGTAATAGAAGAAGGATACAATAAATAATTGATGTTACACAAATAGCAACAAACGTACCGAGTATATCTGATGATGAAGAAGCGAGGTTCTCATACAGAAAATGACCAGCAACTCCGGCACCAATAATGGACGCAACCCCTTTCAATAAATCACTCACTACGATGGAGAAACCAATCGCTTTTACGAGTGTTGCAAAATGGAGAAGCGTTACAAGTAATATTCCAATAACAATCGCTAGAGCAGCCCCCATAATGCCAAGTTCAGGTCTTGAAGCTAGGAAGAAAATTGCGGTGAGCTTTACGCCTGCTCCGATGAAGCTATTGATCATCGCTGCTTTAGCTAAATCTAATGCTTGAAGTGCGGCCGCAAGTGGTCCTTGAAAATAATAGAAGAAAAAGAAAGGAGCCATTACTTGCACATAGATAGCTACATGAGGTGCTTGATACATGATATCCATTAAAGGAACGGCAAAAATATACGTAACAACAACTGAAAGGCCACCTGCAACCATGGATAGTCGAATCGCCTGGCTGAGACGATGCTGAATCTGTTTGTATTGCTTCTGAGCGTGAGCCTCACTGATCGCGGGGACGAGTGAGACTTGTAAGGAATACGTAATAAAAGTAGGCAGAAAAAGGAGTGGGATGGCAAGGCCTGATAAATGCCCGTATTGTGTGGTGGCAAGCGTTGTCGCAACACCAGCCATCGCCAGACTACGGGCAACCATGATTGGCTCAAAGAAATAAGATAACGAACCAATTAACTGGCTTCCTGTTGTAGGAAGTGAAATTTTCATTAAGCTGTTAAATGTTTCCCTCCCGCCTTTTAAATAATTGAAAAAACCGCTTCGAATTTTAATGCGCTTCTTCATTTTGAACATTGAGAACATAAATAGTAAGGAAGCAAGTTCTCCGAGAACAACGGAAATCATTGCGCCCGCAGCTGCAAACTCCACACCGTATGGGAGGAAAGCCCCTGTTAGAACCGCTACAAGGCAAATGCGGACAATTTGCTCGATTACCTGGGAATATGCAGAAGGTCGCATATTTTGTAAACCTTGAAAATAGCCTCTTAGCACAGAGGAAAGAGCTACAATCGATACAACTGGAGCGATAGCAATAAGAGGATAAAAGGTACGGTCGTCTGTGAAAACTTCTTTTGATAAGAAAGGTGCAGCTAGTACCATAATTGTCGTAAAAATGACACTAAGGATAGTGGTAATGGAGAGCGATACAATTAAAATTCGTTTAATCTTTTGTCGATCTCCTTCGGCATCCGCTTCCGCGACCATCTTTGAGATTGCAACGGGGAGTCCCATACGTGTTAATGTAATGGTTAGAATTAGCGTAGGGACAGCCATCATATAAAGACCGACACCTTCTTCGCCCATCACACGAACCATCACTATACGGTTAATAAAGCCTAGCACCTTTGTAATTAACCCGGCGAGAATGAGAAAAAGAGTCCCTCTAAGAAAGGTTTGCTTTGACATATTCACCCTACTTTCTATCCAGTATACACCTGCGAAATTGTAGAAAAGTCTAGATATTTTTTATCACTATGTATATGCTTATTAGGGGACAAAGCATGACAGGCATATAGGAGTGTTTCAATGAAAGAAGAAATTAAACAATTTGTCGTAGAGAACCTTGGTTTTCTACCTCATGAAGTGATTGTAGTTATTGTTTCAGCGCTTCCAATATTAGAGTTGAGGGGTGGATTACCTCTCGCGTATACCTTTGATTTTTCATTTTTAAAGGCGTTCTCACTTAGTCTTTTAGGAAATGTGTTACCGATTATTCCATTGCTTCTTCTATTTCAGCCGTTAAGCAATTGGCTAATGAGATTTGGCTGGTATAAACGATTTTATGACTGGCTTTATCATAGAACGATAAGCAAAAGTAAAAATGTTGATAAGTACGGTGCAATCGGGCTTATTCTTTTTACTGCTGTCCCGCTTCCGACGACTGGGGCATATAGCGCATGTGTCGCTGCTGCTTTATTTGCGATTCGTTTTAAATATGCTTTTCTTTCCATCCTCACAGGAGTCATTATTGCAGGCCTTGGGGTTGGCGCAGCGATTTATTCCATTTTTTAATCCAGGGTTTAAAATGTTTGAAAGGTTATAGCGCCTCTTAATTTAATGCTATGTTGAACGCTAGCTTATTTGAGAAAGGAGACGGCGAGATGAAAGAGTGGAAGAAGGAAATATCCCCAGCGCTTGAAAGCAAGAGAGATGAGTTTTTGCTGTTAGGGTATAGTGGAGCGACCATGGACGAAATCTGGGAATGTCTCCTTGCACGCCTTGAAAGAAACAATGAATTAGAAGAAGTAAAGTTGCACAGACTTGTGAATGAAATTATGCGTTTATCGGTGAATGAATATATGAATTGGTTAACCATTCATGCATATAAAGGCACGAAAACGTTTGAAAGTCAGACTTAGAAAAGACTAAAATTGACAGAAAAATTCATATTTCGATATAATAGCTAATATTGTGTGCTATCCGTTTTACATATGCATTAATGTTGGGGGTTTAGAGAGGAGTTTTATTCCATGGTAAAAAAAGGCCGGATCGTTGCGTTCTTTTTGATCGTCCTTTTACTTGGCGGATTAATTGGAACAACCGTCATGGGTGTAACAAAAGATATTAAATTAGGCCTTGATCTGCAGGGTGGATTTGAAGTTCTATATGAAGTAGAACCGGCTCAAGAAGGCCAAGAACTTAGTCAGGACCTGTTAAACAGCACAGTAAGCGCTTTGTACAAGCGTATTAACGTATTAGGGGTTTCAGAACCTCGTATAACGATTGAAGGGGAAGATCGCATTCGCGTTCAGCTTGCTGGAGTGAAAGATCAAAACCAGGCGCGTGAACTTCTTTCCACTCAGGCTGAGCTCACCTTCCGAACCACGGACGATGAAGAGAAAATGAGCGGAGCCGATCTTAAAGAAGGCGCCGCCAAGGTTGTATTTGATAACAACCAACCCGTTGTTCAGGTAACGCTTAAGGATCCCGAAAAATTTGCAAATATAACTCGAGACCTCAGTCAATTGCCTCAGCCGGATAATCGACTAGTGATCTGGCTTGATTATGAAGAAGGCGATTCTTATAAAGAAGAAGTTACAAAGCCAGCTGATGAACAGAAATTTATTTCGGATCCGGCTGTTAATCAAGTGCTTTCTCAAAATACTGTAGTCATTTCAGGACCACCATTTCAGCTTGAAGAAGCTGAAAATCTAAAAGAGCTTTTAAACGCAGGTTCTTTACCGGTTCAGCTAGATGAAATTTATTCAACTTCAGTTGGTGCACAGTTCGGTGAACAGTCTCTTGATAAAACGGTTATAGCAGGATTTATTGGAGTCGGTTTGATTTTCTTATTCATGCTGTTCTATTACCGTTTGCCGGGAGCAATTGCGGTGATTACGTTAACTACGTACATCTATTTGATTCTTGTTGTCTTTAATTGGATGAACGCAGTATTAACTCTTCCTGGTATTGCTGCACTCATCCTCGGCGTAGGGATGGCGGTTGATGCAAATATTATTACGTATGAACGAATTAAGGAAGAGCTTCGTTCAGGTAAATCCGTCATGTCGGCCTTCAAGGCTGGGGGAAGACGTTCATTTACAACTATTTTTGATGCGAACATCACGACGTTAATCGCAGCAGGAGTTCTATTTGCTTATGGCACTAGCACTGTTAAAGGATTTGCTGTTATGCTAATTACTAGTATTGTTGTTAGCTTTTTGACTGCTGTTTGGGGTTCGCGAATTCTTCTCGGCCTATGGGTCAAGAGCAGGGCACTGAATAAAAAGCCCCGACTTTTTGGCGTAAAGGAGAGTGAAATCGATGAGCTCTAAAGTAAGAGATATTAAGTTTGATTTTGTTAAACATCGTAATAAGTTTTTTGCGATTTCACTAGCTTTAATCGTTCTCGGTGGGTTAGCAATTGCCATATTTGGACTAAACTTAGGAATTGATTTCTCTAGTGGATCTCGTGTGGATCTTCAATCTGATAGTAAACTAACAACAGAAGAAGTAAGCGATGAATTCGATGGTCTTGGATATAATCCCGAATCAGTAACTCTTGCTGGCGGTGGGGATATTGCCGTTGCTGCATTTAAGGATGAGCTTAGCAAAGATGAAGTTGCTGAAATTAAAAATCATTTCATAGAGCTTTATGGTGCTGAACCGAGTATTAGTACGGTCTCACCTGATGTAGCAGTAGATCTTGCTAAGAATGCGTTTATCGCAGTTGCTATTGCTTCGATAGGAATTATCGTATACGTTGCACTAAGGTTTGAATGGTTACAAGGGCTTGCCGCTGTCGTTGCGTTATTCCATGATGCGTTCTTCATAATTGCGGTATTCAGTATTCTGCAAATTGAAGTGAACATTACGTTTATAGCAGCAGTACTAACGATTGTAGGTTATTCCATAAATGATACGATCGTTACTTTTGATCGCATACGTGAGAATATGAAGTTCGAAAAAAAGGTCAAAACATTTGAGGACGTCGCACGTGTTGTGAATAAAAGTCTTGTTCAAACGCTTGCTCGTTCCATTAATACGGTGCTAACGGTTGTCTTTGCTGCTGCTGCTCTTACGGCCTTTGGCGGCGAAGCAATTAGACCATTTGCGATTGCCTTATTGATTGGACTAGTCGCAGGTACGTATTCATCTCTCTTCATTGCCTCGCAGCTTTGGGCAGTATGGAAGGGGAAACAATTGAAGAAGAAAAAGTTCGCTCCTGTTGAAGGTGAAGCATAAGAGTATTCCTTTGAGGGTGCCCGGATGAAGTAAAGCCATGGCTTAGCCATGGCTTTTACGTGTCCAAATGGAGCGGTGTGAGATTTTGAAATAAGGGAAAAGCTATAATGACTTGTTACGTAAGAGGTGAAAAAATGAATAAAGAAGAGCGGTTTCGAAAAGCAGAGATTGCAGCGATCATTGGTATACTAGGAAATATTATCCTCGCAGTACTTAAAGGTGTTATTGGATCGATCTCCAATAGTCGAGCTCTCATTGCCGACGCCGCACACTCGGCATCAGATGTAGCTGGCTCATTTGCCGTTTTTGTTGGTTTGCGAGCCGCTAAGCTACCACCCGATAAAGATCATCCCTACGGTCACGGAAAAGCAGAGTCAATTGCAGCTATTATTGTAGCTGTGTTGTTGTTATTAGTTGGAGTTGAAATTGGAATAAGTTCAGGAAAGGCGCTATTCAAACCTATTGAGGCACCCGGGACTCTTGCTCTCTTTGCAGCTCTCATCTCGATTGTGGTCAAAGAAGCGATGTTTCGATATAAGTATCGGTTGGGTAAAAAGATAAAAAGTGATGCACTGATCGTGAATGCGTATGAACATCGCTCAGATGTCTATTCTTCCATTGCTGTTCTAATAGGGATTGCAGGTGCTATTTTAGGTAGCGAATTTAGCTTGCCATGGCTCATTTATGCCGACCCGATTGCAGGAATTTTCGTTTCTGTTCTGATTGCTAAAATGGCTGTGAAGCTTGGTTTCGACTCCATTCACACAACACTGGATCATGTGCTGCATGAGGAGGATACGACGGAGTATAAAAAAGTGATTACCGGGATGCCGGGGGTTGTGAACCTTGATGAGTTCTATGCTAGAGAGCACGGACACTATGTTATTATTGATATCAAGCTTGGTGTAGACCCGGATATTTCTGTTAAAGAAGGACATGACATCGGTAAGGATGTAAAAAAGCGCCTTCTTGAAGAAGATGAGGTGCATGATGTGTTAGTCCACATTAATCCTTATGAACCGAAGGAAAAAATGAGAGAGTAATGGAATAAGTATTGTAGTAGAAGAGGAGGTAGATAAGGATGAAGGGACAATGGGGATTAGTTGTAGCACTTATTTTCGCCTTAATTATAGCGGTGTTTTCGGTCGTGAATGTAGATCCTGTACAGGTTAACTATGTATTTGGAACTTCGGATTGGCCGCTTGTGCTTGTCATACTGGGATCTGTATTAATGGGTGCGATTCTTGTGCTTGGTTTTGGAATGGTTAAGTATTACAGAGTGAAAAGAGAGCTAAGAAAGTTACAAAAAGAAAAGGAAAAGTTAAAAACAGCACCAGCATCAAATGAATCAAAAGCTGTCCATACTCCACTTGATGGTGAGGCAACAGATGAGGGCACCGGTACTGAAGGGGAATAATGACAAGAAAGCCTTGATTAAGTTCAAGGCTTTTTATAGTGGATTGACGAGGGATTGTAAAAGATTCCTCTTCTTGAACTATGGTCAAAGCTCCTGAAACTATATATAATGAACAAGTTAAGAGGTGATTCGATGTTAAGGTCTAAAACACGCTGGAAACTGGCTGAAACAGATGAAACAAACATTGATCGGCTCCAGAGTGAACTTGGAATTTCTCGACTTGCTGCTTCGCTTTTAGTTAATCGAGGTATTGAGGGAGAAGAAGAAGCGAAAAGATTTCTATATAAAGAGAATTTAACTTATCACGACCCATATTTAATGGATGGTATGAAGGAATCGGTCGAAAGAATTCAACAGGCGATTGCTTCTGGTGAGCGAATCCTTATTTTTGGTGACTATGATGCCGATGGCGTTAGCAGCACGACTGTACTTGTCTATACGTTACGCGAGCTTGGCGCTATATTTGATTACTATATTCCTAATCGATTTACAGAGGGATACGGACCTAACGAAGCTGCTTTTAGACAGGCACAAGAAGATGGGTATCAACTAATAGTGACTGTAGATACAGGAATATCCGGTGTACATGAGGCTGAAGTTGCTAAAGAAATCGGTATTGATCTCATTATTACTGACCATCATGAGCCTCCTCCGGTTCTGCCCGATTCCTACGCGACAATAAACCCTAAAAAGCCAGGGTGTGGTTATCCATTCAAAGGTTTAGCAGGAGTAGGGGTTGCATTTAAACTTGCGCAGGCTTTGCTTGGAAGAATTCCAGGAGATTTATTAGAGATCGTCGCAATGGGTACCATCGCTGATCTTGTACCACTTCAGGATGAGAACCGTCTTTTAGCAAGCGAAGGTATTCGCGCCCTTCAGAATTCAAATAAGCCAGGAATAAAAGCTTTGCTAGATGTATGTGGTTTAAAAGGTCAGGAGCTTAACGAAGAGCATCTTGGTTTTGGAATAGGACCGAGACTAAATGCTGCGGGCCGTCTTGATAGTGCAGACCCTGCAGTTGAACTGCTGACAACAGATGATCCGATTCTTGCTGAGCAGCTGGCATCTGATATTGATGCTCTTAATAAGAATCGTCAGGAACTAGTTAATACAATGACGAAAGAAGCGATTGAAGAGGTTGAGTCAAAGTACTTGAGTGATGAAAGCAATCGCGTACTCATCATTGCTAAGGAAGGATGGAATGCGGGGGTCATTGGAATCGTGGCTTCACGACTTGTTGAAAAGTATTATCGCCCAACCATCGTGATGAGTATTGATCGTGAGAAAGGTGTCGCAAAAGGATCTGCACGAAGCATTGAGGCCTTTGATATGTTTGCAAACCTTTCTGAATGCAGAGACATTCTCCCTCACTTCGGTGGTCATCCAATGGCCGCTGGTATGACCATTGATTTAAGCTACCTAGAAGATTTGCGTTCAAGATTAAACAAACAGGCTTTAGATAAGTTAACAGAAGAAGATTTGACACCACTTACAAAAGTAGATCTTCATTGTCGTGTAGAGGATGTTACTCTTGAGACAATTGAAGAAATGAACCTTTTGGCTCCTTTTGGAGTAAGTAATCCGAAACCAGTTGTTATGCTAAAAGACGTTCATCTCTCTCAAATTAGAAGGATTGGGAGTCAGGACAATCACCTCAAGGTAGGCCTTGAGGAAAACGGCGCTACGCTAGATGGCGTAGGGTTTCATTTCGGTTATGCATTTGAAGAAATAGCATCAAGAGCTGCTGTAAGCGTAATTGGCCAACTTTCCGTCAACGAGTGGAATGGACTTCGAAAGCCACAAATCTTTGTGAAAGATATCGCTGTGAATGAATGGCAACTCTTTGATTATCGAGGCATTCGAGGTTTGAAAAAACGACTTGAAATGCTGCCGCTCGATAAGCTTGTTATGGTAGCTTTCCAAAAAAACACCATGACAAAGCTTGGACTTGAGGATTGGAAAGATTACATTATTGTTGATCCAACAGAACAAGAGAAACTAGCAATTGAGAATAAATATGTTATGCTACTCGATCTTCCGGATTTAGAAGAAGATCTTATCAATCTGTTTCGAAATGGTGGGTTACCAGATCGAACGTATGCAGTATTTGAGCATGAGGAGGATCACTTTTTCTCAACGCTTCCGTCACGTGAGGATTTTAAATGGTTCTATGCTTTCTTAATGAAGAGAGGTAGCTTTAACTTACGCGATGCCGAAAAGCTCGCAAAGCATAAAGGTTGGTCAAAAGAAACAGTTCCCTTTATGTCAGAGGTGTTTTTTGAGCTAGATTTTGTTACAATGGATAATGGACTGATTTCTCTAAATCCACAATCTGTAAAAAGTGAATTAACTTCTTCTAAAACGTATAGGAGTAAGCTTGAAAAAGCAAAGCTCGAAAATGATTTTTGCTATTCCTCCTATCATGCTTTGAAAAGTTGGTTCGATCAATCAGTTAATTGTTTCAATAGCACTGAGGAGGCCATTAAGTAAATGAATTATAAAGATTATATCGCAGTGGTTGAAGATTATCCGAAAGAGGGTATTCGTTTTAAAGACATCACTCCGTTAATGCAAAACGGCGAAGCTTACCGAGGAGTCGTTAATGATATTGCGGATTTTGCGAAAGATAAAGATGTTGATGTTATTGTAGGACCTGAAGCAAGAGGATTTATCGTAGGGTGCCCGGTTTCATATATTCTTGGTATCGGTTTTGTACCTGTTCGAAAAGAAGGTAAATTACCACGCGAAGTAGCTAAAGTAGACTATGGTCTTGAATATGGTAAAGACGTCCTTACGATTCATAAGGATGCTATTAAGCCAGGTCAACGAGTATTGATTACGGATGACTTGCTTGCGACTGGCGGTACGATCAATGCAACGATCGAGCTAGTTGAAATGCTTGGTGGAGTTGTTGTAGGACTTGCTTTCATGATTGAGCTTTCCTATCTTGAAGGGCGTAAAAACCTTGACCGTCATGATATCTTTACTCTAATGACATACTAAAGAATGGAGTGTCCGAATAGCCGGACGCTCTTTCTCTTTATGCACCTTAGACATAAAGATTGAGCGTTTAATAATTAGGGAAAACGACATTTTTCTCTTAATCTCTTTACATGCTGACTTTTTTTAACGATAATAGAAGCAATATACCAACAGTAATCAAGGTGATTTGATGACGATAGAAGAAGTGATGGAAAGAGCGGAGAAGTATCTGTCTGAGGACGATCTCTCTTATCTTAATAGAGCATTTGAATACGCGCGAAACGCACATGAAGGCCAGTACCGCAAATCGGGTGAACCCTATATTATTCATCCTATTGAGGTTGCTGGCATTCTTGTGAACCTTGAAGTAGACCCTGTGACAGTGGCTGGGGGCTTTCTTCATGATGTCGTTGAAGACACCGACGTGACGCTTGAACAAATTTCTGATGAATTCAGCCCGGAACTTGCCATGCTCGTTGATGGCGTTACGAAGCTGAAGAAAATCAAGTATAAGTCCAAGCGGGAGCAGCAAGCTGAGAATCACCGGAAGATGATGATCGCTATGGCTCAAGATATTAGGTGCATTCTGATTAAATTGGCTGATAGACTTCATAACATGCGTACGCTTAAGCACATGCCAAAAGAAAAACAAATGCAAAAAGCGAATGAAACGCTAGAAATATTTGCGCCTCTAGCCCATCGTCTAGGAATTTCCACTATTAAATGGGAGCTTGAGGATACGGCGCTTCGTTATTTAAATCCACAGCAGTATTATCGCATCGTGAATTTAATGCAAAAGAAACGGGCTGAACGTGAAGGATTTGTCCATGAAGTTGTGGACGAAATTCAAGAGCGTGTGAAAGAAGTTTCCATTGAAGCTGAAATTTCAGGTCGTCCGAAACATATCTATAGTATCTATCGGAAAATGGCTAAGCAACATAAGCAATTTAACGAAATTTATGATTTGCTCGCGGTACGTATCGTTGTGAATAGCATCAAGGATTGCTATGCCGTTCTTGGCATTATTCATACATGCTGGAAGCCTATGCCTGGTCGTTTCAAAGATTATATTGCTATGCCAAAAGCGAATATGTACCAATCGCTTCATACGACAGTCATTGGACCTAAAGGTGACCCTCTCGAGGTGCAAATTCGAACGTCTGATATGCACAAAGTTGCTGAATACGGGATTGCCGCTCATTGGGCGTACAAAGAAGGCGATGAGAATCAGGTGAATAGCTCATTTGAGAAAAAGCTATCATGGTTTAGGCAAATTCTTGAATGGCAAAATGATGTTTCGAATGCTGAAGAATTTATGGAGTCTCTTAAGATTGATCTATTCAGTGATATGGTTTTTGTCTTCACGCCTAAAGGAGACGTATTTGAATTGCCTACTGGCTCGGTACCTCTTGATTTCGCCTACCGCATTCATACTGAAATTGGGAATCATTGCATTGGCGCAAAAGTGAACGGCAAAATGGTACCACTAGATCATCGGTTGAAAACAGGGGATATCGTTGAAGTTCTAACTTCTAAGCACTCTTATGGTCCAAGTAAAGACTGGTTAAAAATCAGTCAAAGCTCCCACGCTAAGAATAAGATTAAGCAATGGTTTAAGAAAGAAAAGCGTGAAGAAAACGTTGAAAAAGGTCGAGAGCTTGTTGAGAAAGAAATTAAAAACCATGGCTTTGAATTAAAGGCTGTTTTGACTTCAGATAACATTGCAAATGTATCTAAGAAATTTAACTTTACAAGTGAAGAAGATATGTACGCAGCTGTTGGATATGGTGGAATTACAGCTGCACAAATTGCAACAAGGCTGACAGATAAGGCTCGTAAAGAACGGACGAAAGAGCAGGAAGAAGAGCTAGCAAAATCAATTATTGAAGGTAAGACCCATTCACCTTCTCGGCCGCCAAAGAGAGCAGAGTCGGGTGTGCGAGTGAAAGGGATAGACAACCTGTTAATCCGCCTTTCACGATGCTGTAACCCTGTTCCAGGTGATGATATTGTGGGCTATATCACGAAAGGGAGAGGTGTCTCGATTCACAGGAAAGACTGTCCTAATGTGAATGAAGAGAATGGTCAGGAACGCCTCTTAGAGGTTGAATGGGAAAGCGACTCCCCAAAAAACTATAATGTTGATATCGAAATCAGTGGTTTTGATCGGAGAGGTCTTCTGAATGAGGTTCTTCAGGCTGTAGCAGAAACCAAAACCGACATGACGTCTGTTTCTGGTCGATCAGATAATAACAAGATGGCAACAATTAGTATGACTGTCTCCATTCGGAACACAGCTCATCTTCAAAAAGTGGTCGAGCGTGTTAAACGAATTCCAGATATTTATGCTGTTCGTAGAATTATGCAGTAGTTAAGAAAGGAAGTTCTCCATGAAAGCCGTTATACAACGTTCAAAGCAAGCCTCAGTCACCGTGAATGGAGAAACTACAGGTGAGATCGATCATGGCCTTGTGGTGCTCCTAGGGGTTACGCACGAGGATACAGAAGAGGATGCAGGCTATCTTGCTACTAAAATTGCAAACCTTCGTATATTTGAGGACGAAAATGATCGAATGAACCTGTCAGTGAAAGACAAAGGTGGAGCTATTTTATCTATATCACAATTCACGTTATACGGTGATTGCCGTAAAGGGCGACGTCCAAACTTTATGAAGGCGGCAAAACCTCCTGAAGCCAGCGTACTTTATGATAAGTTTAACGCTTTACTTAGAGAAGAGAGTCTCGAGGTGCAAACAGGTGTTTTTGGTGAGATGATGGACGTTCAGCTTACGAATGATGGACCTGTAACTCTTATCATTGAGAGCAAAGAATGACAAAAAACCGCAATTCCTAATTGGAACTGCGGTTTTTTTGTTCATCCATATAGATAGAAAAGCAAGTCAAACGGTTCTTCATCTTAAGCGTTAATACTGTAAAAAAGTAAGGATGCCATTTGAAATTTCAGTAGTCACTTTTGATTGGTAATCCAACCTATTCACTAATTGCTCTTCCCATGGATTTGAGAGAAAGCCAAGCTCAAGAAGGACAGAAGGCTGCTTATTGTTCCTTAGAACATAATAATTTCCATAACGAATACCGCGATCTCTCAAAGTTGTATCATCTCCGATTTTGGCGTGTATCGCTGAAGCTAGGGACATATCATTCTCACCATAATAATACGTTGTTGTTCCATTTGCAGTTGGATCAACTGTGCTATCGAAATGAATACTTACAAATGCATCAGCTTGATAACGATCTGATAAAAGAGTTCGTTCAGAAAGAGAGACAAATGTATCATCATCTCTCGTTAAAATAACTTGAACCCCTGCATTCTTTAATTTTTCCGCGATAGTTGTTGTTGTCTTCAATGTAAGGATTTTTTCAAGTGTCGTAATGCCTAGGGCACCACTGTCGTAGCCACCGTGACCAGCATCAAGAACAACTGTTTTTCCAGATTTCAAGACAGGCGAAGTGGATAGTTTAGATGCAGTAGAGACGACCCAGTCCGCAACGTATGCTGAACGACCATCGTCAAGAAGGATACGAAACCATTTGCCTTCTTTTGCAGCTATTTTGTAGCGCGCTTTTGCAGGCGCTTGTTTAATAACTTCATAATTCAACCCGGGCCCACTTCTTAAGTTTGTTGCATGGTATAGAATCGTAAGGAATTCTGACTCCTCTTGTTTGTTTGTTTCTTGCAAATAGGTACTGTCTACCCAACCAGTCTGTCCATTCTGATAGCGAATGAAGCTCCAGTTTTTTTCTTGACGAACTTCTTCTACAATTGTTCCTGAAGGGAGTTGAGATATGATCCGATTCTCCGTTCCCGGGAAGTCACGAACGTTTAAGATACGTGCCTTTACTTCTTTTATCTCACTTGATTTTTGATCTGGGCTAGCTGTTGTAGAACTTACTAACCAGGACGCTACCCATCCGGTTTGTCCTTTAAATTGAATGGAGGTCCAATCGCCAGAAGTCTCAATCACATTCCACTCAGAATCTTGAGTGATATTTCCAATAACTTTGTATTCTTTACCAGGGCCAGAACGGACTTGAAGATCAGCCACGGTTGATTGTATTGATTTCCTCTCTTTGGAATCAGAAGAAATGCTTACTAGTCTACTTGAAACCCAACCTTCTTCCCCAGTATGGAGTTGAACGTTTGTCCAATCTGTCATTCTTTCGAGAACGATGGCTGAATCCCCCTTATGAACCTGTGTGATAACAGATGAAGTAAGAGAGGGTTCGAAGCGGACATTTACAGTTTCCTCAAAATAAGCATTTTTCTCAGCCGAAGCAGAAGTAGAGAAAATAATGGCTATGACAAAAAATAAAAATGCAAAAATCATTTTTTTCAAGTGATGACTCCTTTCAATGATGCCTGCTGCTTTCATAAGATAATTTCTTTATCGGATAAAAAGATTCCTCCGTTAAGTAGTAAAATGCATTCTTTTTGGTGAAACTAAGAAATAATTGAACTAATAAAAGGTGGGGTCTTGTGAGATCAACTAATAAAGAAATGATGAGCTATCATATGTCACAGCCGGAATTTGGTATCGACTTTCATGATTTTCTACAAAAAGAACAGTGTTTGTCAAATATGGAACTCGCAGAAGAATTTGGACTTTCATTAAAAAGCGTGAAAATCATGAAACAAAAAATGAAGCGATAATGTTTTATAAAACCAACCCTAATATACTTGACAAAAAAATCACTGACTCGTATGATAGAAAACAATTCAGTAAATCGATACGAAGCTCCGATGAGGAAGAAAAGTAAAAAAATACCGGGTTGATAAGAGAGGAAATGCCGCTAGGCTGAGAGCATTTCTCGATACCGCTTTTTTGAAAGACACTTCCAAGGATCGTCTCCGAACAGATAACTCAGTAGGGGACGACGTAGACAGGCGTTAACTGTTTTAAGAGGAAAGATTTATCTTTCCATTAGGGTGGCACCGCGGGTAACTCTCGTCCCTGAATTTCGATTCAGGGATGGGAGTTTTTTTGTATCCAAAAAAAGGATTTAGCCCATTAGAATTAGCCGTTAGTAGAGCTTCTTGCTAGTGATTAAAGGAGGATATAAACATGAGTTTTCAAATTCCAAGAGGTACTCAGGATATTGTTCCTGGTACATCGGAGTTATGGCAATACATTGAAGATAAGGCAAGAGATATTTGCCGCAGATACAATTATCATGAACTTCGAACGCCAATATTTGAGCATACCGAGTTATTTCAACGCGGAGTAGGCGATACAACAGATATTGTTCAAAAAGAAATGTATACATTTGAAGACCGCGGTAATCGTAGTTTAACACTCCGACCTGAAGGAACAGCTTCGGCGGTTCGAGCTTATGTAAATAACAAGATGTACGGTTTACCCGAGCAGCCAGTTAAACTGTATTACATCGGCCCTATGTTCCGCTATGAACGCCCTCAATCTGGGCGGATGAGACAATTTGTTCAGTTCGGAATTGAAGCGCTAGGAAGTAATGACCCTTCGATTGATGCAGAGGTTATTGCGCTTGCGATGAGTTTGTATCAAGAATTGGGACTTAAAAAGCTTAAACTATATTTGAATAGTCTCGGTGATAAAGAAAGTCGTGAGGCACACCGTCAGGCATTAATTAATCATTTTGAGCCAAGAATCGGAGAGTTTTGTAGCGATTGTCAAAACCGCCTGGAGAAAAATCCTCTTCGTATTCTTGATTGTAAAAAGGATCGTGACCATGAATTAATGGGAACTGCGCCTTCCATCATCGATTATTTAAATCAGGAATCGACTGTTTACTTTACAAAAGTAAAAGAAGCCTTAGATCAAATGGGAATTGATTATGTTCTTGATGACCGCCTTGTACGCGGACTAGATTATTATAATCACACAGCATTTGAAATCATGAGCGACGCTGACGGCTTTGGAGCTATTACGACGTTGAGCGGTGGTGGTCGCTATAATGGACTCGTTGAAGAAATGGGTGGCCCATCAACACCTGGAATCGGTTTTGCAATGAGCATTGAGCGTCTTTTAATGGCATTGGAAGCAGAAAGTGTTGAGCTCCCGATTGAAAAGACAATTGATTGTTATGTTGTGACAATGGGGGAAGAAGCACAAAAGGTTTCTAATGGCCTTGTTCAGAAGCTTAGAAATGCTGGGATTTCCACAGAGCGTGACTACCTTGATAAGAAGATGAAAGGTCAGTTTAAAGCGGCTAATCGACTCAAATCAAAGTACGTAGCAATTCTAGGTGATGAAGAAATTGAAAAGAATGAAATTAACATTAAAGATATGAACTCAGGTGAGCAAGAATCAATAGATTTAACACACGTTGATTCTTATCTGAAAGGGAAATTAAAGGAGGAAGTTGGAGAATGATCGGAAGAAGCCATTCATGCGGGAAAATTCGTGAAAGCGAGATCGGGCAAACAGTAGAATTAAAAGGTTGGGTTCAAAAGCGTCGTGATCTTGGTGGATTAATCTTCATTGATTTTAGAGACCGTTCAGGTATTGTACAGGTTGTATTCAATCCAGACCTTTCAAAAGAAGCGCTTGAACTTGCTGAGAAAGTTAGAAGTGAGTACGTACTAGGCATTACTGGTAAAGTAGTATCTCGTGCGGAGGGAACGGTTAATCCGAATCTTCCAACAGGG
This sequence comes from Anaerobacillus sp. 1_MG-2023, assembly GCF_030547345.1. NCBI lineage: Bacteria > Bacillati > Bacillota > Bacilli > Caryophanales > Bacillaceae > Anaerobacillus > Anaerobacillus sp. 1_MG-2023. The sequence goes on along the minus strand of NZ_JAUORD010000004.1, from coordinate 43,238 downwards.
TCGATTGAGGTGCATGCTGAATCACTTGAAATCCTCAATGCTGCGAAGAATCCTCCCATTAGCATTGCAAACGATGTAGAAGTTGGAGAAGATATTCGCTTGAAATATCGCTACCTGGACTTGAGACGGCCGGTGATGCAAGAGACATTCAAGCTCCGTCATCGAACAACTAAAGTCATTCGTGATTTCCTGGATCATAATGAATTTCTTGAAATTGAAACTCCAATGTTAACAAAAAGTACACCTGAGGGCGCTCGTGATTACTTAGTACCAAGCCGTGTGCACGAAGGGGAGTTCTACGCTCTTCCGCAATCTCCACAGCTCTTTAAACAACTGTTAATGGTTTCAGGATTTGAACGCTATTACCAGGTCGTTCGCTGCTTCCGAGATGAGGACCTTAGAGCGGACCGTCAACCTGAATTTACTCAAGTCGACATTGAAACATCCTTCCTTCCAAAAGAAGATTTAATTGCGATGATGGAAGAAATGATGAGTGCGGTATTGAAGGAAACGAAGGGATTAGAAATTGAAAAGCCATTCCAACGCATGACTCATGCTGAAGCGATGAATCGCTACGGATCAGACAAACCTGATACGCGTTTTGAAATGGAATTTGTGGATGTGTCTAATCTTGTAAAAGACTCTGACTTTAAAGTATTCTCTAGTGCAGTTTCTTCTGGTGGAGCTGTTAAAGGTATTAATGCAAAAGGTGCAGCAAGTAAGTACTCACGTAAAGATATCGATGCGTTAACAGAGTATGTGAAAACGTACAAAGCAAAAGGACTGGCATGGTTAAAAGTAGAGGAAGATGGTTTGAAAGGCCCTATTTCTAAATTCTTTGACGAGGCTCTTGCATCTCAACTAAAAGAAGCATTCGATGCAGAAGCGGGTGACCTTCTTCTGTTCGTAGCTGACAGTAAATCTGTTGTAGCAGACAGTCTCGGTTCTCTTCGTTCAAAGCTTGGAAAAGACCTCGACCTTATTGACTATTCCAAGTTTAATTTCCTTTGGATCATGGACTTCCCACTGATGAGTTACGATGAAGAAGCTGATCGTTATTTTGCGGAGCATCATCCGTTTACAATGCCGTTGAAAGAAGACCTTCATCTTCTTGAAGAAGAGCCAGGAAAAGTTCGTGCAGATGCATATGACCTTGTCTTAAATGGTTATGAGTTAGGCGGAGGTTCCCAACGTATTTTCCAGCGTGATATTCAGGAAAAAATGTTTAAAGCGTTAGGATTTACAAAAGAAGAAGCAGAGGAAGAATTTGGTTTCCTTCTTGAAGCGTTCGAATATGGTACCCCACCACATGGTGGAATTGCATTTGGTCTTGATCGTCTCGTGATGTTGCTTGCAGGAAGAACGAACCTTCGCGACACAATTGCTTTCCCTAAAACAGCTAGCGCAAGCTGCCTGTTAACAGAAGCTCCTTCTCCAGTTAGTGAGGATCAACTAAAGGAGTTGAATCTTGAGCTAGCTAAGAAGCCAGTTGGTGCTAAGAAAGAGTAAAAAAATAATAAAAAGGACCTAATACCTGATGATTGAAATCGGTTTGAAGGTCTGCTATAATTCAATTACAAGTTAACGAAGAGTCCTGAAGTGTTCGTTTACTTCCATAATAATTTGAGCCAACACTTTTACAACGGGAGCCTGACTCTTTCCATTCAAAGTACATGCCTCGGTAGCTGAGGACTTACGGAGAATGGGATAAGGCACCCACCTGCCAATGCAGGTTCAACGATTATGGAAAGGACGGCACAGTTGGGGCTCTTCTATTTTTATGACAATTAATAAAGCATCCGTTCATTTCGAACGGATGCTTTTTCTGTTTGAATGGTTTATTAAGTGTTCTAGTTCAAGAGTGCTTATATCTTTGTTTCTAAACGCTCGTCTCCGCTTTTTTTGTCCAGCTGCAGTGGGCAGACTCTCGGTCACTTCACCTTTTCATACGAACACAAAGACCGTGTTCAAATGAAAAGGCTCCAGTGCCTGTCGTGTCTAAACGCCCACTTCTGCTTTTGGTGTCTAGCTGCAGCGCCCAGCCTCTCGATCGCTTCACCCTCTAAAATGAACACAAAGAGCGTGTTCTTTTTAGAGGGTTCCAGCGCTTGTCGAGGCTAAACGGGCGCTTCCGCTTTTCGTTTTCACCTTGCGACTTTTTCTAGGTTCCCATTCTTATCCATTTTGAATGTTGGGACGTTGTGGTCTTCGTTGTCGTTTAGGACGACCATTCTTCTGGCCCGGTCCATGATTTGGATGAGGGATTGGTAATCTTCTTTCATGATTTGTTGTTCGTTCTCGAGTGTTTTGATTTTTTGTTGAAGAAGGGTGTTTTCTTCTTTTAGGTGTTGATTCTCTGATTCTAGTTTCTCGACATTTGTTCTAAGCCTGTTTGTTGAGGAAGCGGATTGTTCTAAGTTTGATAAGAATGAGATTACTTCTCTCATAGTCATTTCTTTTTTCATTTGTACCGGTTCGGTGTATGGTATTGAAGTTTCAATTAATGGTTGTGAGATTGGTTGTTCTTGGGTGGAAACAGTCGTATGTGTTTCTTTATTTGTGTATTCAGGCTGCCTTCGTTCGGCTCGTTTCATTTCTTTTCGCTGTTTTTTCGCTAGCTTTAAGGCCTGCTCGTATCTTTCGCGGACAATGGCATTCCAGCGGAATCCGACAGCTGCTGATGTACGACTTAGTCGATCACCAACTTCATCAAAGGCCTTTAATTGCGTACTGCCTTCTCTTACATGCCGCAGCACTGTTTCGGCAAGCAATAAATCATCTTCATGAGACCAGGCATCTTGTCTTACTTTCATTTTCATCCAGCTCCTTTATGTGATTAACATTTTTGCGTTTTGAAAGTAATCATAGCTTTGCCAGTATGGAAGAATTTATACAGAAGTCTTGTAAATTTGAGGTAGATTGCAAGAGTGAATAGAAAAAACAGCAGAGTATAAGCCCTGCTGTTAAGATTTCTTGCTATCGGATTTGATGCGTTCAGCGAAATAATCAAGTCTCTTTTGGATCGTTCTTTCGTGCCCGCGCTCAGTAGGTTTATAGAACGTTTTTCTGACCATGTGATCAGGAAGGTACTGTTGAGGGACATATCCTCCTGGATAGTCATGCGGGAATTTGTAGTCAATCCCATGCCCTAGTTCTGAAGCCCCTTTGTAGTGTGAGTCACGTAAATGAATAGGAACTGTTCCGTTTTTTTCTTTTTTTACTGCTGCAAGTGCAGCATCTATACCTGAAATCACCCCATTGCTTTTTGGAGCGGTAGCAAGATATAACGCTGCTTCGGCTAGTGGAATTCTAGCTTCCGGCATACCAATAAATTCGACCGCATAGCTGGCCGCATGGGCAATTAGAAGTGCGTTTGGGTCGGCTAATCCGACGTCCTCAGCTGCATGGACATAAAGGCGTCTCGCGATAAATCTAGGATCTTCACCTGCATAGATCATTTTTGCTAACCAGTAAAGCGTAGCGTCTGGATCAGATCCTCGTATACTTTTAATAAAGGCTGAAACGGTATCGTAGTGATTATCGCTATCCTTGTCATATTGAAGCACGCGTTGCTGGATGGATTCTTCTGCAATTGCAAGACTAATTACAAGTTTTCCATCTTTATTTGGAGTCGTTGTAAGGATGGCGAGTTCTAACGCGTTTAGAGCTGTTCTAGCGTCTCCATTAGAAACGTCTATGAGATGCTCAATGGCTTCATCCTCGATTTCAACATCGTACTTTCCAAAGCCGCGATCCTTGTCGTTAATCGCCTGATAAAGAATGTTTTTAATAGTTGTTTCATTAAGATGTTCAAATCGAAATAATCTTGAACGAGAAAGAAGAGCCGCATTAATTTCAAACATTGGGCTTTCTGTTGTTGCTCCGATTAACACGATCGTTCCATCTTCAACAAAAGGAAGAAGTGCATCCTGCTGTGATTTATTAAAGCGATGGATTTCATCTATAAAGAGCACCGTTTTTTGATCATCAAGCTTTAAGCGATCTTTTGCTTCAGCCGTCAGTCTTCTAATGTCAGCTACTCCTGAAGTAACAGCATTTAACTGTTCGAAATGAGCAGATGTAGTGTTGGCTATAATACGTGCAAGTGTTGTTTTACCGGTTCCTGGTGGACCGAAAAAAATCATTGGAGTAAGTTGATCAGCTTGGATGGCTCTTCTCAATAATTTGCCATCACCAATAATATGGTCTTGGCCGATAAATTCTTCAATGGATCTAGGTCGCATTCTGCTAGCGAGAGGTCCAGAAGAAGTATTGTTGTTTTCTTTTGGGTAATCAAATAAATCCATAGAACACCCGTCCTTTCATAGTTAGTTGAAACATACTATACGGGTTTTGGAAATGCAAGAAAAACCGGTTCGTGCTATAATAGCGAAGGTTTACTAACAGAATCAATGGCTATATAGATGAGAGAAGATTGAGTTAAGAGGGATGAGATGAAACCAGATAACAAAGGCATACCATGGTTCTGGATGAGCTGGGGAATATTTATATTAGGTCTTTTGGTTATGGCTTTTGGCATTTCTCTGATGATTAAAGCTGAATTCGGTAGCGCGCCATGGGATGTCTTCCATATCGGACTGTATCAGCAGTTTGGATTAACAATTGGCACATGGTCAATTCTAATTGGTTTTCTGATTATTGGCTCGACTTCATTATTAGATCGAACCTGGCCAAAATTAGGTGCTTTTCTAAACATGCTGCTTGTAGGTGTGTTTATCGATATTTATTTATGGGTTCCTTTTTTAAAAACTCCGGATCATTTGATAGGTAAATTGGTTATGCTTGTTAGTGGTATTCTGATCATGGGGTACGGCATCGGTCTTTATATTGCAGCAGATCGTGGAGCAGGTCCAAGAGATAGTTTAATGCTTGTATTAACAGAACGAACGGGGTGGAAGGTACAACATATCCGACTTACTATGGAAATAGTTGTCCTTTCTCTTGGATGGCTTTTGAATGGTCCTATTCATGTGGGAACACTTTTGTTTTGTATTACCATAGGGCCAATTGTGGGTTATTCATTGCCACAGTGCAAAAAACTTGTGGCTCGATTGATAGAAAGAGGTGGCAGATTTGAAGATATCAACAAAAGGAAGATACGGATTAACAATTATGATGGAGTTAGCAAAAAAGCACGGTGATGGTCCGATCTCTTTAAAATCCATTGCTAGAAGCAAAGATTTATCAGAGCATTACCTTGAACAGCTAGTTGCTCCATTAAGAAATGCTGGTCTTGTTAAGAGTGTTAGAGGGGCATATGGTGGTTATATTCTAGCGCAAGAAGCAAGTTCAATTACAGCGGGAGATATCATACGTGTTCTAGAAGGACCCATTAGTCCTGTTGAAGTTATGGACGATGAAGAACCTGCTAAACGAGATCTGTGGTTAAAAATACGAGACGCTGTGAAAAATGTTCTCGATTCTACAACGCTAGAAGATCTTGCTACCTATGAAGGTGAAGGAGAACAAGATAGTTATATGTTTTATATTTAGTAGCCGGCTCACTGCTGGTAGTAAGAGGTGACTAATAATGAGTGCAATTTATATGGATCATGCTGCGACCTCTCCGGTCCATCCCGATGTTATTGATGCGATGGTTTCATCACTAAAAAGTGATTTTGGTAATCCTTCAAGTATTCATCAGTTTGGCCGTAAGTCACGTCATGCACTTGATGAAGCGAGAAATAATCTTGCGAGCAGTATTCATGCTAGAGCTAATGAAATTATTTTCACAAGTGGGGGTACAGAAGCAGATAATCTTGCAATTGTAGGAGCTGCTAAAGGAAACCTTGCTAAAGGAAACCATATTATCACAACAGTAATTGAGCATCATGCTGCACTGAATGCTTGTAAAGTACTTGAAAAAGAAGGATTTGACGTAACGTACTTACCTGTGGATGAGAATGGTAGAATTTCTATAGATGATCTAGAAAAGGCGATTCGGCCAGAGACAATCTTAATAACAGTTATGTATGGTAATAACGAGGTTGGGACAGTACAGCCAATTGCAGAGATCGCCAAGTTGGCAAACAATTCTGATATTCTGTTTCATACCGATGCCGTCCAAGCGTATGGCTTAATCGATCTTGATGTAAAGCAACTTGGCGTAGATCTTCTTTCTGTTTCAGCACATAAAATCAACGGGCCAAAGGGCGTTGGCTTTCTTTATGTTAAGGATGGGACAAAGCTGTTGCCTCATTCATTTGGCGGTGAACAGGAGAGAAAACGACGAGCAGGCACAGAGAACGTTGCTGGCATTGTAGGAATGGAGAAGGCAGCTGAATTAATGCGGATTGATCGAGAAGCGAAAGTGGAGCTTTATCAGAATATGAAGCAAGTGATGCTAGGAATTTTTGAAGAAGCATCCATTCCTTATCGTATCAACGGTGATCAGGATCATATCCTTCCACATGTATTAAATGTTAGTTTTTTAGATGCAAAAGTGGAACCGATGTTAATGAATCTAGATCTTGCAGGTATTGCAGTATCGAGTGGTTCGGCCTGTACGGCTGGATCGCATGAACCTTCACATGTGTTGACAGCGATGTTTGGTGATAATGAGAGAACACAAACGGCCATTCGTTTTAGCTTTGGATATGGAAATGCAATTGAAGATGCCACAAAAGCTGCGAGTGAAGTCGTTAAGATTGTCAATCGTTTGAAGAAGTTATAAAATAGTCAGGACACAATTTGTGTTAAAGAAGAGGAGGTGCAACCATGGCAGCACGTAAGAATGAAGATATACGAGTCGTGGTTGGAATGTCCGGAGGTGTTGATTCATCAGTAGCTGCATTAATGTTGAAAGAACAAGGCTATGACGTGATCGGCATTTTCATGAAAAACTGGGACGACACCGACGAAAACGGGGTATGCACAGCAACAGAAGATTACGATGATGTTATTCGTGTATGCAACCAGATCGGCATTCCGTACTACGCAGTCAACTTCGAGAAGCAATACTGGGATAAAGTGTTTACTTATTTCCTAGATGAATATAAAGGTGGACGTACACCAAATCCTGACGTTATGTGCAACAAAGAAATTAAATTCAAAGCATTTCTTGAACATGCACTAACGCTTGGAGCAGATTACCTTGCGACAGGGCACTATGCGCAAGTGGTCGAACGCGACGGAGAAGTCAAAATGCTTCGTGGTGTAGACGACAATAAAGATCAAACTTACTTTTTGAATCAGCTCACGCAAGAGCAACTTTCTAAAGTAATGTTCCCACTTGGAGGCATCGAGAAGAAAAAAGTTCGAGAGATTGCGGAAGAAGCGGGTCTTGCTACAGCGAAGAAAAAGGATAGCACAGGAATTTGCTTTATCGGCGAGCGTAATTTCAAAGAATTTCTTGGACAATATCTTCCTGCTCAACCAGGCAAAATGATGACGCTTGGTGGAGAAGAAAAAGGACAACATGATGGATTGATGTATTATACAATTGGTCAGCGTCATGGCCTTGGAATTGGTGGCGACGGTGAACCGTGGTTCGTGGTAGGTAAGAATCTTGACGATAATGTTCTTTATGTTGACCAGGGTTTCCATAATGACCTCTTATACTCTGATTCCCTTATTGCAGTGAATTCAAGCTGGGTTTCGAATCTTCCGATAGAAGAGCATATCTCTTGCACAGCGAAATTCCGCTATCGTCAAAAAGATTCAGGCGTTACGGTGGAAAAGCTGGATGATGATCGCTTGAAAGTAACATTTGATGAACCAGTACGCGCTATTACACCTGGACAAGCCGTTGTCTTCTATAACGGTGATGAGTGTCTCGGCGGAGCAACGATTGATCAAGTATTTAAGAATGCAAGCGAACTAACATACGTTTAACAATTAGCCTCATTTCGAAATGAAATGAGGCTGTTTTTTGAGGTGGAGAAACCGCCGCTAACTTATGCTAAACTAGAGATTAAGTTAAAGAAATAAGGAGTTTTTTAAAATGAGTAATAAAAATGAACAAGCGATTGAAGCAATGAATAATGGACAATTAGAAAAAGCTGTAACGCTACTTTATGAAGCAATAGAAGAGAATCCTAAAGATCCAGTTGCTTATACGAATATTGGAAATCTCCTCGCACAGGCAGGAGAAATTAAGCAGGCTGTCGCATATTTTGAAAAAGCGATTGATTTGGATGAAACGCAGGGGACTGCTTATTATGGCGCAGGAAACGCATTCTTTGAACTAGAGCAGTATAAAGACGCTGCAGACATGTACCAGAAAGCAATCCAGCAGGGGCTTGACCAAAGTGATGTTCACTTTATGATTGGTCAGTGCTTTATGATGCAGGATGCACTTCGATTAGCATTACCTTTCTTCCAGAGAGCTGTTGAGCTCAATGAGGAAGATACGGAAGCGCGTTTTCAGTATGCACTTTGTCTCGCGCAAGATGGGGCAATCGATGTAGCGCTTCCTCAGTTTGAGAGAGTCGTTGAAGAGGATCCGGATCATGCCGATGCGTGGTTTAATTTAGGTGTGAGCTATGCTTATCAAGAAAATTTGACGAAAGCAATAAGCTGTTTTGATCGTGCACTCGCTATCCAACCAGATCATCTCTTAGCAGGAAACGGGAAGAAACAAATGGAACAAGCGATGAACAATAACAATTAAATTTTAAGTTATTGGAGAGAAGATCTTATGGATCAGCCACAAAAAGGGTATATCAAAGGAAGACCCATTCAAATGATTTTTTTTAATGAAGATAGTTTGTATGGAGTGGCAAGACTTCGGATTTCTGAAACGAACGAACCTTATGATGAGAAAGAAGTCGTCGTGAATGGAATGATTCCTCGACTTCTTGAAGATGAGACGTATGTATTTTACGGACGCTTTACGGATCATCCCCGTTATGGGAAACAGTATGCTGTTGAATCATTTGAGAGACAGATGCCTGAATCAAAGCCAGGGCTTATCCAATACTTATCTAGTGATTTATTCCATGGAATTGGTGAAAAGACAGCTGAATCGATTGTTGATGTGTTAGGTGAGCGCGCCATAGCTAAAATTATGCGTGATCCATCAATATTAAGTAAGGTTCCAAAGCTATCTGAAGAAAAAGCAAAGGGACTATATGATTCTCTAATGGAGCATCAGGGGCTTGACCAAATTATGATTCGATTAACTGAGTTAGGATTTGGACCGAGACTATCGATGAAAATTTTTAAAGCCTATAAGCAAGAAACGCTCGAGATTGTTGAGAAAAATCCATATCAGCTTATTCAAGATGTGGAAGGTATTGGTTTTCGACGTGCGGATGATTTAGGGAGATCGATTGGTATTGAAGGAAAGCATCCTGATCGCATTCGGGCAGCATGTCTTCATACGTTAAATGAACAAACGTTACAGGAGGGACATGTGTATCTTGAGTACGATGCATTGATTCAATCTGTGAATGGGTTACTAGGTGATAAGCTTGATGAAGCAGATATTTCAAGGGAACTGATCTCTCTTTACGAGAGTGATAAATTGATTCTTGATCGAGAGAGAATCTATTTACATTCACTTTACTATGCTGAAAAAGGTCTTGTGACTGGATTAAATAATGTGATGTCACAAACGGAGTATGCTGACTCATTTCCGGAATCTGAATTCTATCGCGCTCTAGGAGACCTTGAAGAACGACTTGGTATTCAATACGCTCCGTCACAGCGTGAAGCGGTACAAAAAGCAATTGCTTCTCCGTTTATGATTTTAACTGGCGGACCAGGTACGGGGAAAACGACGGTTATTAAAGGGATTGTAGAGCTCTATGCTGAGTTAAATGGACTTTCACTTGAACCGAAAGATTACTCAAAGGATAAACCGTTTCCAGTGCTACTTGTAGCACCAACAGGAAGAGCAGCGAAACGGATGAGTGAAGCAACAGGACTACCGGCTTTTACGATACATAGATTACTTGGGTGGAAAGGTGAGGCGGGATTTGAGCATGATGAGAATAATCCGATTGAAGGCAGGTTGTTAATTGTCGACGAAGTATCCATGGTTGACGTGTGGCTTGCCAATCAATTATTTAAATCCTTACCAACTCAAATTCAAGTGATTGTTGTTGGTGATGAAGACCAACTTCCTTCAGTAGGACCAGGACAGGTGCTCAAGGATATGATCGATTCAAATGCAGTTCCCGTTAGTAAACTGACGGCCATTTATCGACAAGCTGAAGGCTCTTCGATTATTGATCTCGCGCACTCTATTAAAGAAGGAGAGCTTCCAGAAGAGTTTCGGAAACCGACGCCTGATCGGAGGTTCTTTCCTTGTTCCCAAGCACAGATTATTGAGGTTGTCTCGCAAGTGTGTGGCAATGCATTAAAGAAAGGATACTCTCCTCGGGATATTCAAGTTCTAGCTCCAATGTATCGAGGGTCGGCAGGAGTGGATCTGCTAAATCAGGAGCTTCAAAAGCTGTTTAATCCTGCAACGGAGCAGCGAAGAGAGCTTTTACATGGAGATCTCGTTTATCGAGTCGGTGATAAAGTTCTTCAACTTGTAAACAATCCTGAAGACAATGTCTACAATGGTGATATGGGCGAAGTTGTTTCTGTATTTTTTGCGAAAGAAAATATTGAAAAGCAGGATCAGCTTGTTGTTTCATTTGATGGACAAGAAGTAGTTTATGACAGGCCTGACTTTAATCAATTAACACATGCCTACTGCTGCTCCATTCATAAATCCCAGGGTAGTGAGTTTCCAATTGTTGTTCTTCCTATTGTAAGAGGGTATTATCGGATGCTACGAAAAAATCTTCTTTATACAGCCGTTACAAGAAGTAAGGATTACTTGATTTTATGTGGAGAAGAAGAGGCCATTAAACTAGCTATCCAAACAGAAGATGATCAGGTCCGAAACACGCAATTAACGGAGAAATTGCAAGAAATGATCGGGGAACAAACGACAATTGAAGAGTCGATGTAGAAGCCAGAGAAAATCTCTGGCTTCTTTCTATTCAGCTTTACTAGGTAATTCACGCCTTATGAACATGAGCCTCTGTTGAAAAGAAACGATTACTTTACAAATGCCGTATAGAATGACTTCAATCTGGACAGGATGGTGTATATCTTCTTAAATAGCTGGATTAGGAGGCATATGGAGATGGAATGTCCAAATTGTAAAAGTAAAAATATAGGGAAAATCGGGGCGAATCAATTCTATTGTTGGAACTGTTTTGTGGAAATGTCGATTATTAAAGGAGTTCTTTCCTTACACCAGGTGGAAGAGGACGGATCGCTAACATCCCTGGATGACTTATTTGAAGACTATGATATGCGAGTTGAGTTGTAGATGGTATTTGCTAGCAGGAGGGATTGACAGTGAAGCGTGAATGGAACCTGAACTGGATCATTTATTTAACGACCCTTCTGCTAGTTTTTTTATGCATTTATTTATTGCTGAAGCTTTCTCCCATTTGGGATCCGATCATCGATGTGTTAACTGTTTTAATTGTTCCATTTTTAATTGCTTCTCTTATAACTTATTTGCTTCATCCCATTGTAGAGAAAATTCATAAAGAAGGTTTGCCAAGAGGGATAGCTGTACTTTTAATCTATGTTCTGTTTTTTGGAGGTACTGGCTATGCGATTTTTAAGGGGCTTCCTCATATTGTGAAACAGTCACAGGAGTTAATGGAGAACGTTCCAATGTTCATTGATATGTATCGGGATGCTGTGCATCATACATATGACTTCACTTCAAATTTACCTCCTGCTTTACAAGGAAAGGTTGATCAAACTTTTCAGGATGTTGAAGATGCTGTTAACAATACATTGACATTGGCGGTTGAATTAGCAAAGAAGTTACTTAGTTCTTTTTTTGTCATTATGATTATTCCTTTCATCGTGTTCTATTTATTGAAGGATTTTGAGACGTTTAAAAAAACAGCATGGAGAATAACGCCACCTAAGTGGAGAGCACGCGGAAAGAACCTACTCATCCGAATAGATGAATCGCTTGGTAATTATATTCGAGGTCAATTTTTTGTGATTTCGGTGTTAGGTGTTCTTGCGGCACTGGGATTCTGGTTGATTAAGCTTCCATATGCGATTCTACTGGGGATTATTGTTGGTATAACGGATATTATCCCATACTTTGGACCTTTTCTTGGCGCGGCTCCAGCACTATTAATTGCATCGACCGTTTCAGTTAAAATGACGATCATTACGATTATCGTTATTGTGGTTCTACAGTTTATTGAAAGTAATATTTTATCGCCCTATATTGTTGGGAAAAGTCTGCACATTCACCCGGTCATCATAATTTTTGGACTTCTTGCAGGGGGAGAGATTGCTGGCGTAATCGGACTAATTCTTGCAGTACCTGCTCTTGCGGTTCTGAAAGCACTTTTTCTCTATCGAAACGAAGATGAATGAAGCGATTGACAAACGAATGCTGCTCTGACTATAATAATCCCAGAGATTAAGAATTAAACACATTGACGGAACGAGTATGTTGACCCCTATTCTTGAATACGACCTGTATTCGTTAGAGAGAAGCTCCCTGGCTGTAAGAGCTTTAAGAATAAGATCAGCAGAAAGCTAATCCTGAGTGCGGGTTAATCCCCGCCGTCTCGACCTCGTTACGGTCGCTTGAGGTGATAGACAGTTTTGTCTATAACCAGGGTGGTACCGCGTGAGCATTTAAACAAAACTCTCGTCCCTGATTTATTCAGGGGTGAGAGTTTTTTTGCGTTCAAAAAACACCACCACCAAAATCCATTACTGAGTAACTAAAGGAGGATAATTAGTATGAAGAACTTATCATCAGCAGATGTAAGACAAATGTTTATCGATTTCTTTAAAGAAAAAAGTCATTCGGTGGAACCAAGTGCATCTCTCGTTCCACATGAAGATCCAACTTTACTATGGATCAATAGTGGTGTAGCTACGCTTAAAAAATATTTTGACGGTCGCGTAACACCTGATAACCCAAGAATTGTAAATGCTCAAAAATCAATTCGTACAAACGATATTGAGAATGTAGGCAAAACAGCACGCCATCATACGTTCTTTGAAATGCTTGGGAACTTCTCTATCGGAGATTATTTTAAAGAAGAAGCTATTGAGTGGGGATGGGAATTCCTAACTAGTCAGAATTGGATTGGCTTTGATGCTGATAAATTATCTGTCACAATTCATCCGGAAGATGATGAAGCATTTACCATTTGGAAAGAGAAAATTGGACTTCCAGAAGAGCGTATCATCCGTCTAGAGGGTAACTTCTGGGATATCGGAGAAGGGCCAAGTGGACCTAATACGGAAGTTTTCTATGATCGTGGAGAAGAGTATGGTTTCGAAGACCCTAAAGAAGAACTTTATCCTGGTGGAGAGAATGAGCGTTATCTTGAAATCTGGAACCTTGTTTTCTCCCAATTTAATCATAACCCTGATGGTACTTATACACCATTACCTAAGAAGAATATTGATACGGGCATGGGACTTGAACGAATGGTATCGGTTATTCAGGATGCAAAAACAAACTATGATACAGACCTCTTTATGCCAACCATTCGTGAAACAGAGCGAATGGCAGAAGTGAACTATGGAGATTCCAGAGAGGGAGATACAGCATTTAAGGTAGTCGCTGATCATATTCGAACAGTTACATTTGCCATTGGTGACGGTGCCCTTCCATCGAACGAAGGTCGCGGATATGTACTAAGAAGATTACTTAGAAGAGCAGTTCGGTTCGCTAAGCAAATTGGTATTAACCGTCCATTCATGTATGAACTTGTACCAGTCGTTGGGGACATCATGGTTGAATTCTATCCTGAAGTTAATGCGAAGAAGGAATTCATCCAAAAAGTAATTAAGAATGAAGAAGACCGCTTCTATGAAACATTAAATGAAGGACTCTCAATTCTTTCAGACATTATGAAGAAAGAAAAAGAAGCTGGTAATCATGTCATCTCTGGTAGCGATGTGTTTCGACTTTACGATACGTACGGTTTCCCTGTGGAATTAACGGAGGAATATGCTGAAGAAGAAGGCATGGAAATTGATCGTACAGGTTTCGAACAGGAAATGGGAATGCAGCGTAAACGTGCTAGAGATGCTCGTCAGGATGTAGGTTCCATGCAGGTTCAAGGTGGCGCGCTTGGCGACATTTCAGTCGAAAGCGATTTTGTCGGTTATGAAGAGCGGTCTGTTGATACAGAAGTAGTCGCAATCATAAAAGATAAAGAGCTAACTGAGGTAGCGTCAGAAGGCGACGAAATCCAGGTTATTCTCCAAAGCACGCCTTTCTATGCTGAAAGCGGCGGGCAAGTTGCAGATCCTGGTATCATTCGTGGTGAAGATGTTCAACTTCGCGTAACAGATGTACAAAAAGCGCCAAATGGCCAACACGTCCATACGGCGGTTGTAGAATCTGGAACGATAAAAACTGGAGCAAAAATAACAGCTGAAATCAATCGTTCGAACCGTTCTGCAATTGTAAAGAATCATACGGCAACTCACTTGCTTCATCAGGCTTTAAAAGATGTTCTTGGTGAGCATGTAAACCAGGCTGGTTCACTCGTTGGTTCAGAGCGACTTCGCTTTGACTTCTCTCACTTTGGACAGATTACATCTGAAGAGCTTGAAGAGATTGAAAAACAAGTGAATGATCAAATTTGGGCTAATATTCCAGTGAATACGATGGTAAAGCCTATTGACGAAGCTAAAGCAATGGGAGCTATGGCATTGTTTGGTGAAAAGTATGGAGATTCTGTTCGCGTTGTACGTGTTGGTGATTATAGTCTTGAACTATGTGGAGGTACACACGTTCAAAATACAGCAGAAATTGGATTGTTTAAAATTCTTTCTGAATCAGGCATTGGTGCAGGAACGCGTCGTATTGAAGCTGTGACAAGCGAAGGAGCTTACCAGGTTCTAAATCAACAAGTATCAATTTTGAAAAATACGGCTGACTTGTTAAAATCAAATGTGAAGGATGTTCCATCAAGAACAGAAGCACTACTTGGTCAGATTCGTGAATTACAACGCCAAAATGACTCATTGACGTCAAAACTTGCAAATGTTGAGGCAAAACAGATGGCAGGAGATGTTCAAGAAGTAGACGGTGTGAAAGTAGTTGCTAAACGCATCGATACAGATATGAATAACCTTCGTAGTATTGTCGATGATCTGAAGGCGCAGATTGGCAGTGTCATTGTTGTACTTGGTAGCGGGGCAGACGGGAAGGTTCAGTTAGCTGCTGGAATTACAGATGACCTCGTAAAAGAGGGGTATCATGCAGGGAAATTGATTAAAGAGCTTGCTACTCGCTGTGGTGGCGGTGGCGGTGGCCGACCGGATATGGCGCAGGCAGGTGGCAAAAATCCAGAGAAACTGGATGATGCTCTTGCTTACACAACAGATTGGGTGAAATCCATTTCCTAATTTGGTTTTAGTAGTGTACAATAAGAATTAGTTGACTAGTTACGATTCTAGATGGGGATCGGAGAAAGAGGTGTAAGGAATGAGTTCGATGGACAAAACAATGAAATTTAATTTTCCAGACGACGCATATAATCATGATGTCCAGGAAGTGTTACTCACCGTCTATAGTGCTCTTCAAGAAAAGGGCTATAATCCGATTAACCAGATCGTGGGTTACCTCCTTTCTGGGGATCCGGCTTACATTCCGAGACACAATGATGCGAGAAGCTTAATTCGTAAGCTTGAAAGAGACGAATTAATTGAAGAGCTTGTGAAATCGTATCTTACTCATCATCAGGGATAAGGAGACAGCATGAAAACACTTGGATTGGATGTCGGTACAAAAACAATCGGCGTAGCGCTAAGCGATGCGATGGGATGGACGGCACAGGGATTAGAAACCGTGAAACGTAACCCAGAAGCGCAGGATGTGATTCCTGATCGTTTAATGGAAATCATTAATGGGAATGATGTCAGCAAGATTGTCGTTGGACTTCCTAAAAACATGAATGGCTCAATTGGTCCGAGTGGCGAAGCCTGCCAGGCATTTGGAGAACTTATTCAGACAACGACTAATATTCCAGTTGACATGTGGGATGAAAGACTAACAACCGTCGCTGCAGAACGCATGCTGATTAGTGCTGATGTGAGTCGTAAGAAGCGTAAGAAAGTGATCGACAAAATGGCTGCTGTTATGATTCTGCAAGGATACTTAGACAGCAAGCAAAATTAATGAGGTGAAAACATGGAGGAAAAAGAACGTATTATCATTCCAGATGAAAATGGAGACGAGCATCTATTTGAAGTTCTCTTTACATTTGATGTAGCTGAGAACGGTCAATCTTATATGACTGTAGTTCCTGCTGATCAAGCTGATAGTGAAGAGGAAGTGGAAGTTTATGCTTTCCGCTATGAAGAAGAGGACAATGAAGAGCGAGACTATAAGCTTTTCCCTATTGAATCAGATAAGGAATGGGAAATGGTCGAGGAAATGCTCAACACTTTCTCTGAAGAAGAAGAAGATAGCGAGTAAATTTCAATCAAAAGCTGCCGGTGAAAATCGGCAGCTTTTTTTCTTGATTATACGTTTAGAATTACTGTGTCACGATCGGTTTGAGTAAGATTTCTTATGTGTTTGGATACCTTAGGGCAAAGAATCTTCTTACTGTTTTTTGGAAATGACTACAAACCTTTCAAATAACCTTGTATAATACATAATGGATAATTTTTGGCGAACGTTGGCATCCTTGCCGACAATATGTCGACATATAGTATAATAGATGAAGAATGAAAGGGGGCCACGGCGGTGTCTGATTTTAAGGACTTGTATAAAGAGAAGCTTATGAAGCGCCAGACCGAGAATCAAACGGTAAGAAAAATAGTGTTTATCATTTTACTGCTTTTAACCATAACGGTGGCTGCCGTTATAACAGGTGGTTACTTCTACATAAAAAACATACTCGAACCAGTTGATTCTGATAGCAAAGAAAAAGCAGCTGTGACTATTCCAATTGGATCTTCAACATCTTCGATTGGAGCTAAACTGGAAGAAGAAGGCATCATTAAAGATGGCACAGCTTTCCGTTATTACGTGAAATATAAGAATGAAAGCGGCTTTCAAGCAGGTGACTATGAACTTTCACCTTCTATGACGATGGATGAAATTATTGCCATTATGAAGAGTGGGAAAGTAATGAAAGAAGCTGTTGCCACTATATCTGTACCAGAAGGAATCTGGTTAGAAGACATAGCTGCTCGTATTGCGAAGGAACTTGACTTAAAGCAAGAAGATGTTATTAAGAAATTAGATGATGAGAAATACATGAAAGCTTTAGTGAATGAATATTGGTTTTTAACAGAAGATATTTTAAACGAAGACATTCGTCATCCGTTAGAAGGTTATCTCTTCCCTGCTACTTATGATTTTGAAGAAGAACCTTCAGTGGAAGTCGTTGTGAAAGATATGTTAGACAAAACCGATAGCGTCTTAAAAAAATATCGCTCTGAACTTGAAGATCGTGATTATTCCATCCATGAAATGATGACACTTGCTTCGATCATTGAAGAAGAAGCGTCAGCAAAAGCTGATCGAACAAAAATTTCGAAGGTGTTTTATAATCGTCTTGATAAGGATATGATCTTACAAACAGATCCTACGGTTGTTTATGCGAGAGGAGAGCAATCAGGAGAAATCACCCAGGATGATCTTGATGCAAAGTCGCCTTATAATACTTATAAGCAAAAAGGTCTGCCAATTGGCCCTATTGCCAACCCTGGTGAGTCGTCAATCATAGCGGCAATAGAACCAGCCGATACAGAAGCACTTTATTTCTATGCTCGACCGAGTGGCGAAACGCTGTTCTCAGAGACTAATGAAGAGCACAATAAGAAAGTTGCTAAGTATAAGGAAGAGTGGACAGAGTATTATAAGAAGAAAGAGAAAGAAGAGAAAGAAAAAGAAGAATAAGAAATTTATGGGGAATGGCGAGTAAGACTACCATTCCCCTTTCGATTATGATAAAATTATTCGGGTTACATGAAGGAGGACCGATCATGATATCCGATCATGTGGAACAATATCTGGAATCTTTACGCCCGAATCGAGAAGACTTAATTAAAGAGATAGAAGAATATGCACGGGAAAAACATGTTCCAATTATGGAACAAACGAGTCTTGATGTGATGCTTCAACTCCTGACCTTTTTGAAACCGGGCCGAATATTGGAAATTGGTGCAGCCATTGGCTACTCAGCAATCCGTATGGCTGAGCGTTTGCCAGATACTGCTATACTTACTGTTGAACGAGATGAAACTCGTTATAATGAAGCGATCGCTAATATTGAAAAAGCAGGATACTCTGATAGAATAACCGTTTTATTTGGGGATGCATTTGAGCTGGCTGATGAGCTTAAGAGCTATGGTTCATATCAAGCGCTCTTCATTGACGCGGCCAAAGGTCAGTACCAGCGTTTTTTTGATGAATTTTATGATCAATTAGAAAAGGGCGGAGTAGTGTTTTCGGATAATATTCTCTTTAGAGGTATGATAGCAGAAGAGAGGATCGAAGAGAAGCGCTTTAGATCAATGGTAAAAAAGCTCCGTCTTTATAATGAATTTTTAATATCCCATCCCGAACTAGATACTACGATATATCCTATTGGGGATGGATTAGCTGTTAGTCAGCGTAAAAACTCATGATGAAGAAAAGCCGGCGTACATATGTACGAGCGGTTTTTCTATAATAGAAGGGGAAGAATTATGGTTAATAGACCCGTAGTAATTGGTGTTGCCGGAGGTTCAGGCTCAGGTAAAACCACTGTAACAAGAGAGATATTTAAACAGTTTGCTGATCAATCAGTGTTAGTCATTGAACAGGATTCTTATTATAAAGATCAGAGTGAAAAGTCAATGCCTGAAAGACTAGGTACAAACTATGACCATCCACTAGCGTTCGATAATGACCTGTTAATTGACCATGTGAAAGAACTAATGTTATATAACCCTATTCAAAAACCTGTCTATGACTATACAGTTCACACAAGATCTGATAAAATTATCCCTGTCGAACCAAAAGATGTCATTATTTTGGAAGGTATCCTAATTCTTGAAGATGAACGTCTCCGTGATTTAATGGATATTAAGCTATTTGTAGACACAGATGCTGATCTTCGTATTTTAAGAAGAATGGTTCGGGATATCCGCGACAGAGGGAGAACGCTTGATTCTGTTGTAGAGCAATATACTTCAGTTGTTCGCCCCATGCACCTTCAGTTTATAGAACCTACAAAGCGTTATGCAGATATTATTGTTCCAGAAGGCGGGCAGAATAGAGTAGCCATCGACCTAATGGTAACGAAGATTCATACGATACTCGAAGATAAAGCCATGTTATAACGATTAAACGAGGTATATTTACCTCTTTTTTTCATACAGTTTATTACGATTGATGCCCTTAATTGATGAAGGAGTGAAAGAAATGGCAGAGGATAAAAAGTATTACATGACACAAGAAGGTAAAGAAAAGCTTGAAAAGGAACTTGATTCCCTTAAAACAGAGAAAAGAAAAGAAGTAGTAGAACGAATTAAAATTGCTCGTAGTTTTGGAGATCTATCTGAGAACTCTGAGTATGACGCTGCAAAAGATGAGCAGGCATTTGTCGAGGCGCGTATTCAAACAGTTGAAAATATGATTCGTAATGCTGAAATTATTGAAGAAGACAATAGCTCATCGAATGTTGTATCAATAGGTAAGCGGGTTAAATTTGTTGAGATTCCAGATGGAGATGAAGAAGAATATATTATCGTTGGTAGTGCTGAAGCTGATCCGTTTGAAGGGAAAATTTCAAATGATTCACCTATGGCAAGAAGTCTTCTCGGCCGTCAAATTGGAGAAAAGGTTAACGTGCAAACTCCAGGCGGAGAAATTCGCGTTGAAATTCTAGAAGTTAGCTAATAAATGCAATGTTTAAAAAGACAGCCAATCCGGCTGTCTTTTTCTATGGAATATCAATTGAATTAAAGTTACAAGTCAACAGCAAGTCCCAGGTTACTTATGTTTGAAATAGGGGACATCGGTCGACACTCATATAGAGGTGAGTGGTATGAGTAGGAGAAGGGTGACCGGAGTTGGTTTCCTCTTTATGTGCTTAATGTTCTTGCTAGTTGGGCGTTTGATTCAGCTACAATTAGTTGAAACGGAATCTTATTCAAAGCATGGAGTGAATTTAATTGAAGCTAGCATCGATCAGCGTACCCAATCTTATGTACTAGATGAAGGAAGGGGAACGATGCTAGATCGAAATGGTGTACCGATGAGTGAGACCACTCCAGCTTTGGTTCTATTTCCGTTTTTAAAAGATCGGGACTGGCCGAAAGAAGAGGTAGCAAAGATTATAAAGACGTCTCCTGATGAACTCGACCGCTCTTTTGATAAGCGAAAGCAACCATTTAATTATGAAAAAAAACTAACATCTGAACAGATGAGGCAAATAAACGAATTAAGTATTCCGGGTGTTTACGCTGTAAATAAACCATTGAACGAAAATCCGTTAGCTGCTCATGTTATTGGAAGCGTAAGACCAAATCCAGATCTAATCAAATCGAAATATCCTGAGAAATGGACAGAAGGAACAATTAATGAACACACTAAATTAGGTATTTCAGGACTCCAGGCTGCTTTTGATCCCTTTTTAATATCTGAAGGAGACACCACACTCCTTTATCATGCAGATCGTCAGGGAAACCCTCTTCTCGGACTTGATGTGAAGCTTTTTTCAACAACAGACTCTTTCTATCCCCTTCAAGTGAAGACAACGTTGGATATGGAGATTCAGCACAGTCTTGAGGAAGCGGTAGATGAAGCAGGTATTATAAATGGTGGAGCCGTTTTACTTGATATCGAATCGAACAATCTTATTGGAATGGTGAGTCGTCCTCTCTTTGAATCGGATGATCCACTTGGAGAAGGCGCAGTTAATCAAATGGTAAAAGGGTATTTTCCAGGTTCGGTATTTAAAACGATTATTCTAGCAGCTGCCTATGAGCACGGTATAAAAGATACCCGCACATTCAACTGTGATCTAAATTTATATCGAGATGGACCTGGGAATCGTGACCTAGGAATCATGAACCTAAAGAGTAGCTTTGCAGCTAGCTGCAATGCCGCTTTCACAGAACTTGCTGAAGAGCTCATCAAAATTGATCCGGATGTGATTGAAAATACTGCAAAAAAACTAGGGATTGGCAAAACTGTTGGTTGGGAAGGTATGCTCTATCATTACGAAGATTTTAAACAGTTTCCCGACGAGTCGGAACCGGTCTTTTTTAAAGATGATAAAGATAAAGTTGTGATTAAGGCGATTGACCAAACAGCGATTGGGCAATTAAATGTTAAGTTAAGTCCACTGGCTATCGCCAATATGATGGCGACAATTGGAAGAGAGGGAGAAGCAAAACAGGTGAGGGCCGTTAGTGACATACTTTATAAAAATGGCACAACTTTCCTTAGTTTTAGTGAAAGAAACTTGAACGGAAAACTTTCGAATAAGGTAGTAAAGTCACTACAAGAATCGCTTCGAGAAGTAGTCGTAAGCGGAACCGGTCGCACATATTTAGCTGATTTACCAGTAAAAGTAGCTGGTAAGTCAGGTACTGCTGAACTTGGTGAAGATTTGTCATTTGATCATCAGTGGTTCGCTGGTTACTTTCCTTATGATTCTCCAAAGTATGCTTTGGTTGTTGTTGATTTCGAACGAAAGGAGAAAGAATATAAAACTTATGAAGCTTTTGCTGCAATCGTTAAGCTGTTGCAACAATTTGAGAGAGAATAACGAAACAAAAGTCAAGCCTTCTACGAATCATTTAGAGATGATAAAATAAGAGCAACAGCTAAATAGAGGAGTGGATGGGTTTGAGATCACGATATGGGGACCGACATTCAAAGAGAAAACAAAATATCGTATTAAATAGTTTAATTGGAATTGTTCTCGCAGTGATACTTGTACTTGTTGCCAACATTGTGTTTACGGGTAACGACTCTCAACAAACAGCAAGTGAAGAACAACCAACAGCACAAACCAGTACAGATGAAAAATCGAATGAGAGCAGTGATGATGCCGTTACTTCTGATGAAGCCAACTCGAAGGATTCAGAGTCCAATGATTCAGATTCTGGCAGTAACGCTGATCAAGATAGTTCAAAAGATGAAAGTACTGACGAAGAGAAAGAAAAAGAAGAGAACGATAAAGAGAAAGAAGATAAAGAAGATCAGGACAAAGAAGAAGCTGATCAAGAGCCAGGTGAACCAAATCTAGAAGGGCCGTGGGAGCCGGTGGGTACAGTGCAATCAGGTCCACATAAATCCAGTTATACCAAAGGTACTGATGACTGGAATGAAAAAATAAAAGCTGCAGAATCTGTTATGGGTCTATCAGAAGATCAAATGACGATCTGGAGAATAGGTGGTAATGGTGGGCCACAAAAGTCCTTTGCACGTGTTAGTAAAGCAGGATCTGGAAATCAAGTCTATTACATCGAACTTGAGTGGGTTGATGGAGAAGGTTGGAAGCCGGTTAGTGTTAAGCCAGAATAACAAAAAGCAGGAGCAAATGCTCCTGCTTTTTTTATTTAGCTTTAAAATGAACAACAGCAGAGTAATAAGGTCTGCCTGTTTTTTCATGTGTAAGAGCGTGATGCTGAACAGAATGAACTTGAAGCAGCAGTGCACGGTTGTTATCGATCTGAGTCTGAATTTTATTCTCGATTTCTTCAAGCGAAAATCCTTCGAAAAATTCTACTTTATCATCTATCCGTTCAAGGGAAAAACTCATTTATTGCTCCTCCTTAAAATACTATCCACATAACAGTGTACACATTTTTGTTAAATCATACAAATTGATATTCAAAAAAGAATATGATAAGTTAGAACCATAATGCATATTATTCATACCTTAATACTATGAATTAAAAACAGGAAAGCGATGTGACAGCAATGGGAAGAGAGTTTATTGATTTATTTGAGCGCTGGGCTGACTCGTATGACACAACGGTGTCTGGTCAAGATGAAGAGTATCGTGATGTCTTTAAGGGATACGACGGCATTCTATCTGCAGTTGCTCAAGCTTCCTCAGGCCACGTGTTAGAATTTGGCGTTGGAACAGGGAACTTAACTTCTATTCTACTTAAGAAAGGCTTGTCGGTAACCGGTATAGAGCCATCAAAAGCGATGAGAGAAAAGGCGAGTGAAAGATTACCTCATGTCACGCTTCATGATGGTGATTTTATGGATTTTCCAACTCCGACTAACCCTGTACAAACAATCGTGAGTACCTATGCATTTCACCATCTCACTGACGAAGAAAAAAGTATCGCCATTCACAAATATAGCCAACTACTGGCTCAAAATGATAAAATTGTATTTGCGGATACAGCATTTAAGGATGACAATGCTAGAGTAAAGATGCATGAGAAAGTGAAAGCAAAGGGATATTACAATTTGCTACAAGATTTACAGTCGGAATATTATACGACGATTTCAGTGTTGGAGACATTATTTCGAAAGCATGGATTCGACGTTACTTTTACTCAACTAAACGATTTTGTTTGGTTGATGGAAGCCATCAAAAATTGAACAAGTAAAGGAGTTCGTCATGAAGATCGGTATTATTGGAGCAATGGAAGAAGAAGTTAGAATTTTACGTGACCGTCTCGATCACAGAGAAGAACAGGTGATTGCAGGATCTGAGTTCACTACAGGAAGCATAGATGGCCAGGAGGTAGTTCTCTTAAAATCAGGCATTGGTAAAGTGAATGCGGCCATCGGAACAACATTAATGAATCAACTATTTAAACCAGACTACATTCTCAATACAGGCTCTGCGGGTGGATTTAATCCTGAATTAAAAGTAGGCGACATCGTGATTTCTTCAGAAGTTCGTTACCATGATGTAGATGCAACCATTTTTGGTTACGAATACGGCCAGGTTCCTCAAATGCCGGCTCTTTATGAACCGAACAGCATGCTTGTTGAAGCTGCTGAGCGAAGTGCTGAGAAAGTAACGGAACATCAGGTAGTAAAAGGAATGATCGCGACTGGCGATTCCTTTATGGATGATGCGGAGAGAGTTGACTATGTCAGGTCAAAACTTGCGAACCTAGACGCTGCAGAAATGGAAGCAGGAGCGATTGCACAAGTTTGTTATCAGTTCGGTACACCTTTTGTGATTATCCGCTCACTTTCTGATATTGCAGGAAAAGAATCAAATATTTCTTTCGATCAATTTCTTGAGACAGCTTCAATTAATTCAGCAAACTTAATTTTAAATCTAGTGGAGGAGTTGAGTAAGAATGGCTAAAAAAATGAATGTAGAAAGTTTTAATCTTGATCATACAAAGGTAGCAGCACCATATGTTCGTCTAGTAGGCGTAACAAAAGGACCAAATGGTGATGAGATTTATAAGTATGATATTCGTTTCAAACAACCAAATAAAGAGCACATGGAAATGGCTGGTCTACACTCAATCGAACACTTGATGGCAGAAAATATTCGTAATCATATGGAGAACGTTGTTGATATTGGTCCGATGGGATGCCAGACTGGGTTTTATCTTGCGGTTCTAAATCATTCAAACTACGACGAGATTCTAGAAGTACTCGAGAAAACATTGCAGGATGTTCTAAATGCACAAGAAGTACCAGCGTGCAACGAAGTACAATGCGGCTGGGCTGCTAACCATAGTTTAGAAGGAGCAAAAGAAATCGCAGACGAAATGCTGACACATCGTGATGAGTGGCACATTATCTTCGCCAAATAGAAAGGATTTCACGCTATGGAAATCTTTCATAATATTCATGAGCTCGTAGGCCGAACTCCGGTCATCGAGCTCCATCATTTTGATCTACCAGGAGGCGTTCGCCTTTTTGCAAAGTTAGAGTTTTATAATCCTGGGGGAAGTATTAAAGATCGTCTTGGTCAGGAACTACTTCAGGAAGCGATTGATCATAATCGAATAGCCCCGGGCGGAACATTTATTGAGCCTACAGCTGGAAATACAGGCATTGGTCTTGCTCTTGCAGCGGTTAATCGAGGGTACACCGTGATGTTTGTGGTTCCAGAAAAATTCAGTATGGAAAAACAGGATTTAATGAGGGCGCTTGGTGCGAAAATTGTCAATACCCCTACTGAGCTTGGAATGAAAGGGGCAATAGCTCGAGCTGAAGAGCTAATTGAGGAAATCCCTAATTCATACATGCCTCGTCAGTTTGGTAATCCTGCTAACCCACTAACCTACTACAAAACACTTGGTCCAGAGTTGTGGAAGCAGCTTGACGGTGAGCTTGATGTTTTTGTAGCTGGGGCTGGAACTGGTGGAACATTTATGGGTACAGCTCGCTATTTGAGGGAGCAGAAGGCGAATGTGAAAACCGTTATTGTAGAACCCGAGGGATCCATTTTAAATGGTGGAGAATCTGGTCCTCATAAAACAGAGGGGATTGGTATGGAGTTTCTACCTGATTATATGGACGAAGCCTACTTTGATAGTATTCATACCGTAACAGATGAAGTAGCCTTCAAACGTGTAAAAGAGCTCGCTGAAAAAGAGGGCCTTTTAGTTGGAAGTTCCTCTGGAGCAGCGCTCGAGGCGGCTCTTATCGAAGCACAGCACGCTCGTCCCGGAACAAATATCGCTACGATTTTTCCAGATAGTAGTGAACGATACTTAAGTAAGAAGATTTATCAAGGAGGCATTTAACCAATGAAGCCAAAAACAAAACTTATTCATGGTGGGATTACCGGTGATCCACAAACTGGAGCTGTATCGGTACCGATCTATCAAGTAAGTACTTACAAACAAGAAGCTGTAGGAAAGTTCAACGGCTATGAATATTCCAGAACAGGGAATCCAACACGTCATGCACTAGAAGAGCTGATTAAAGACCTTGAAAATGGCGTCGCAGGATTTGCATTTGGATCCGGAATGGCAGCCATTTCCTCTGTTATGATGATGTTTAATTCTGGAGATCATGTTGTTATGACGGATGACGTTTACGGTGGAACTTACCGTGTAATGACAAAGGTTTTAAACCGTCTTGGTATTGAATCAACTTTTGTCGATACGACTGATTTAGCTGTTGTTAAAGCTGCGATTCAGGATAATACGAAAGCGATTTACGTTGAAACACCAACGAATCCGTTGTTGAAGGTGACCGATATTAATGCCATCTCCAAATTGGCAAAAGACCACAATCTTCTAACAATCGTTGATAATACGTTTAATACGCCTTATTGGCAAAATCCAATTGACCATGGTGCTGATATCGTTCTTCACTCAGCAACAAAGTATTTAGGCGGGCATAGTGATGTCGTTGCTGGACTTGTTGTTGTTAATTCAAAAGAGCTGGCGGAAGAAGTGCATTTTGTTCAAAATTCGGCAGGTGCCATTCTTGGACCGCAGGATTCATGGCTGCTTATTAGAGGATTGAAAACACTTGGGGTTCGGATGGAAGAGCATGAGAAAAACACAGCGAAAATTGTCCAATTCCTTAGTAATCACCCATCAGTCGAGAAAATATATTATCCTGGGCTAAGTACACATCCAGGTAATGATATCGCTGTTAATCAGTCTCGTGGCTTTGGTGGTATGATCTCTTTTGATATCGGAAGTGCTGATAAAGCAGATGAGCTGTTAAGCAAAGTGAAATATTTTACTCTTGCTGAAAGTTTAGGAGCGGTGGAAAGTTTAATTTCAGTTCCTGCTCGCATGACTCACGCTTCTATTCCGAAAGATCGACGAGATGAGCTCGGCATCACAGAGGGTCTTGTACGTATTTCTGTTGGACTTGAGGATGCAGATGATTTAATTGAAGACCTTTCAAACGCATTAGGATAATAGTAGAACCCTTATCTGATATATTTGGATAAGGGCTCTTTAATGATTGGAAAGAGTTACATCTCTAGTAGACCCGTTTCTTATGGTAGAATAAGAGACGGGAGAGGTGAGCGCTATGAAGCAACTTCAAGACAAAATGACAGATTATAAACGTTTTGCGTTTGTATTGCTTAGTCTTAGTGTTTTCTTATATATTGGTTCTTTTCTTCCAGTTGAAGGGAAGACGGATGGTGCAGCCCTTATTTTAACGGGTGGTGGGTTTGTACTCGTTGGGATTGCGATTTTCTTCTATTCTCGCGCTATCGCTATTCAAAAAAAAATAAACGAGCAAGATATAAACTATTAAACGATATATGATGAATGATCCATATGTTTTAATGAAAGCCGCTTCTTTTTTGGAAGCGGCTTTTGTATTTCCTAATAAGTCATGATTTCTTTAAGGCGTCCCTGCCATTTCTCGTCATCAAGAATAATTTGAAAAGAGATTCTTCTGTTTTTCTCGTACGCATCACTTGTATCTTCTTCAATAACTGGTTTATATTCTGAATATCCCGTTGCCGCTAAATATTTTGCATATTCTGGAGTATCTAGTTTAGGGTTTGCTTTCATCAATTCCTTTACAACTGCGACAGAGCGATCAGCTGAAAGTTTCCAGTTATCATAGGGAACTTTATCAGTATGTCCTTCGATTAAGATGATATAGAGGTACTGACTAATATCTTCTTCATCGATTAAATTAGCAAAAACATCCGCCAGGTCGTTTAAAACTTTTTTCCCCTGAGGGCTAATTTCGGCGCTTCCTGTATCAAATAAAATATCTCCTTCGACTGAAATCGTATTATTTGGTCCGCGAACGATCTTATCTTTGCCAACGTTTTCTTCAAGCTGTTCCTCAATTAAATCACTAATATGCTTTTTGACATCTGCTACTTTGGCAAGCTCTTGTTTCATAACCGTTTGGTCATATGCATCATAGATCATTTGAACGAACGCGATGATCGCGATAAAGAGCATGACAAGAACGATCATCGCCATCATATCAGCAAAACTAGGCCAATAATGTTCTTCATCACTCTGTATTTGAAATCGCCTTTTTCGATTTTTCATCGATTGTCACCAATCATCCTTGATTGGACATGCTGCTGTGCCATAGATTGACGACGCATTTGCTCCTCGTACAAGCGTAGCTGTAGTTGATGTGATTCTGAGAGCTGGTGTTGAATATCTTTTAGCTCTCGAGCTAGACCTTGGTAAAGAGAATCAAGACTGTTTGATAGAGCTCTCATTTCATGCTGAAGAGGTTGATCACGCTGGTCCCGTTCCATTCGATGAATAATTGGCTCAAGTGCTTCACGCTTAATTTTATCGAGAGAGCTATACCAGGCTTTTTCAAGCTGTAAAACTGATTCAGCGAATTCTTGAGAAGCTCTTCCATATTGATTTTGCTTATCTTGATAGCGGTAATACCATTCATCCTGCATTTGGTGAACGCGCCTCTCAAGCTCCTCCTGCGAGCCTTGGAACCGCTGCATTTGTTCATCTAAGCCTCTTAAGTAATGTTGACCTGTTTCTTCTGCTTTCTTTTGAGTTTCCTTGATTAATTGATCCGATCGTTGAACAAGCTGCTCGAATTTACGCTGACCAGATTCATGGTGTTTAGATAAAGATTGAAGTTGACTTTCGAGTGATTTTAATCGATTCCCAAGATCGATAATTCCGTTCGTTGCTTTTTCTTGAACACCGTCAAGTTGGGTAAATGAGTCTTTAAGTTTTATGCCGAATGATTCCAACGTCTCGGTACTACTTGAGAATTGTTCGGTATATTCACGTTGAGCTGTTAATGTAGCTTGAACGTCTTTCATCGCCTGTTCAAGACCAGCTGTAAAGTGGACCATATTGGTCGAAAAATCTCCAAGTGTTTCATGAAAACTATCTTGAATCCTACCTGCAAGGCGATCTAAAATGCGTTCCATTTCATCGTGAGGTTTTTCCTGCGTTAAGCTTGCATTTAGATTATGATCAAGAAGGGACTCACAATCCGAAATGATTTTCTCCAAATAATAAGCAGTTGTTCGCCCATTTGTTAATACACCATTTTGGATAAGTGTTAAAAATAGAGCATTACCAATCCCGGCTATGCTTGTGATGAATGCAACGCTCATTCCTTGAAAAGGACTTGAGATCGCTTCAATCACGGAAGCAAGATTGAGGTTTGCATCTTCTGGTTTCTGTGAAAGAAACATAAGCGTTTCTTGCATCGATGAAATGGCGAGTGTAAGTCCGATAAAAGTTCCTAGTATTCCTATGATAATGGAGGTAGGGGGTAGCTGCTGCATGAATCGCATCATTCCACCTGCTGGAACACGAGCAAAGCCAAATAGAGGAACGGATTCTTTATAGAAATGTTTCTCAATAAGAGCTTGTGTATTGACTTGAGATACGCCTGCTAAATGGTATGACTTGTATTCTTTCATAACATTTTGAATCCATGGTGCAGTATGAGTCGTTGAATCATTTTGTATCTCAGCATTCTCAATATCTCGGAGCCATTTTTTCATTTGTAAACTAATCTGAATCGTAGCTGTTACCCCGAACACAGCAAGAAATCCAATGATAAAGAGGACGATTGTTGTCACGTTCAGCATATGTTCACCTCCACTTTGTATATATGTATGTCCTCTTTAGCAGAACTTTCTTGGTTTCTTATAATATAAGGGGATTTAGGTCAATGTTGAAGATTGTCGAAAATATTCATATAAATAAAATATTTAGGAAATTTAGTAAAAAAGGTTTACTTAAATGGTGGATTTGGATATACTTACCTTTGTAAACAAATATGAAAAAAGGAGGTCGAACAGAATGATGAAAATGATGAAAGCAGATGCAACGACTGTAACTGAATATGCACAATCTGTTCGACCAGTGCCTCGATAAGAGGAATCCTTTTTAATATCGGATTGAAAAGCCGCAGGTCGATGCCTGTGGCTTTTCTATGCTTTTTTTGCCGCAGGCTAATATCCTGCGGTTTTTTGTGTCCAAAAATGGAGAGGAGGAATGTAAATGGTAAATGGAAAAGTGTTGAACGTAAAGCAACTAAAAAGGAAAAAATGGGTCCCCAGAAGTAATTGAATAGAAAGGAGGTCGTTAACATGTTGCCATTCCATTTAATGATCATAACAAAAGTGAAGGGTGCTTTTCATCGTAGTTTATCTACGGAACTACATCAGCGCTCCATTCATCAACGCATGTCAGAAGCCGAAATGAAACGAAACCGAGCTTCGATGTGGTAATCCTAATTTAAAAGACAGTAAGGAGAAATGATCATGTTAACGATACATTTAGTTTTTGTCACAATTCGTCTTCGCGTTCATGAACGAACTTTAGCTGAGGAACAACATTATTTGCGAGTGAAAAGACAAATGAATGTAAGAAGTGAAAAACCAATCTGGATGCATTAATACCAAAACGGAAAGGAAGAGAATGATGATTATCGATCAGAAGAAATTAGCCATTCAAAAATGGATCGCAGTAGAGAAAGGGTTAACCTGAAGTAATCTATCTGGAAAGGAGTGAAGTGGAATGACTTTACATTTATTGTTTGTTACAATCACTTTTTCGATCAAACGTAATCGGCATACGCTTGATCAGGAATTAGACCATAAGAGAAGGCAAGAACTGATTGATTCAAACCAATACAAACAAAGTTTCTATATCCATCAATAAGTCATAAGGCAGGCGCTCCCTGCCTTATGACTATTTTCTTGAATGCATCGCTATTTTGTATGAAAAGGTAAGATGCGAGTCAAAATAGTAGTGTACATATAGCTGAATCTGTTTTTAAAAGTAGGCAAAGGGGTATTGATTAGTAGAGAAAATTATATAAAAATAAGAGATGTGGTATTTAAAAGGAGTGACAATAATGAGAGAAATGCAAAAAGAAATTATTGAAGAGCTTGGTGTACAACCTTCAATTGATGTAAAAGAAGAAGTCAAAAAGCGCGTTGGATTTTTACAAGATTATCTCAAGAAAAGTGGAACAACTGGATTTGTTCTTGGAATATCAGGTGGACAGGATTCTTCACTTGCAGGGCGTCTTGCACAAATTGCAGTTGAGGAACTTCGTGAAGAAGGAACTGATGCAAGTTTTATTGCTGTGCGATTACCATACGGAGAGCAAAGTGATGAAGATGACGCTCAGGCCGCACTCAAGTTCATTAAGCCTGATCAAACGGTTACGATTAATATTAAACCTGCCGTTGATGCTTCAGTCTCAACATATCTTGAAGCCACAGGAAATAGCCTTACTGATTTTATAAAAGGCAATAACAAAGCTAGAGAGCGAATGATTGCTCAGTATAACATTGCAGGCGATGAGAAGAAGCTTGTTATTGGAACAGATCACGCAGCAGAAGCTGTGACGGGCTTCTATACGAAGCATGGCGATGGGGCATGCGATATCACGCCTCTTTTTGGTTTGAATAAACGTCAAGGTAGAGCGATTCTTGAAGAAATCGGTATGCCAGACCATCTTGTGGAGAAAGTGCCGACAGCTGATTTAGAAGATGATCGCCCAGCACTTCCTGATGAAGAAGCGCTAGGAGTAAGTTATAAGCATATCGATGATTACCTTGAAGGAAAAGAAGTTCCTGAAGAGGCTTCTAAGACAATTGAGAATCATTTCATTAAAACAAAGCATAAGCGAAACATGGCCGCAACAATATTCGATAGCTGGTGGAAGTAAGATGAGAAAGAGACCTGAATAAGGTCTCTTTTTTTTGCGTATGAATAAATAAAACAGGAGATGGCGCTATCAAGGTGAAAGGGTTTGGGGACATGAGCGATAATCTAAATTATCTTCAAGACATTAGTCACAAGCTTCTCAGAGATTCAGGTTTAGATGTGCAAATTCAATTAAAAGACTATTTTCCTGAGCGAAGACTAATAGGAGGAAAATATTCATTAGAAACGAATCAAGTCACAATTTATGTAGAAGAGGTACGAACGCAGTGTGTTAAGTTAATTGGATCAGAGGAACAATTTCTTGATTTTTTCACTGTGATTTTGGCTCATGAACTTGGTCATGCCGCAGACTCTAACCTTCCTATTTTAGCTAGTAAGAGGGCACATACTGAGTGTTTAGAAATGAAGAAGCAAGTATCCGTCCTAATTGAAAATAATGCCTGGAACTATGCTTACAATCTTGTTCCACAATTCAAGGACATTCTAGCGCTTCTAAAAGAACACTCTATGAAGCTTTATAAGTAAAATTTTATAATATGTAATTTTCTGAAAACATATACAGATGATAAACACCTTGTTAAAATAAGTGAAAAACGTGCTTCACATCCATTTAACGTAAAGGTGTGACGTTTATGAAGGTAATCAAAACGTATTACCCGAAAGTGAAAGCAGTCGAATTTTTTATGATGCTTGTGTATAGTATTGTCGTTTGCTTTGGCACCCTATTGTTGTGGTTAA
The DNA here is from genome assembly GCF_030547345.1 of Anaerobacillus sp. 1_MG-2023. NCBI lineage: Bacteria > Bacillati > Bacillota > Bacilli > Caryophanales > Bacillaceae > Anaerobacillus > Anaerobacillus sp. 1_MG-2023. The sequence goes on along the minus strand of NZ_JAUORD010000004.1, from coordinate 10,943 downwards.
AAGAAGATTTAACATTTGAACGCTGGCGAAGTTTCATGCTAATTGGGCTCATTTATGTCTTGTTTTGTACCTTTCTTAGTTTCTGCATTCGAACACAGCGAATCGAACTAACAGAATATAGGATCGAACACAAGTTACTAGGATTTAGCTGTCGAAGTGTAGCTTTTTCGTCCGTTAAAGAAGTTATGTTTGGAAAAATAAACGGTTCCCCAGTTATTGCTATTATTAACGAAAATACTCAAAAGCCTATCTTTGCCCCTTATATTCCATTTGAAAAGGACTGGGATGAAATTAGTTCTTTCATAAAGGAACGAAATCACACGGTTATTATAACAATTTAAAGAAGCGCCTATTTGGCGCTTCTTTAATGTTTAGAAGTTCGGTTATGCCATTGATGGTTCTAGAGCGACGGCTGGACCGAAAAACTCAAAATGCATTTTATCTTCATCGACTCCGAGCTTTGTTAATGCTTCTTTAACAGCCTTCATAAATGGAAGTGGTCCACAGAAATAATAATGCGTATTGTGTTCTAATGGAAGAATTTCTTTTAACCATTCGCTCGTTACAAATCCTTCTTTTTGATAACTGTTTTTCATAGAATCCTCTTTCGTAGGGGATTCATAACATACGAAATAGTCCATAGATGGATGATTGAGAGTCTTAAGTTCCTCGTCAAAAGCATGGACATTTCCATTAAGTGCTGCATGAACAAAAGTCGTTTTTCTATTTTGATCTGCGCTGACCTTCAGCATACTTAGCATAGGTGTTATACCTACCCCACCACTTAAAAGAACGATTGGAGATTGATCTTTCTCCAAATAAAAGTCACCTGCAGGAGCGGTTAAGCTTAACTCATCATTTTCTTTAATATTGTCGTGTAAATAGTTGGAAACGATTCCGTCAGGTTTTGAAGGATTTTTTTCTTTTTTCACAGATATACGATAGTAAGGTTTACCAGGAACGTCAGATAAACTGTACTGACGAATATGAGTGAATTGATCTCCTGGAATGTGAACTTTGACACTAATATATTGTCCAGGTTTAAATGAAGCAATTGGATTCCCATCAGCTGGTTTTAAATAGAAAGAGGTAATTACATCACTTTCTTTCTGTTTCCTATCGACAACAAAAGTACGTTCAAGGTCCCAGCCACCCTGTTGTTTTGCTGCATCTTCATACATCTCTTCTTCCACCTCGATGAAGACGCTAGCTATGACGCCATAGGCCTCTTCCCATGCAAGTAAGATTTCTTCTGTTGCAGCTTCTTTAAGAACTTCTTTAATTGCCTTAAGTAAATATTCTCCTACAATTGGGTAATGTTCTGGTTTAACACCAAGGCTACGGTGTTTATGAGCAACTTGTTTAACAACAGGAAGAATAGTTTCTAATTGATCAATATGTTTGGCAGCCGCATAAACTGCATTTGCAAGAGCTTGTTGTTGTCTTCCTTGTTTTTGATTAGCGTGGTTAAAAATATTTAATAGTTCAGGATGGTTCTCAAATAGCATTTCATAAAAACGCTTTGTAATTTCAGTACCGTGAACTTCGAGGACAGGTACTGTTGATTTAATTGTAGTAATGGTTTTAGATGATAACATAGATAAAACCTCCATAATTTTAAAGGTGTATTTTTAATACATCTTTATGGTATCGAATTGTTATTTGAAAAGCAATATAAAATATACATCTTTAAAGAAACGTTCACATCTTATAGAAAGCATTGTAGAACACTATGCTTTAGGAGGTATGATAAAATAGAACCATGAACAATGGAGCGAAAAGAGGTTGAAGGAACATGCGTTTAACTAATTACACGGATTACTCGTTAAGAATGCTGATTTATCTTGGTAGTATGAAAGAGGATAAGTTAGCTAGCATACAAGAAATCGCTAATGCCTATCAAATTTCAAAAAATCATCTCATGAAAGTAGCACATGAGCTTGGGAAAAATGGATATATCGAAACGATTAGAGGGCGAAATGGTGGATTGCGACTCGCTCATCTCCCAGAAGATATTAATGTGGGAAAAGTTGTAAGAAGCACTGAAGAAGACTTCAATTTAGTGGAGTGCTTTGATAAGGAAAATAATAGCTGTGTGATTAGTCCTGCTTGTCGATTAAAACATGTCCTACATGATGCCTTATCAGCTTATTTTGAAGTTCTTGATGGTTATCAGCTGTCTGATTTAATTATAAACGATGAGATGCTCGTTAAACTATTCAACACTAATCTATAGCGTAGCAATCTAATTATGTATGAATATACTGTCATTAGAGGAGAGTGGCAGGTATGGAATGGTTAGAGCTGACAGGTCTTGGCGGAATCGTTGCTATCCTAACAGTTATACGTTTGAAGTATGGACGTTACTCCACCCATCATCGGTATTTAAGGGAAGAAGTTATGTCTGAGAAGTGGGCAAGAGAAAAGAAGAGAGATCATAACGGTTGATAAGACGTTCCAGTCAGGGGCGTCTTATTTTTTTAATTAGAATTCCATAAGGACAGACACGTAGGGGTAGGCATTCACATAAACATAAGATATAGTAAAAGCCCATCTTTGGGAGGTGAGTATGTGTCATTACTGGCAGCACTTGCTTACGTATGTAAGGAAGTTCTTTTCTTTGTCTCGTTTGTGAAGAACAATGCTTTTCCTCAGCCTCTCTCAAGAAAGGACGAAAGAAAGTATTTAGAACTGATGGCAAAAGGTGATGAAGATGCACGAAATCGTCTGATCGAGCATAACCTCCGTCTTGTCGCTCATATTGTGAAGAAGTTTGAAAATACAGGTGAAGACCCTGAAGATCTCATTTCGATAGGGACAATCGGATTAATTAAAGCAATTGAAAGCTACTCTACTGACAAGGGTACTAAGCTAGCAACCTATGCTGCAAGATGCATTGAGAACGAAATCCTAATGACACACATGAGCGTAAAAATTTGGAAGGAATTTGCGCTCAACTCTACTAGGACAATCGTACGAATTCATACATTGTCTTAGGAGGCGATAAGATGAAGATTCAACTTATCGAGGGAGCACAATCAAAGGAAGCTCGTTCCAAAGCTTATCAACATCTTAAGAAGTTATACGGAAAGGAGAGTCTTCTAAATAATGATTGGGATTTACGCTCGCGTCTCAACAGAGGAACAAGCGAAAAGAGGATTCAGTCTCAAAGAGCAGATTAGGTCATGTAGAGAAAAGGCAGGACAAAAAGACGGGATTTTAGAATATGTGGATGAGGGATTGTCTGGGGAGTTTTTAAATAGACCTAATTTAACAAAGTTAAGAGAAGATTTAAAAGAGGGAATTATCACAAAAGTAATATGTCTAGATCCCGACCGTTTGTCACGTAAATTAATGAACCAGTTAATTGTGACAGAAGAAATTGAGAAACGGGCAGAACTGATTTTTGTAAATGGTGAATATAAAAAGACACCTGAAGGAATGCTTTTTTATCAAATGCGTGGTGCAATAGCAGAATTTGAAAAAGCTAAAATCACTGAAAGAATGTCTAGAGGGAGAAGAGAAAAAGCACAACAGGGAAAAGTAGTAAGGAATTTTCAGATCTATGGGTATGATTACGATAAGGAAAGCGAACAGTTGGTCATCAATGAATATGAAGCAAGAATTGTGAAGATGATATTTGAACTCTACACAAACCCTAATAATAACTTTAAAGGGGTCAATGGTATAGCAAAATTCTTAACTGCTCAAGGTATTCCTACAAAAAAGAGAGTAGAACATTGGCATAGACAAGTTGTTAAACAAATACTGATGAATCGAGTATATATTGGCGAATTCTATCAAAATCGCTGGAACACTGAAGGAATGATAAGCAATCGATACAACAACGATACTTCAAAGAAAATAAAAATGACAGTTAGACCGACCGAAGAGTGGATATTAACTCCCTCACCTTTAATAATAGAGCAGTCGCAATTTGACTATGCTCAACAACTATTAAAGCAAGGGAAAAGAAGGTGGAGCGGTCAAAGTAAATATAAGTATTTACTTAGTGGGCTGCTTCGGTGTGTAGACTGTGGCAATACAATGACTGGGCGTAGACAAAAAAATTGGGGAGAATACCATTTCATATACACCGATGAAAAAAACACGTCAGGAGCTAAGCATAAGGGGTGTAGAAACCGCATTAGAACCGATCAGATCGATAATCAGGTATGGGATAAATTAGAATCTTGGTTAAGGTGTCCAGAGAGTTTATTTGAAGCAGAAGGCAACCTTAAGGATTCTTTGGAGTATGAAAAAAATGAAATTATCCGATTAAATGAAGAATTAAAAAAAAATAAAAAGGCCAAAAGTAGATTGTTAAAATTCATGACGTTTAATGAAGATATAGATGTTCAGGAATTTCGCACTATGTTGGTTGAATTGCAAAATAAAGAATTAGAAATTATAAAGGCTATTAATGAGTTAGAAGAGGAAATTAGTTTTCAAGATATTAATAAAAGTAACGAAACCTTAGAAGCAGCAATGGATTACTTTTTTTCGAAAGAACAACTTCTTAATTTTGAAGAGAAACAAAATTTAATTCGCATGGTTGTCAAAGAAATTCAAGTGACCAAATGTGGTTCAGTAAAAATATTCACATATTAAAAAATCTTATTTGACCTTCAGCCCAAATGTATATTAATCATGATTAAAAATAGGTATCAAAGTAACTTTGATACCTATTTGTTATTTATTATAAAATAGATTCGTCTAAAAGTTGAGTTCTAAAAGAGTAATTATTATTATGAGAATATTCCTATTTATTAAACAAAAATGAATCGATTGTGATAAAATGGAAAATATGCTAACTCGTTATCTAAAAGGGGGATTTTATGCCTAAAAATGCAAGTGAAATGATAAGTGGAAAGTATAGAGAACTAATTAATCAGAAATATCCACATTTAACTAATAGTTGGCCGATATTATCAGGATTTAATATTATCAATGGCAAGTTTAATCAATATATTATTGTTATTTTTAAGGATACTAATAATAGAGGAATGGTTGCTTCATCTGTTGCAGAGTTCAATTATCAAAACTTAGGTGTTAATGAAATAAATGAAAATAATATCGAAAGAGTAAGAATAAAACTCATAAATGACTACCATCTTCAACCTAGAGATTCAATAGTAATATTGAAAATTGATGGCAGTAATTTTGAATCAGAATTACATAAATTATTGCAAAGACATGAAGTAGTGATGGGAGTGGTTGGTATTAAAATTTTCTTAAGCCATAAAGGTGTAGATAAAGAAATGGTAAGAAATTTTAAAAGCACATTAGAAATAGTTGGATTTGACCCCTGGCTAGATGAAGATGCAATGCACGCAGGTGTCTCTTTAGAAAGAGGCATTAGAGGAGGTTTTACGGATTCTTGTGCAGCTATATTTTTTATAACCCCTAATTTTAAGGATGAAGCTTTTTTAGCTACTGAAGTGGATTATGCAATATCTGAAAAAAGAAAAAAGGGGAGTCAATTCTCTATAATTACGTTAGTTCTAGAAGATGACGGGGAAAAAGGCACTGTTCCCGATCTTTTGCAACAATATGTTTGGAAAGAACCCAAAAATGAACTTGAAGCATTGAGGGAAATTATCAAAGCGGTACCTTTACAATTAGGAGAGCCTTTCTTTAGGGTTTAGATTTTGTTTAAGATTTTGAATTTTGATAGTGTTATAACTGATAATTATCTACTATAAAATGGGGAAAGGTACGCTTTTATTTAAAAGCGTACCTTTTTTATGTTACAGAGTAATGATTATTCATTATAGTAAATTATTGTTTATCAAAATGAATATATGTTTTGAAAAGCGGCCATGATTAAAAAAGAAGCTTTTAATATGTGTGATCATTTAAATAAAATGTAAAGGTGGAGAGCGTTATCCCTTTTTTTGAAAAAAATCTATCCCCTTTTCTAAAACGGCAATTAGGTATTCAGTTTCTTGGGGAGAGTTATTATGAAGTATATTCAGTAATTGCATATTTCGTTTCAAGCGGAAAACAAATTCATTATCGTCATCATTTTCTTTGAGGTCTTCATTGGGGAAGATACCCAATTCTTTATTAAGGATGTCAATTATGGAAAGCTGTATTGTATCCGTTTTACCTGTCTCAAGGTTACTCAAATAGCCAGGAGAAACACCTAATTTCTCTGCAAAGCTATTTAAGCTAATCCCTTTTTGCTGACGAATTATTCGGATTCTCGGTCCAAGATTACTTAGCAATAAAACAACCTCCCTTGTCTAGTTCTGTTGTTAAGTCCTTATTCTATATAAAGATAAATTTTTCCTTTAACTAGCTAGTAAAACAATACAGAAAGGTTGAGAATATGGGTAAAAAAATGTCGAAAAATAAATTCGAGATTGGATCGATTCAGTATAAACATGATCCAGAAGCTGCTAAACAGTGGTATGAAGCGTATGTTGAATTGGTTAAAAACCATTTACTAAATAAAACTTCTAAGTAAGTCTATACACGGCATAAGTGTATATATGGAAAGGAGGGGTTACTTTGAAAAAAACGGTGGTTTACTATCGAAATTCGAATGAAGAATTACAGGAAAATTCAATTGCTGTTCAAAAGAGCAAGGCTCTAGAGTATTCGATTAAACATATCATGCCAATTGATAATGATGGTGTTTATGAAGATAGAGGTACTTCAGCTATAAAAAACAAGTTAGAAGACAGGGCTCAAATGAGTCGTCTATTAGAAGATGTGAAGCAAGGGAAAATTGAAAATTTATTGGTTTATAAACGTGACCGATTAGCTAGAACATCAGTTGAGTATATGGAGATATATAGAGCGCTAAAAGATAATCAAGTGAAAATCCACTTTACAGCTGATAGTGAATATCCAATTGTAAATAGTAATTTTGGAGATTTTATAGAATTGATTTTATCAGGATTGATCGAACATGAAATCAAACAACAAAAAGCACGTATTAGTGAAGCCAAGAGAAGTAAGTTTGAAGACGGATCATATATAGGATCGCTTCCATATGGTTACAGTCTTGATGAAAAAGAATCTAAAATTCTTAGAGTTGAAGAAGAGTTAATTATAGTTAAACAGTTTTATGATTTGGTCCTAAGTAAAGAATTCAAAGAACTAAATCAAATTAAAAAACATATAGAAGGTCTTGGATTAAAAACAAAAAAAGGGGCAATTTGGGAGGTGAAGAAAATTGAAAAACTCTTGGAAAATCCTATTTTTCGTGGAGAACGGATTATGTATTTTAATGGAGAACCAGCTTTTAGGGAAACGAAAGGGACCGCTATTATTAGTAGTGAAGAATGGAATGAAGCTCAAAGAATAATTGGATATTTAAAGCCTAAACGACCTAAAAAGAAAGAAGAGCAGCAATTATATTTTCTGTTAAATTCTAAATTGTTCTGTGGTTTATGTTCTCAATTATTGGAAAATCATAAGAGGCAAAGGCAAGGGCAATTAGTCGGTACCTATGAGTGTAAATGCTCAAAAATAAAAATATTTAAGGAAGATATTGAGCCTATTGTAATAAAACGAGTTAACGATTATTTCACATGGACTCTGAAGGACAACTATGAAAAGTATGCACAGAGGTACTACACTGAACAAAAAATGCAAATTAACAAATTACTTAGTGACAACCTACAATCTGCAAAGAATATAAAAAAGCAATTAGTAGAGGTAACTAAGAAATGGATGAATGAGATGGAAGTAGATAAAAAGGAAGAGAATAAACTCGAACTTATAAATATTAAGGGCAAATTAGATAACTTAGAAGTTAAAAACAATCAATTATTTCAAGATATTAAAGTCATCGATCAAGAATATGATTCTATGCTTAAACACAAAGTTACAAATAAAGTGTTGGAAAAGGACATTTATCATATAGAACCACAAATCGCGAAGAAGTTTATTGATGACCTAGTTTTAAAAATAGTAGTAAGAAAAGACAAGAAAATAATTCTTGATTTTCAATTTTTGCACCCATTTGAAACCTTTAAGGAGGTACGATAATTTGAAAATTGAAGAGGTATTAGTCCCTGAAAAGAGAGGAGTCTTTTATGGAAGATACTCAACTAGAAAGCAGGACATGAAAATGCAGCTTCATTCAGCAGAAATGTTAGCTAAACAGTATGGGTGTGAAATAACAAAAAAATATTTAGATAATGGCGTTTCTGCGACTAAGAAAAAGTTATTGAGTAGAGAACAGTTGGGTAATCTACTCAGAGATGCCGAGAATGACAATTTTGATTATGTAATAGTTTATAGTAATGATCGGTTAGCAAGAGATCCAGTGGAACACTTATATATTAGAAAAATTTTTAGCGATCGTAACATCCCAGTCGTATTAAGCAATAATAATAGCTTTTATGACTCAGGTGAATTGGTCCCACAGCTTGTTAAAGATGGAATGACAAAATTTGAATCAGATAATAATCGAGATCGAACTAGCGATACATTCAAATATAAAGTTCAAAAGGGTGAATGGACAGGAGGTAATCCCCCTTATGGATACTGTTATGATTCGTTAAGTAAGAGGTTGATTGAAATACCTATGGAAATTGAAATAGTCAAAACGATTTTCGGTTTATATAAGCGTGGGCTTGGATTTCAGTCCATAGCTAAAAAAATTTCTGGGGATTCAAGTAACTTAAAGTCTTGGACCAAAGAAGCGGTCAAGACAATTATTACCAATCCATTTTACATGGGATACATGAGTATGAACAAAAGAAAACGGAATGCCCATAATTCAATTACAGAACGTGATGAATGGATTATGGGAAAGAGTCCATTGATTAATGCAGTAATAGACGAGGAAGAATGGGAATACTGCTTTAGAACTTATGAAAATAAGAGAAAAAGAAAAATACCTCCGCGCCATTATACTACACCATTTTTCTTGAAAGAGTTGTTGTTTTGCAAGAAATGTGATTGCAAAATGCACCCTAAAAATCAAAAAACAAAAAGTTCAAATGGTAAAGTGTATGGAAGCAAGATTTATTACTGTAAAAAATGTAGTCTTCGAGTAAAGACTTCTGAAATTCATGATTATGTTTTCTATATACTTGTAAATGTGTTAATAACAAAGGATTTTATGAGACCTCCAGATAACCTATTTTCCGAAGTGAAAAAATCGTATGCTGCTGATAAGAAGTCTTATGGTGAAGAAATAAAAATTCTAGAAGGGTTATTAGGTGAATCCCTTTTGGAAATGGAAAAAGCCAACTTGGAATTAAAAAAAATTATGAGTGATAACACAGCAGAAAGTAGGGATCTTATTGATATCCTACAAGTATACAGAGAAGAAATTAATAACGACATTAAAAATTATAAGAAGAGTATTAACTCAAAGAAAAAGCAAGTAAGGCATATTGATTTGGTTTTAACCGACTTTACCCTGTGGAACGAATTATATAAAGAACTTCAATATGGTTATGTTGGGATGGAAGATGAAACTGTTTTTCGAAGACTTGCTATTCATTTACTCGAGAAGGTTTATTTAGAATATTCTAGTGATGGAAGTGTAACACGTCACATAAGTGGTAATACCCATAAAGGTGTGGTTAATAATATTATTGTTGATTTGACTGCAAAAATTAATGTGGAAGCAACTCATAGGTTAGATATAGAATTGAATTTTGATTGAAGAGGAGCATTGCGAAATTCGACAATGCTATTTCTTTAATATTTCTCGGTAAATAGGTAGGTCATATGGACAATCTAATGATTAATCTCGGCAAAAGGATAGGAAAGGGATCCCTTTCCTATCCTTTTGCCGAGACTGATACTACTGAAATTCGGCTTGTACTAGGGAATTTAAAGTTTATTTAGATCTATATTTTATAAAAGAGAATTTTTGTATTTAAACTTCTCGGTGAAAAGGTAGTTTCAAGAATACATTTCTCGGTATTTAGGTAAGGACGTTTGTAAAGCTATATATAGACAAAAACCAACAAAGTTAATCAGGACTTAAATAGCGCAATGAAGATTTATTAACCGCATACAAATAAGCCAGAACAGCCAGTTTTACACACTTTTAATTATCATTTTTAAGAAAAGAAAAAACAGCTCTATATAGATAGAAGCTGCCAATTGATCCTGCTATAAGATCTTCCCCACATGCTACTCCAGAAACCAATAATTTACCCACTGATGGTAGAAGAGTCAAAGGTGTGAATAAACTTAGTATGGCAAGTGCTAACTTCTTTAATGGAATCACTTTTCCGTTTTTAATTGCGTTAATGGTCTGCTTTGTTACTCCGACTTTGTGGGCTGGATCTTCTTGAGTTCATTTGAATATCGAAGTAATTTTAAATTACTTATTTATTTTACGATTATATATTAACTTCGCTTACTGAGGATGTCATAATACGTCAAACAATTAATTTAAAATGTTTTGAATGTAACACAATAATTGGTCATATTAAAAATACCCAAGGAGTAGCGAAAGGAACGGTTGAACAGTATGAATCAGGGATACCCTTTACAAATTGTAAAGATTCAACAAGAGAAAAAGTTAATTCGAAAATTTTATAATGAGTTTAGTAAAAAGTTAAATAATAATTTATCAATCGATGAAATTTGGAATGGTGTTGGTATTTTTGAAAGTCTTAAATTTGATGAATCAGAGAAGGTAACTGAAGAACAAAAGTCGGTTGTAATGAGCTTTTATAATATTTTTATTGGGGTTTATACGGTTGCAGGAATTCGTGAGGCTCATAGTTTTGCAATGAATATCCTAAAGTAATAACCTGAGAAAATTTCGCTTTGCTAAAAATGAAAATCACACGTTAAATTATAACAAATCGGAAGTAGTTATAAATTAAGCTATATTAGCGCTTATTGGTAATAATGATAATAAAGGGAACTCGGTCGTTGAAGTGACCCCTGTCAAGTAGACAGGAATTAAAAAGCATTTTTAAGCAGCCTGAGCTCTATACTTATAGGGGCTC
>NZ_JAUORD010000039.1:0-1303 GCF_030547345.1 Anaerobacillus sp. 1_MG-2023 | reverse complement strand
TTGATATTATCCCCTTTAAGTAGACATTCAAAAAAACCTCCATGATATGGTGGAGGAAAGAATGATGCTTGGAGGGGGTTTTTTCTATGGCTAAAAAAGGGCAGAGGTTTGAGAAGTATACAGACGAGTTTAAACAGAACGCCGTGATGAAATACATTAATGGTTCTCAAAGTTACAAAGCTTTAGCGGAAGAATTAGGAATAAAAAATAGTACACAGCTGAAAGTCTGGGTGAGGAAGTGGAAAAACGGTGAGCCGTTTGATATTCGAAGTCGCAGTGAGGTAAATCCTATGCATGGTAGGCCACGCACAAACTTTAAAACAATTGAAGAAGAGAGAGATTACCTGAAAGCGCAGGTGGATTACTTAAAAAAGCAGTATCAAAATCTCGAAAAGGAGGGAAAATCACGCAAAAAATAAAGTATGAAACCGTGGAAGATTTAAGGAATAAAGCTCCTGTTACCTGGTTGTTAGAGATTGCTTCCCTCCAACCATCCAGCTATTACAAATGGAGAGCTAGTAAAGTAAAGCGCGAAGAAAGGGCCAATCAAGATCATGACATCCAAATGCATATGATGGGGATTCATTTTCTTCATCCGGAAACAGGTTACCCTACTATGACGCGTTTATTAAAAGAAAGTGGTTACCACATCAACCACAAAAAGGTGTATCGATTGATGAGCGAGATGGGCATTCAATCGGTGATTCGTAGAAAGAGGAAAAGGCATGGATACACTCCATCTGTGATCAATCCCAATAGGCTAAAACGAAACTTTAAAGCAAATGGAACGAATCAGAAAATGGTGACGGACATTACTTATGTATCAGATGGTAAACGATTCTATTACTTATCTGTGATTCAAGATTTATTCAACAATGAGATCGTAAGCTGGCAGCTTTCTAAACGCAACGATTTAGCGCTTGTACTAGATACAGTTGCGCAATGGACAAAGAAAAAAGACGTAACGAAAGCCGTTCTCCATTCGGATCAAGGCTTTCAGTATACGTCTAAGGCATACAACACACGAATAGAAGAATACGGCGTTAAGGGCAGCCACTCTCGCAAAGGAAACTGCCTGGATAATGCCTGCATTGAGTCCTTCTTTTCGCATCTCAAAACAGAGAAGTTGTATATCAATCAGTGTAAAACAGAAAACGAGATCAGACAAGCAATCGAGGATTACATCTACCACTATAACTACAGACGTTTCCAGAAGAAATTAAAGCAACGCGCGCCGATTGAATATCGACACGCGTTGGCAGCGTAGTTTTTTTAGACTGTCTACTTGACAGGGGTAGGACCA
>NZ_JAUORD010000038.1:0-1319 GCF_030547345.1 Anaerobacillus sp. 1_MG-2023 | reverse complement strand
TGTTGCGTTAAGATCATAACCTAATGCAGGTTCTGTTTCAACGAATTGATACTCGCCCGGCTTCAGGTCTTCTGCAAGAATGATGCCTTCTTCATTCGTCAGAAGTTTTTCCTGTAGAACGTTTCCATCACGATCCCGCAAAGAGAATGTTGCGCCTTCAATGATCGTCTCGTCATCGTAATCACGTTTCGTTAGTTCAACAGATCCCGTTTGAAGTTTATTCGTCATTTCAACTACTACTGGTTCCTGCGGATCAAATGGAACATTCACCGACAATGGCGTTTCATCCAATACATATCCGAAGGAAGCCTTTGTTTCAACGAGTTGATAGTCACCTGGCTTTAGATTATCAATTGATACTTTACCAGATTCATCTGTCATCAGCCCTTCTTCTACAAGGACTCCTTCCTCGTCTAGAAGTTTAAATTCAGTACCAGCAAGACCTTCTGCGTCTTCCTGCTCCCCAAGCTTAGTCAATTCAATCATACCTGATATTTGGTTGTTTTCATGAGTAAGATCAAGTACTTCTTCCTGACCAACCTCAATTGTGAATGGTATTAGTGTCTCATCTAACTGATAGCCCATTGGTGCCTTTGTTTCTTGCAGCTGATAATTTCCTGGACGAAGCTCAGAAATGAGTAATTCTCCGTTTTCATCCGTCACAAGATTTTCTTGAAGCACATCACCGTCTTCATTAAGAAGGCTATATTCAGCGCCTTCAAGCGTACGGCTTGCGTCATCCTTATCAACCTTCAGAAGTTTTATTGAGCCAGGTTGAATCACATTCTCGGCTGTTACTTTTAGAATATTTTTTTGACCTTTTGCAATTGTGAATGGTATCGCTTCAGATTCTAGGAGGTAACCAAAAGGTGCTTTAGTTTCTTCGAATTGGTATTCTCCTGGTGGAAGATCCGTAACCGTTAGCTTCCCCGTTTCATCTGTTTCCACATTTTCTTTTACAATATTATTCTTCGAATCTAGTACTTGGAAGACTGCGCCTTTTAGCGTTAGACTAGATTCGTCGCTATCTACTTTTGTGAGTTCCACATCTCCAGAAATTAATGTGTTGGAGACACTTAAAGGAACAGCTACCGTTTGACCTTTGGCAATTGTAAAATCAATTGGTGTTGTATCCAACTCATAGAATTCAGGAGCTTTAGTTTCGATTAACTGATAGTTGCCAGGTTTCAGTTCGCTTATTGTTACCTTGCCATCCTCACCAGTTGTTAATCCTTCTTGCAACGTTTCACCAGACTCAAAGACGACCTTAAATTCAGCGCCTTCAAGCTTCAATTCCTGATTGGAGGCATCAACTTTTG
>NZ_JAUORD010000037.1:0-1372 GCF_030547345.1 Anaerobacillus sp. 1_MG-2023 | reverse complement strand
TGAGTCGTGATGGCGAGGGAAATTTAGTACCGAAGTCCTTGATTCTACGCTGCCAAGAAAAGCCTCTAGTGAGGAAAAAGGTGCCCGTACCGCAAACCGACACAGGTAGGCGAGGAGAGAATCCTAAGACGATCGGGAGAACTCTCGTTAAGGAACTCGGCAAAATGACCCCGTAACTTCGGGAGAAGGGGTGCTTCCTCGGGTTTATAGCCCAGGGGAGCCGCAGTGAAAAGATCCAAGCGACTGTTTAGCAAAAACACAGGTCTCTGCAAAGCCGTAAGGCGAAGTATAGGGGCTGACACCTGCCCGGTGCTGGAAGGTTAAGAGGAGGGGTTATCCCTTACGGGAGAAGCTCTGAATCGAAGCCCCAGTAAACGGCGGCCGTAACTATAACGGTCCTAAGGTAGCGAAATTCCTTGTCGGGTAAGTTCCGACCCGCACGAAAGGTGCAACGACTTGGATACTGTCTCAACGAGAGACCCGGTGAAATTATAGTACCTGTGAAGATGCAGGTTACCCGCGACAGGACGGAAAGACCCCATGGAGCTTTACTGTAGCCTGATATTGGATTTTGGTACAGCTTGTACAGGATAGGTAGGAGCCATAGAAGTCGGACCGCCAGGTTCGATGGAGGCGTCGGTGGGATACTACCCTGGCTGTACTGACATTCTAACCCAGCACCGTGATCCGGTGCGGAGACAGTGTCAGGTGGGCAGTTTGACTGGGGCGGTCGCCTCCTAAAGTGTAACGGAGGCGCCCAAAGGTTCCCTCAGAATGGTTGGAAATCATTCGCAGAGTGTAAAGGCACAAGGGAGCTTGACTGCGAGACCTACAAGTCGAGCAGGGACGAAAGTCGGGCTTAGTGATCCGGTGGTTCCGCATGGAAGGGCCATCGCTCAACGGATAAAAGCTACCCTGGGGATAACAGGCTTATCTCCCCCAAGAGTCCACATCGACGGGGAGGTTTGGCACCTCGATGTCGGCTCATCGCATCCTGGGGCTGAAGTAGGTCCCAAGGGTTGGGCTGTTCGCCCATTAAAGCGGTACGCGAGCTGGGTTCAGAACGTCGTGAGACAGTTCGGTCCCTATCCGTCGCGGGCGCAGGAAATTTGAGAGGAGCTGTCCTTAGTACGAGAGGACCGGGATGGACACACCGCTGGTGTACCAGTTGTTCCGCCAGGAGCATAGCTGGGTAGCTACGTGTGGAAGGGATAAGTGCTGAAAGCATCTAAGCATGAAGCCCCCCTCGAGATGAGATTTCCCACAGCATCAAGCTGGTAAGATCCCTTAGAGATGATGAGGTAGATAGGTTCGGGGTGGAAGCGTGGCAACACGTGGAGCTGACGAATACTAATCGATCGAGGGCTTAACC
>NZ_JAUORD010000351.1:0-200 GCF_030547345.1 Anaerobacillus sp. 1_MG-2023 | reverse complement strand
CCTCACCTAATGAACAACAGGTTTCGCCTGCTGCAGCTGAACCAGGGGAAATAACTGAAAATATTATTACAGACGTTGTTTTAAAGGATGCTGAAGGTAATGTTATCGATGAGTCAGACAATGCAGGAAATATCCAGGAACTCGGTGGACAGGTATTTATTCAGTATTTATTTAAGCTTGAGAATAACCATGGGTATGTA
>NZ_JAUORD010000350.1:0-202 GCF_030547345.1 Anaerobacillus sp. 1_MG-2023 | reverse complement strand
GTAGCTCAGCTGGTTAGAGCGCACGCCTGATAAGCGTGAGGTCGGTGGTTCGAGTCCACTCAGGCCCACCATAAAAGTTTTGTTGATTCGATTTATTCCTCTTGGTTGAATGCCATTTGGATCATTTGGGGCCTTAGCTCAGCTGGGAGAGCGCCTGCCTTGCACGCAGGAGGTCAGCGGTTCGATCCCGCTAGGCTCCACC
>NZ_JAUORD010000349.1:0-204 GCF_030547345.1 Anaerobacillus sp. 1_MG-2023 | reverse complement strand
AAACCTGGAAACTATCAATTTGTTGAAACGCAGCCTGCTTTTGGCTATGAACTGAATTCAACTCCTATTCCTTTCACGATTGAAAAAGGTCAGGACGGAGTTACAAAAGTAGTCGCAACAAATAAGTTAACACCAGGCGCTGTCGAATTAGTGAAGGTGGATAGCGAGGATGCAACTCTTTATTTAGAAAACGCGGTATTTGAA
>NZ_JAUORD010000348.1:0-206 GCF_030547345.1 Anaerobacillus sp. 1_MG-2023 | reverse complement strand
TCAACTCAAACAATTACGTGGGAAGTGCAATACAATTACAATGAGAAAACAATCTCTAGAGCGGATGCTGTTCTTCTCGATTTATTTAATGACTCCCTGGAATTAGTACCAAACTCTATTACAGTAGAGCAGGTTACGATTAATGATAGTGGTAAGGAATCAGGTACAAACCCTGTTTCGAATTACACTATTTCTCCTGAGTCAGA
>NZ_JAUORD010000347.1:0-207 GCF_030547345.1 Anaerobacillus sp. 1_MG-2023 | reverse complement strand
TCAGTTATTACTAAGTTATTGCATAAAAAATAATTATTGGATGTCGTTGTTTGTGCTATCTAGTTTTCAAGGAACAAGGTGACTACTTGAATCCGCCTAAGCTTCATCACTTCACCTGGTTTGAAAGAATAAATCATTCTTTCAAAACTAAACGAAACGCTCATGTAAGGTTGGTAACGTAAGTTACCTTCGTAATTCTCCATAGAA
>NZ_JAUORD010000346.1:0-213 GCF_030547345.1 Anaerobacillus sp. 1_MG-2023 | reverse complement strand
AAATCTCATCTACAGATTGTTGAAGCTCCATATCTAAAGTTAACACTAGATCTCCGCCTCTGGAGCCCGGAATTTCTTCTGGATCTCCAATTGGATTTCCTTCTTTATCAGTTACAAATTTTGTTTTTGACGGTTGTCCCCTTAAATACTCTTCATATTGTCTTTCTAAGAAACTAATTCCCACACTATCATTTAATCCATAACCCTTTTGAA
>NZ_JAUORD010000036.1:0-1378 GCF_030547345.1 Anaerobacillus sp. 1_MG-2023 | reverse complement strand
TTCAAATACCGCGTTTTCTAAATAAAGAGTTGCATCCTCGCTATCCACCTTCACTAATTCGACAGCGCCTGGTGTTAGCTTATTTGTTGCGACTACTTTTGTAACTCCGTCCTGACCTTTTTCAATTGTGAAAGGAATAGGAGTTGAATTCAGTTCATAGCCAAAAGCAGGCTGCGTTTCAACAAATTGATAGTTTCCAGGTTTTAGATCTTCTACAACAATCTGACCTGTTTGTTGCGTCATCAACCCTTTAAGAAGAGAGTTTCCATTTTCGTCTTGAAGCTCAAAAATAGCGCCAGGAATTACTTCTCCTGAATCAACATCCTTCTTCGTTAATTCTGCATTGAATGTTTGCAGTGTATTCTTCGCTTCAACATTCACTCGTTCAGAATTATTAAACGCAATCGCAAATTCAATTGGTGTTGTATCAAGAACATAACCGAATGGTGCTTTTGTTTCCACAAAAGTGTAGTTTCCAGGACGAAGATTGTTTACGACAACTTCACCGTTGCTATTCGTTGTCACATTCGTCTTTACTACGTTATCACTGGAATCTTTGATTGAGTAAACAGCACCTTCTAATCGTTCGCTGCTATCTACACTGTCAAGCTTTGTCAGCTTAACACTTCCAGTGATGATGTCATTCTTGATTGTAACTGTATTCGATTCTTGATTAACCGTTACTTTGTTCGTATCATCAATACCTACGTTGTAACCAACCGGTGCATTGTCTTCCTTCAATAGATAATCTTTGTAGAGAAGGTTATTGAATATCACCTTACCAGACTCGTCTGTTGTTGCTGATTTAATGGCAATTTCACCCTGACTGTCATAAAGGGTAAATGTTGCTCCAGCAAGCTTCTCGTCTGTTAAGCTATCAGTCTTTACAACTTCTAAACTACCTTTTTCACCTGATCCACTACCAGAACCGCCAGTTAAACGCACTTTAATGGACTCACCAGATGAAGTTGATTGAGATGTAATTTCTTTTCCATCAAGTTGCGTACTATTGGATACGGTATCACCGTTTACAGCGTTGATATAAGACTCGTATTTCAGAACATATGGTTTACTTATTGGAGAAGAGAATTTCAATTGGAAGCTCTGTTCTCCTGTATTATCGTCTGTATTGATCGTTAATGTATAATCTTCGCCAGCTTTCAACTGCTGCTCTACATCAACCGAGACTTGACCATTCTCAGCCACGTTTGTGCCATAGACCTTAAATGAATCCTCAAGAAGAATTTGATTGGAACTAGGCGTGTCTGTTAGAACAACATCACTTACACTAGATTGACCATAGTTCAAATTCACGGTCCATTCAATTTTCTCTCCTTTTTGCTCACCAGATTTATCGGTATATTCTCCACCGTTTAAT
>NZ_JAUORD010000345.1:0-213 GCF_030547345.1 Anaerobacillus sp. 1_MG-2023 | reverse complement strand
AAATCTCATCTACAGATTGTTGAAGCTCCATATCTAAAGTTAACACTAGATCTCCGCCTCTGGAGCCCGGAATTTCTACTGGATCTCCAATTGGATTTCCTTCTTTATCAGTTACAAATTTTGTTTTTGACGGTTCTCCCCTTAAATACTCTTCATATTGTCTTTCTAAGAAACTAATTCCCACACTATCATTTAATCCATAACCCTTTTGAA
>NZ_JAUORD010000344.1:0-220 GCF_030547345.1 Anaerobacillus sp. 1_MG-2023 | reverse complement strand
ACTTATGTTAATTCATGAGAATGTCGTAACACCAGGTTCCGTTCTTCTAACCAAAGTCGATCAAGAAGATAAATCAAGAATGCTTGCTGACGCAGTCTTCACACTAGTAGATTCAGAAGGCAACGTAATTGTAGAATCTCTTGAAACAGATGAAAATGGTCAAATTCAAGTAGATGATTTAACTCCAGGTGATTATCGTTTCATTGAAACGAATGCACCA
>NZ_JAUORD010000343.1:0-222 GCF_030547345.1 Anaerobacillus sp. 1_MG-2023 | reverse complement strand
GGCGCTTCAGGCAATGGAAAGACATGGATATCAAATGCTTTCGGCATTCAGGCCTGCCGGCAGTTCTACAAGGTGAAATATATCCGATTGCCCGAATTATTGGATGAACTCGCAGTTGCCAAACATGAGGCAGATGGAAGTTTTCGCAAACTGATTAAAAAGTACAGATCGATTGATTTATTGATATTGGATGAATGGCTCCTGAGTGAGCTGTCTCAAGAT
>NZ_JAUORD010000342.1:0-228 GCF_030547345.1 Anaerobacillus sp. 1_MG-2023 | reverse complement strand
GCATTTTCCGTACGGATTCACCATCAATTCCTTCTGGTATTGTGACACAGGTAACTACGGGGAGTTTGGAGTCAATATTCCCATATATATCTAATCCCATTGCTTCAATACCAGCTATTAGAGCCTGTTCGTGATGCTTGTGACGAGCAAAACGTTCTTCTAATCCTTCTTCAAGTACAATCCGAAGTCCTTCATGAAGAGCATAAATCATAGAAGTTGCTTCTGTAT
>NZ_JAUORD010000341.1:0-228 GCF_030547345.1 Anaerobacillus sp. 1_MG-2023 | reverse complement strand
CTTCTGTATGCTCGCTGCCTGAGAGTGGGTACAAAGGAGGTGCTTCTGGTGTTTTTCATACAATACGAAGTGGACGGCTGCTTGGATATTCCATATCACATTCGATCTTTTTAAGCTCATGATCTGTAAATTTGATTTTCTTCTTTACAGAAAGCTGATCGGTTACCCAATAGTATACTTTTTGAACGCGAATGCACTCATCCTGTAGGCTATTTGTAGACTGACTCT
>NZ_JAUORD010000340.1:0-228 GCF_030547345.1 Anaerobacillus sp. 1_MG-2023 | reverse complement strand
ATTATGGTGATAATCAAGACCCTGCCTTTTTACAATCTGAGGCCGAAAAAATTGGCTATCCCGTGCTGATTAAAGCGGCTTTTGGGGGCGGTGGTAAAGGTATGCGCGTTGTTGAGCAAGCTAAAGATTTTATAACTGCACTTGAGGGCGCACAGCGTGAAGCAATAGCAGGCTTTGGTAATGACTTAGTACTACTAGAGCGCTATGTTAACCAGCCTCGCCATGTTG
>NZ_JAUORD010000339.1:0-228 GCF_030547345.1 Anaerobacillus sp. 1_MG-2023 | reverse complement strand
AAGCGCACCTAGGTTGAAAGCAGACAATGTACATAATGCAATTTCGCCTTCTTCGTCGTTAACGTTGTTAAGTGGTTTAGTCGGTAATGCAATTTCTAAACACAGATTAGACTGACGAATTGGCGCAACTTTCGCTATAAACGGGCTATGTGTATTACAGTGGTCTACATTCTGTAAGTATATGCGGCCAGTACTTGCACGTTCTTGTGCAAACACAGAGAACAATTC
>NZ_JAUORD010000338.1:0-228 GCF_030547345.1 Anaerobacillus sp. 1_MG-2023 | reverse complement strand
GCAATAAGCTTAATAGCAGCAGGTTTTTTAAGCTCGCGCTCGAGCCACTGCCATTGCGCTTCACCTAGCATTGATGCGCCTTTAGCTTCTGTTGGGCTATAAGGCCCTTGGTTGTTTAATTTACGCTTGGTGTAATATTCAAGCTCGCTTACATGATTAAGTGTGTCACGGTTCCAACGTAAATCGGGCATAATCACTTGCACCGTTTGCTCGCCTTCACCATACATA
>NZ_JAUORD010000337.1:0-228 GCF_030547345.1 Anaerobacillus sp. 1_MG-2023 | reverse complement strand
GGCTTTAATTATGTGTTTCATCGTTCACCTAAGATTAATTTAAAACTGTTTTTTACCTATTTTTGTGTACTTAGTTAAGTGCGATAAGCTGAAACGGCAATTAAGAGCGACGTATAACGGCATAAAAATACGTTATAAATTTATTTGCATGTCGGTGATACTAGGCTTAATGTAAAACAAAATTTTTACATGGAGTTATATTATGAAGTTTTTATTGTTTCTAGGCAC
>NZ_JAUORD010000336.1:0-228 GCF_030547345.1 Anaerobacillus sp. 1_MG-2023 | reverse complement strand
CCTTTGTGGTTTCTGAATCGGGTCATATCGCCGGGATCGTGAATCCGCCCTCAAAGAAGAAGTACGGCCATTACACCAACAGCGATCTGACCGTAGACAGCGACACGTGGATGAAGGGGGCCGACTATAACGAAGGCTCTTGGTGGCCGCTGTGGGACACATGGCTGTCATCTCGGTCGGGTAAGCAGATTGCAGCGCGTGAACCGGGCGATTCGGAACACCCTGTGC
>NZ_JAUORD010000035.1:0-1386 GCF_030547345.1 Anaerobacillus sp. 1_MG-2023 | reverse complement strand
GACATATATAATTGATCCATACTTTGGCTCCCCGCCCCCTGTAATTGCATTTATGAGTTACTCTTGATTCGCTCCGATTTAACGGAAGATTGAATTACTATCTACTAGCCTTCGTGACAAAGTCTATATTCAAGTCACATTTATTCAAGTGCCAAATATCAGAGTGCCAAGGAAGAGATAAATAAATGGGAACATTATTAAGACGCCGTTTCCTACTATTGCAGCTATTGAAAAAACACTCTTTTTATAACTCAAAGCCTTCGCCGCGAAAAGGAGCCCTATTGTGCAAAATAGTAATGGAAAGAATATAGGCAATCCTTGCAGCTTGTTGAGCGTAATAAAATCCAAGAAAAAATTAGCGATGAATAAAACGGGAATCAAGAATAATAAATAAGAAATTATTAATAGTAGTCTATACAATTTAAAGCCTCCATCCAATATTCTTAAAAAAACTTTTTTATTCCATCAGTTGACTATCCCTCTTCCAGATATGCTCCGTTTAAAGACAATCAGTCTCCTATTCTATTCATCTTAGTTCTTACTCCAACTTATAATCTCTTCATTGCTTTTACTAACTGTATTAACCCCCACGTTGCTATTGCAAGAGATATACCAATAATCACCACTGCTATTAGGATTCCAAAAAGTGTTTCTATCACTATTCCCCCTAAATATGTAACTCTGGATTATTAAAAATCAAAACAGTTTCCTCTAAATTCACTCTCTATACTTACGTAGCAATGCTATTTAAGTTTCATATAAGCGCTTACCAATATTAAGCATACGCTCCGAGATTGTTGAATACAATTAAACATTCCACTTAATATATATTCTCAACTTCTGTTTTTGACTTTCTAACTAATACAAAAATCACTGAAACGATTAAAGATATCAGAGGGAAAATGACATTCCAGGAAGTTATGATTAATTCAGAGTCTGGGTAATAATACATTGAATACCAAACTTCATACAGTAAATTAAGAATTAGTGTTACTAGAGGACCGATAAATATTTTTCTTGTGATAATAGCTAGTAAAACCCCTAAACCAATAACTATCAACGGAATTACAATTAGCTGCATAACAAATGGATCTATTGAATTGATAAAATTCATAAGAACACCTCAATAATAAAATAAATTAGAGTTCCCCTTTTACTTCCACTAACCTGATCCGTTAGCATAATAAGTAGTAGCCAATGTGCAGCTATAGCTCCGAGTTTGTTGAAGACTCAAAATTGAGATGAGATAAGTTTGTTTTCAATATCTTAATTAACCAATTTGATAAATTTAACTTAGTAAACGACCTCACCATAAGGAGTGACAAGGAGACTTCTTTTTTGAATAACGACTTTAATAGTTTTATTGATATTTTCCTTATCACTTAG
>NZ_JAUORD010000335.1:0-228 GCF_030547345.1 Anaerobacillus sp. 1_MG-2023 | reverse complement strand
ACGTACGCCTACCCTGATAGAGTTTAATGATGACTACAAAGTGAATGGGACAGTTGTAGAAGAGGCTCTTGGTGGAAGTACTGGCATTAAAGCTATTGATGAATATGCGATTGCCACTTACCTCAATGGCAACGACAAAGTTGAATCAGAAAACTACGTCTCATACGAGTTAGGCTACCGCTTTGAAGGTGATAACACGTCTCTCGATTTGTCCGCATTCCATACAGA
>NZ_JAUORD010000334.1:0-228 GCF_030547345.1 Anaerobacillus sp. 1_MG-2023 | reverse complement strand
CAACCAAATACTTATTTTTATGATACTCCACTATATTTTCCTGGAACAGAACCAAAGAAATCATATGTGAACATGGGGAGTATTAATGAATTAACTGCCCTTCAACGATCATCCAATGTCTATATGTTTAATATTGCAATGGAAATAGCTAATCATAAGTATGAAAAAAATCAAGGCGGGGCTTTCGATATAGAAGCTTATTCAAAAATGAGGAATGTGTTTTCTCGA
>NZ_JAUORD010000333.1:0-228 GCF_030547345.1 Anaerobacillus sp. 1_MG-2023 | reverse complement strand
CAACCAAATACTTATTTTTATGATACTCCACTATATTTTCCTGGAACAGAACCAAAGAAATCATATGTGAACATGGGAAGTATTAATGAATTAACTGCCCTTCAACGTTCATCCAATGTTTATATGTTTAATATTGCAATGGAAATAGCTCATCATAAGTATGAAAAAAATCAAGGCGGGGCTTTCGATATAGAAGCTTATTCAAAAATGAGGAATGTGTTTTCTCGA
>NZ_JAUORD010000332.1:0-229 GCF_030547345.1 Anaerobacillus sp. 1_MG-2023 | reverse complement strand
CGCCAGTGCCAGCATAAACGATCATTTCAATATCGTTATCTTCATCCCCGAAGGCAATGATAATTTCTTGAGGGCCAATGAAATGCTCGGATAACCGTTTAATTCCAACTGATTTGTTTAATCCCGCACGAACAATTTCAATAATGATTAAGGGAGCAGCCCAAACGCGATGCTCTATCATCTCAGCGTGATGCTCTAAAAACATAGACCGAAGAACAGCGAGCTGCTG
>NZ_JAUORD010000331.1:0-229 GCF_030547345.1 Anaerobacillus sp. 1_MG-2023 | reverse complement strand
AAGCTGGTTTATAAAGTTTTTTATATACACAAGTGTATTTCTTCTTATTCTTTGGGCGTGTGGTACTATTAGTGTAAACGATCAGGTAAGAGTAGCTGAGGTTACACGCTCGATTGTCTATGCACCACAATACGTGGCACTCTCAGAGGGTATTGTTGAGAAGCATGGCATTGATGTCGCATTAACGACCACTTGGGGCGGAGATAAAACAATGACCACTCTTCTATCT
>NZ_JAUORD010000330.1:0-229 GCF_030547345.1 Anaerobacillus sp. 1_MG-2023 | reverse complement strand
CTCGCATCATTCCATATGAGCCAATCACTCTTGATCCTGCTGCACTGATTTTTCATTACGGTCAAACCGTTTTTGAAGGGTTAAAAGCCTATCGTTCTGATAATCGAATTATATTGTTTAGACCTGAGAAAAATTTACAGAGACTGAACATTTCAAGTGAACGTTTAAGCATTCAACATATTGATGAATAGCGTGTAATGGTCTATCTTAAGGAATTAATTAGCTTGTA
>NZ_JAUORD010000329.1:0-229 GCF_030547345.1 Anaerobacillus sp. 1_MG-2023 | reverse complement strand
CCGCGAAACATAGCTTCATTGGAATGGGTAAAGCTTTGATCGCGTGGCCTCCGTAGAAGCTGCGAAGACGTTCACGCATTTCCACATCGCCTCGCGAGCGCACTTCGGCAAATTTTCCGATCTCGTCAAAAATGCTCCGGCGGAACATTGAAGTCATTGGCCCATCTCCGAAAATTTCAAAATTCCGCTCAAGTTGAACACAACCGGCCTTGTCGACACGGATATGCTC
>NZ_JAUORD010000328.1:0-229 GCF_030547345.1 Anaerobacillus sp. 1_MG-2023 | reverse complement strand
CTGCCAGCCTTTTTCAGGATCAATCCCCATACGTGCAACCAAGTTTGTGTAATCTCGTTGCTGTTTATAAGCTGCTTTCTCATCCGGTGGCATTTTACGCACTTCTGCTGGCGTTTTAGTTGCCGGCACTTTTGCTTTGCTCGAACCTGAGGTAGGTAAGTCTCGTACATGTCCAATACTGGACTTTACGATAAAGTCATTACCTAAGTATTTATTAATTGTTTTAGCC
>NZ_JAUORD010000034.1:0-1560 GCF_030547345.1 Anaerobacillus sp. 1_MG-2023 | reverse complement strand
TTTGCTTGATGAAACTCCAGTTGCTTTCACAATAGAAAAAGGTCAATCAGCACCGCTTGAATTGATTGTTGAGAATGAAAGAGATCCTAACTCTGATAGATGGAGAGAAGACAACAACAATAACAATGGTGATGGTGAGTCGGATCAAGATAACGACGGTAGTAATAAAGGAAATGATTCAACAAATAGTGATAACAATGAAAGTAAAGGAGACGGTAATCTTTTACCGGTTACTTCAAACCCAATGTATAATTGGATATTGGCAGGTGCACTCCTCATTGTTGCAGGAATGATCACTCTTTCTATCATGAGAATGAGAAGAGTGAGAGAAGAATAAATGAAATGAAGCCAAAAGAAGATGTTTTCTCCTTTTGGCTTCAGCTTGTAGAGGAACCCATGGTTCCTCTACAAGCTTTTTTATGGTTTTGATTTTGATAACGATTGTCTGTTGTTGGGCAGTTAATAATATGAAAAAAACTCTCCTTCACCTAGCTCATCCTGTCTAGGGGATGGATAATCTACTTCATGTTCTGACAGGCGGCTGTCAGTAACGCTTGTTCTCGAAAGTTTTCCTTTCCGCGCAAACGACAATAACGGAGCCCATGCATTTCCATTGAATCTCCGAAGCTACGCTCAATTTTTTTCTCAATCGATAAATCCATTTTCCTTTATCGGAAAGCCGGTTCTGACGAACCTGATCTTTTGTCTCTTCCCACACATGACGGGTAATGGTTTTCTGTTGCTTGTGATTTTGGTAACACTGCGCTAAAAGAGGACACGTCATACACTTCACTTGATCAGATTTATAATGACGGTATCCTTCTCGATCGGTTGTGGCATATCTTGATGAATGTAGAATCGCTAAGTGCGGAAATGATTTCTTTAAACTATTACTTTGTAGGTTCATTGGTAGTTATATTAATGATATATCCATTAAGTGATTCCCCCTCAAGAAAACAATACAAATTAATCTTAGTATTAATTGCCATCGCTTTTGCTATTCTAGCTGCAGGGGTACTGAGAAACTTTGATTTCCTCCGTGAAGAACAAGCATTACTTCCTATGTTGGTAGGTTTGGTCGGTTACCTCATATTAGCATTTTTAATAATGATGAATTTCAGGAAAAAAACTAACTAATTTTAAAAATGGTTTACTTTGTTTTATAAAATTCCCCTTTATATATTGAACAGTCGTTAACATATCAGAAAAAATTATAGGGGGAATTAAATTGCCAGTAGAAGTTATGAAAACCGAAAAACAGTACTTAACACCCGAACAAGTTAG
The DNA here is from genome assembly GCF_030547345.1 of Anaerobacillus sp. 1_MG-2023. Classification (NCBI taxonomy): domain Bacteria; kingdom Bacillati; phylum Bacillota; class Bacilli; order Caryophanales; family Bacillaceae; genus Anaerobacillus; species Anaerobacillus sp. 1_MG-2023. The sequence continues at coordinate 276 of NZ_JAUORD010000034.1, read as the reverse complement.
AACGAAGGTTGTAGAAGATTATTCTTATAGCGATCAAGTTATTGCTCTCTCAATGGCAAGTGTTACCATCGGTGCATTAACATCAGTGGCTGGAAAATGACGATATTCCATTATCTCGGAGCGAATCAAGAGTAACTCATAAATGCACTTACAGGGGGCGGGGAGCCAAAGTATGGATCAATTATATATGTCATAAAAAAAAGCTGGTTTGATATTTAAGGACACTAGTGAGTATGGAAAAGTTGATTTTATTCTTCTTGAAACTTCGGAAGACGG
>NZ_JAUORD010000327.1:0-229 GCF_030547345.1 Anaerobacillus sp. 1_MG-2023 | reverse complement strand
ATGTGGGATACTCCAGAGGAAATACGATACAGGAAAGAGAGACAGTGGACTTATTTTTACGTATCTCTTCCTGTTGCAGCTATTTTAATTGGCGCACTAATAGCATTCATGAGTCAAGCGACTTATTAAAACAAAAAGGGCAAAGCGACATTTTGTTATTCACATAGTTAAGAGCATAATCATTCCAATTGTTACACCGAATAGAGTAAAAATGCAGGTTGTATAGCGA
>NZ_JAUORD010000326.1:0-229 GCF_030547345.1 Anaerobacillus sp. 1_MG-2023 | reverse complement strand
GCCCATCAGCGTATCGTTCAGCTTTTGGTCAAGCGCTTTGGCTTCGTTCTGCATGTCGGCCACTTCGGCCTTTTTCTCGCCTACAAGTGCGCGCAGACGTTCGAACTCGGCCTCGTTGCCGCTGGCTTTGGCGGCGCCCACTTCTTTGGCGGCCTTTTTCTGGTCTGCCTGTGCAGCTTCTGCGGCCTGAATCTTGGCGCGGCGCTCGGCATCCAGCTCAAGGATAGAC
>NZ_JAUORD010000325.1:0-229 GCF_030547345.1 Anaerobacillus sp. 1_MG-2023 | reverse complement strand
ATCCAAACGAGATACTGCGCCAACTGGGCGATGCAGGGCTGACACGGGTGTTCTGCGAAGGGGGCAGCGCGTAGGCGGCGTCGTTGCTTGCCGCCGATCTGGTGGACGAGCTGGTTGGGTTCACCGCAGGACTTGCCATTGGGGCCGATGGGTTGCCCGCAATCGGCGGTCTTGGCATCACGCATCTGGCAAGTGCGCCGCGCTTTGAGTTGATCGAAACGGGCCGGGT
>NZ_JAUORD010000324.1:0-229 GCF_030547345.1 Anaerobacillus sp. 1_MG-2023 | reverse complement strand
TTGAGCTAATTGGAGATATCCTAAACGAAAAATTAAAACAGAAAACAGTAAGAATACGAACAAAAACAATATATTTAGCCGGTATGGTAAATGACTCCTTTTTTCTTTCTTTATGCTATTCATGATGCCCCCTGTAAACTATCCTACTTCAGTCATTCTTTTTGAATGAGGCTAATAATCGTTTCGTTACTTCTGCAGAAATATCCTGGGTTACGATTTCGTATTTGTA
>NZ_JAUORD010000323.1:0-230 GCF_030547345.1 Anaerobacillus sp. 1_MG-2023 | reverse complement strand
GTTAACGAATCGGAAATTACTCGAGAAACTAAGCCGGTAGAAAAAAGATATAAAGAGACAGTATAAGTCGGAAGAATAAAAAATGAATGAAATCTTCGTGTGAAAAAAAAGAAACAAAAATAGAAATAGTACTAAGGAGAAGAACAAATCAAGGCACCACATCACGCTATTCTATTAAAACCGTTACACAGGCAATTTCGATTAACATACTCCATAGCCTCCTGGACAGC
>NZ_JAUORD010000322.1:0-230 GCF_030547345.1 Anaerobacillus sp. 1_MG-2023 | reverse complement strand
ATGTTGTTGCGCTCGAAGGATGGAGAAGAGGTCTAACACTTAGATGGCATGTAAAAGACTCTGAAAAATTTAAAGAGATGAAGACATGGTTTGTAGATAAACCTGGGCAATTATTTTCTTTAAGTTCGAAAGATAGAACACATTACTTCTTTCGCACACGAGGTGACAAAGTAACCAATGAAGCTGTAGATACTGGACGAGATAAAGAAAAGACGAAGCAAGCCTTACTC
>NZ_JAUORD010000321.1:0-230 GCF_030547345.1 Anaerobacillus sp. 1_MG-2023 | reverse complement strand
ACCTGGACCGGATTGGCCATTTTACGTTTCAGGGCGCGATCGTTGAAGACAGCCTGACAGCAGCGGGCGCAGGCAATGCCGAGCGCCAGACCTTTGGCGCCTTGTCTTTTGTTGCGCCGCTGCAACTCGTAGGCTGGGGCGGCGATCCAGGTCTGGATGAGCAGACGCCTCATATCCGTATCGAGGGCGTGAGCGAAGCGATCCGGTGCGAGATAAAGCCACGTCCGGGC
>NZ_JAUORD010000320.1:0-230 GCF_030547345.1 Anaerobacillus sp. 1_MG-2023 | reverse complement strand
GGTTTGTGGACTGCACAAAACGCGCTAGAGTTAGGAATTGCAGTACCATCACTTGTCGCTGCTGTTCAAGCCAGACACCTAACCAATGCCTGCGATACAACCGCTGCACAAGAAATGACGTACGCTTCAAAATCAACCAATATCGTTGATATTGATCTCGAAGAGCTTAAAGATGCATTTACACTTGCTAGTTTACTTGCGTATCGCCAAGGTTTAGCACTAATTAAATG
>NZ_JAUORD010000319.1:0-230 GCF_030547345.1 Anaerobacillus sp. 1_MG-2023 | reverse complement strand
GGCGACCCCCGAGCTCTACCCCGGCCTCGGTTCGTGGGCAGCGTCAGTTGTGTCTACGCGACAGCCTTCGAAGTGGTGCCATTGCACGCTTTGCACCGTTTATGACTGAGGTCGTGAAGGCAGCTGAAGCAGGGAAGCCAATTCTAGGTGTGTGTAATGGATTCGAATTTCTCGTGGATGCAGGTCTGGTACCAGGATCGAGGTAACGAATTATGAACGTGTAGTTGGGG
>NZ_JAUORD010000033.1:0-1659 GCF_030547345.1 Anaerobacillus sp. 1_MG-2023 | reverse complement strand
TTGTTCCTTGAAAACTAGATAGCACAAACAACGACATCCAATAATTATTTTTTATGCAATAACTTAGTAATAACTGATGCGTTATGGCAGCAATGCCTAACAAATCGAAGGTTAAGCTACTAAGGGCGCACGGTGGATGCCTTGGCACTAGAAGCCTAAGAAGGACGGGACGAACACCGATATGCTTCGGGGAGCTGTAAGTACGCTTTGATCCGGAGATTTCCGAATGGGGGAACCCACCATCTTTAATAGGATGGTATCCATTTCTGAATACATAGGGAATGGAAGGCAGACCCGGGGAACTGAAACATCTCATTACCCGGAGGAAGAGAAAGCAAACGCGATTTCCTGAGTAGCGGCGAGCGAAACGGAATCAGCCCAAACCAGAGGGCTTGCCCTCTGGGGTTGTAGGACGTCTCTTTGGAGTTACAAAGGCACGGATAGACGAAGCGACCTGGAAAGGTCCATCAGAGAAGGTAACAATCCTGTAGTCAAAATCCGATGCCCTCCGAGACGGATCCTGAGTACGGCGGGACACGTGAAACCCCGTCGGAATCCGGGAGGACCATCTCCCAAGGCTAAATACTCTCTAGTGACCGATAGTGAACCAGTACCGTGAGGGAAAGGTGAAAAGCACCCCGGAAGGGGAGTGAAAAAGAACCTGAAACCGTGTGCCTACAACTAGTTGGAGCCCGTTAATGGGTGACAGCGTGCCTTTTGTAGAATGAACCGGCGAGTTACGATCCCGTGCAAGGTTAAGCTGAGAAGGCGGAGCCGCAGCGAAAGCGAGTCTGAATAGGGCGAAATAGTACGTGGTCGTAGACCCGAAACCAGGTGATCTACCCATGTCCAGGGTGAAGTTCAGGTAACACTGAATGGAGGCCCGAACCCACGCATGTTGAAAAATGCGGGGATGAGGTGTGGGTAGCGGTGAAATGCCAATCGAACCTGGAGATAGCTGGTTCTCTCCGAAATAGCTTTAGGGCTAGCCTCGCGGCAAGAATCTTGGAGGTAGAGCACTGATTGGACTAGGGGTCCTTACCGGATTACCGAATCCAGTCAAACTCCGAATGCCAACGATTTATCCGCGGGAGTCAGACTGCGAGTGATAAGATCCGTAGTCGAGAGGGAAACAGCCCAGACCACCAGCTAAGGTCCCAAAGTATACGTTAAGTGGAAAAGGATGTGGCGTTGCTTAGACAACCAGGATGTTGGCTTAGAAGCAGCCATCATTTAAAGAGTGCGTAATAGCTCACTGGTCGAGTGACGCTGCGCCGAAAATGTACCGGGGCTAAACGTATCACCGAAGCTGTGGATTGTCTTACGACAATGGTAGGAGAGCGTTCTAAGGGCTGTGAAGTCAGACCGAAAGGACTGGTGGAGCGCTTAGAAGTGAGAATGCCGGTATGAGTAGCGAAAGACAAGTGAGAATCTTGTCCGTCGAAAGCCCAAGGTTTCCTGAGGAAGGCTCGTCCGCTCAGGGTTAGTCGGGACCTAAGCCGAGGCCGAAAGGCGTAGGCGATGGATAACAGGTTGATATTCCTGTACCACCTCCTTTCCGTTTGAACGACGGGGGGACGCAGAAAGATAGGGAGAGCGCGCTGCTGGAAATGCGCGTCCAAGCGATTAGGCTGGTGAATAGGCAAATCCGTTCACCGT
>NZ_JAUORD010000318.1:0-230 GCF_030547345.1 Anaerobacillus sp. 1_MG-2023 | reverse complement strand
AAAGTGTGCTATTACCTACCCGATCAAGACTACGGCCGTAACCGCTGTGAATTCGTCCCTTTTTATGCAGTGCAAGATACCGCAACTACAACAGGTACACTGATGTTTGCTGGCAGTAAAAATTGCGAAACAATGAGTTTGATTACCCGCCGAGACGAAAATGGAAAGTACCATTTAGAAATTATTCCAGAGCTTGAAAACTTCCCAAGCGGTGATGACAAAGCCGATGT
>NZ_JAUORD010000317.1:0-230 GCF_030547345.1 Anaerobacillus sp. 1_MG-2023 | reverse complement strand
ATTTAAAATAGCATGCATACTGGCAGCATCTTTATGGGATATTAACTGAAGCGTGACACGAGGTGTAGCCAAATTTTTATACATGTTGTAATACAAAATTAAATAGCACTTTATGAACGCGTATTATTAACTTACCATAACGTATAAACAAGCATTAAATTGAGAGCAGCCAAGCATGAATGACGACTTTAAAGTGATACAACCAACAACAACAGTTTACTGCCCTAAAC
>NZ_JAUORD010000316.1:0-230 GCF_030547345.1 Anaerobacillus sp. 1_MG-2023 | reverse complement strand
TGTTTGAGACGGTCATCTTCTGAAAGCTCAAAATCTATGTTTGTATAGCGGCTGATTTCAGCCATTGCTTCAGCAAGTGATTCACCTCTAAATATTAAGCTACCTTTGCGCCACGATAATCTAGCGGCTACATCCATAGGATCAACTTTTTCGACCGCTTTAGCAATTTTACCTTTAAAGCTTAAATCAAGTTTTTCTCCCTTTGACACCGAAGTTGAACTATTTGATAA
>NZ_JAUORD010000315.1:0-230 GCF_030547345.1 Anaerobacillus sp. 1_MG-2023 | reverse complement strand
GTTTACCGGACACTCGGCCTGCTGGTAGAAGCAGACCTGCTTCGCCAGATCGATCTTGGAGAGAGCCAGGTCACCTACGATCCGAATTTCCTCCAAAAGCCATCCCACAACCATCTGGTGTGTATCGATTGCAATCGCGTGGTAGAGTTCGAGGATAACAACGTGGATATCCAAACTGATTGTGTCACCCGCCGTCTCGGTTTCACAACCGTCCGGCAATCCATCAAGAT
>NZ_JAUORD010000314.1:0-230 GCF_030547345.1 Anaerobacillus sp. 1_MG-2023 | reverse complement strand
CGTTTAACTGGCGGTTCTGGTAGTGGATCAGGTGAAAAAGGTAGTTTAGAAGTTGTAAAGACTGATAGCTTAACAGATGAGAAGCTTGCTGGAGCAACATTTACCCTTTATGACAGTCAGGGTGAAATTGCCATTAAATCAGCAACAACAGATGAGTCTGGTAAGGTGATATTCAATAACCTTCTCTACAAAGATTATCTATTGAAGGAAGACAATGCACCGGTTGGTTA
>NZ_JAUORD010000313.1:0-231 GCF_030547345.1 Anaerobacillus sp. 1_MG-2023 | reverse complement strand
CTTCAAGATCAATATCCTTTTGGACATGTAGGTCACCATACGATTTATTAAATTTATCTACTCGTATGATTTCAGCTTTTTATGCCATTTCTATAACCTCTCAGGTTTCTTAATCACTAGGTGATAGTCGTTTATCAAGAAGGTTAACTAATAAAGTAAATATTATAACAAACAAAATATAATATAAAGCTTCTATAAGTAATTTCTTTTTATCATAAAACGTTGTTGACG
>NZ_JAUORD010000312.1:0-231 GCF_030547345.1 Anaerobacillus sp. 1_MG-2023 | reverse complement strand
CCGCACCACCATAGACATGGTCATACCCCGTGCCCGGATTGATGATGTCGTCGCCATCGCCGCCAAAGACGGTGTCGTTGCCATCCCCCCCAAGCAAGGTGTCAGCCCCGAGTCCGCCATCGACAGAGTCGTTGCGTCCGTGCCCGCTCAGATAGTCACCCTCAGCGGTGCCAAGGATCGTGTCGTCCCCCCAGCCCCCTTCGAAACGTTCGATGCCGGAGAAGGTGACCC
>NZ_JAUORD010000311.1:0-231 GCF_030547345.1 Anaerobacillus sp. 1_MG-2023 | reverse complement strand
TGGTTTCGGGACCAATTTGCCGAAGGAGCGACATTCGATGAATTGATTTCTTCTATCGACAACATCCCTGCAGGTGCGAATGGATTGCTATTTACGCCATATTTGGCCGGAGAGAGAACGCCGCATGCGGATTCATCAAAACGAGGAAGTATTATCGGAAAGGAAGTTTCACACACTAGAACTCATAATGAAAAAGCAGTATTAGAAGGGATCACTTTTTCGCTGAAGGAG
>NZ_JAUORD010000310.1:0-231 GCF_030547345.1 Anaerobacillus sp. 1_MG-2023 | reverse complement strand
TCATCTTTATCATACTTTTCAAACCTTCAATTCTCAAATATTTTTTGCTTATTTCTTCCTGATTTTTGTTTGCGTTTTTATGATCACTAGTGAAAAAATCTTATATTTTGGGGTGCGAATTCATAGACATAGAGTATGACGTTTAAGGAGTGGGAGTGAAAAAAATGAAAAGTAGCTCACAAAGTCATTAGATTAGTACAAGCAATAATAAAAATAGGTTGTGTTCATTTT
>NZ_JAUORD010000309.1:0-231 GCF_030547345.1 Anaerobacillus sp. 1_MG-2023 | reverse complement strand
ACCTTCGGCTGGGACGAAAGTGATTTTCGCGCTCTTAACCAAACCGCCGCCGAGGCTGCATTCTGTGACACCGCCACGAAAGAGCGGGTCATGAAACTACTGGAGACTTCCTGATGGACCATCTGACCGTCGTTGATCACCCGCTTGTGCAACACAAGCTGACCCTGATGCGCAAAACCGATACGTCGACCGGCGAATTCCGGCGCCTGCTGCGAGAGATCAGCCAGCTGC
>NZ_JAUORD010000032.1:0-1944 GCF_030547345.1 Anaerobacillus sp. 1_MG-2023 | reverse complement strand
CTCGGAGCGATTAAAGAGTAAATAATAAGTTTAGGGAGGGAATTATGGAACTAATATTTGTACGACATGGTCAAGGACAGCATACACTAGATACACCTAATAGTTTACATATGAAAAATCCTTCTCTAACAAAAGAAGGAAAAGAGCAAGCATATTTATTAAGAGATACTTTTCATCTGAAAAGTGAAGACACGCTCATTATAAGTCCTACTCAAAGAACGCTAGAAACTGCTCAAATATGGATAGGAAGTGCGAAAGTTAAAGCAATTGTTAGTCCCCTGGTTTCTCCAAGAATGTTTCCACAAAAACAAGAATGGCGAACGCTTCCTTGTGACATAATGATGAAACGGGAAAACATTGAAAAGGTATTTCCTGAATTTAATTTAGATCACCAGGTTTCTGAAGAGCTTTGGAAAGATGGTATAAATGCTTTACCAGAGAAAGAGTTTCGGATTATTGGAGAAGAATTCTTGAGAGGGTGCAAGCAAGAAGAGAAAGGGAATATTTATGTCGTGTCACACGATGGAACGATCACATCCTATCGCCAGTTAATCTCAAAACGATTACTTACTAGAGATGACTTTCCCAAGGATGCTGGTTGGATAAGGATTCAGTATTAAACAAACTCGGAGCTTATCTGTAACAAGATAGGCTCCTTTTAATATTAAAGAAAATATTGAGTTGTCATCAATTTTTTGAAATAATTGGTAATGAGGCGTAAGACCAGATAACTATTAGATATATGATTGGAGGATTCGTAATGGATTACAAATTTAATGAAATATCATAAGACCAAGCAGAGAAAATATTAAACTGGCACTATGAAGGAGAATACTCTTTTTATGATTATAAGAATGATGAAGAGAATTTAGTTAAACTCTTGAGTCCTCATGGAGATATTTATTACATGGTTATGAAGGGCAACGATGAAGTCGGCTTCTTTTGCTATGAAATTGAGGAAGATTCCGTGGAGATTGGCTTGGGTATGAAACCCGAGCTAACTGGTAGGGGGATGGGTTTAGATTACTTGAAAGCTGGAATAAACTTTGCAATTTCAAAATATAACCCTAAAGAAATAACGCTCTCGGTTGCTACTTTTAATAAAAGGGCTATTAAGGTCTATGAAAGAGCAGGGTTTAAATCAATTCAAACCTTTATGCAAGAAACAAATGATAATCGTTTTGAGTTTTTGAAGATGGAGTACAAACGGCCAAAGTAAATTGTTTGCGCTATTAACCATTCTTCCGTTAAATCGATTAATGAATCTTGGGTAAGAACTTTATACCATTAGTTTCAAAACTAAGTTGAATTATAGGTATATATAATATTTAGTGGGAGAGTTATATGAACATAAGAACAGAAAGATTAATTATACGCGGTTTTGAATTAGAAGATTGGGAAGAAGTGTACAAATATACTTCCCAAAAAACTGTTATGGAATTTATGCCGGAAGGTGTTTTAACAAAAGAAGAAACAAAGAAGTTTATAAGAGAAAACATTGGAGCTTCGGCAAAGAAATTTCCTGTGATACTTGCTGACAAGAAAATACTAATAGGGCATCTTGAGTTTTTTAAATATTTTGGTGAACATTCTTATGAGATAGGATGGGCATTCAATCCTGATTATTATAATAAAGGCTATGCTTCGGAAGCTGCCCAAGCAATATTAAAATACGGATTTGAAGAGTTAGAGTTACATAGGATTGTTGCAACTTGCCAACCAGAAAATGTTCCTTCTTATCGTGTTATGGAAAAGATCGGTATGAGAAGAGAAGGGTATTTTAAAAAATGCATTCCGCATGGAGATGATTGGTGGGATGAATATTCTTACGGAATTATAGAAGAAGAGTGGAAGAACCATAATACTTAATAGATTTACAGTTTAGATAAAAAATTAAATTAATTAGATTTTATCTTGAATTAAAGTCTTTATTTATCTCGGAGC
>NZ_JAUORD010000308.1:0-231 GCF_030547345.1 Anaerobacillus sp. 1_MG-2023 | reverse complement strand
ATGCAAGAGGTGGTGGCAAAGAACCAAAAGAGGGTAGTGATCCAGGATCTTTTCAGCAAGAAAAAATAGGCAACGCGGGTACTGTATATCCGTCAGAAGAAAATAGACATACTCATAATTTAAATTTAAAAGAAAACGGAGTTAAAGGTTCTTTTTTAAGGTCTTTTGACTGGTACGCAACAGATGTAAAAGATGAGGATAATAACGACTTTTAGTCGGCAGAGTATTGTG
>NZ_JAUORD010000307.1:0-231 GCF_030547345.1 Anaerobacillus sp. 1_MG-2023 | reverse complement strand
AAAACGAACTTCCGGTTGGTTTCCCGGTAGATTATGCCGCAAGTTATGGTTTAACGCCGATCAATGTTGGCTTATCTGATATCAGGCCATTGGTTAGGGCAGAGCTCAAAACTTTGTTGGCTACTACAAAAGCTAGGGCAGCTGCAGGCGATGCCATTACTAAAGCACATTATGAAGATTTAAATATCAGAATTACAGATCTTTTAAATCCGAAGAAATAAATGATAGAAT
>NZ_JAUORD010000306.1:0-231 GCF_030547345.1 Anaerobacillus sp. 1_MG-2023 | reverse complement strand
GGATACCGGACAGAATGGCATGGCCGCCCTGCGCGATGTTGGCGCCCATATCAGGTGCAAGGTCAACCAGCGGCGCCTTGAGGATGTTTGCAAAGATCAGATCGTAAGGCGACTTTGCCTTGAGGTCTGGATGGCCGAAACCTGCGGCCTCGACGCAATGCACGCGCCCCACGAGCCCGTTTGCCGTCACATTGGCAAGGGCCACCTCGACAGCGACCTCGTCAATATCAC
>NZ_JAUORD010000305.1:0-231 GCF_030547345.1 Anaerobacillus sp. 1_MG-2023 | reverse complement strand
CATTCGAATTAGCTGTTGAAGTAGCATCTCCTGCAGGTAATGTTGTTACGTTAGGTTTCAATGCAACTCCTTCATCAATTGCAATGATGCACATCACGAAAAAGGAACTGACAATCACTGGTTCAAGGCTACAAACAAATCAGTTTGGGAAAGTGGTAGAGCTGATTAATTCTAAGAAGTTAACGCATAATGGTCTTGTGACACATCGTTTCCATGTGGATCAAGTAAAAG
>NZ_JAUORD010000304.1:0-231 GCF_030547345.1 Anaerobacillus sp. 1_MG-2023 | reverse complement strand
GTCCCCATATGAGGGGCACTCAAACCTGTGGCAGATCGCCTTCTCCGCAAGATTTGATGAATCAATCCAAAAAGCGGCATTTGCGCTACGTCAATCTTCGTATAAGAGGGCTTCAAACTGAGGAAAAAGCAGTCTTATGTTCGATCAATCAAATTCCTCTGGGCAACGCCCCGAGGCACGGGCCGCCAGAGAGTGGGTCAAAGTTCTCGCCAAGTATCGTGAGCCCAGCAC
>NZ_JAUORD010000303.1:0-231 GCF_030547345.1 Anaerobacillus sp. 1_MG-2023 | reverse complement strand
CTGCAGAATGGTCATTATAAACCAGCACAACCCGCGACACCTGAAGAGATTCAGCAAGTAAAAACTGAACTAAGCTCAGGTCAATAACTATTTATACATGGAAAAGCATTTATTTTCTTGAATCGCAGAATATCCTTTTCACCATAAAAATCGGCAAATAACATATTTGCCGATTTTATTTTCCTTCTCCGTTCCATCTTACCAGTGACATCCTCCTCCCCTATATATATA
>NZ_JAUORD010000302.1:0-231 GCF_030547345.1 Anaerobacillus sp. 1_MG-2023 | reverse complement strand
ATCCATTCCTGAATGCTACAATCAAATGTACATTTTAGCAGCTTGCTGCTAAAACACAGTTCATTCCCTTCCATCCGATTCTATTGAATTCTCAAGGTTACAATTCAAGTGTGAAACATTCATTCACATGGCCAGTATCACCAATCCTGAAAATTACATTGCCAGTATGCATTAACTCGGCTTCTCTGCAGCTACACTTCCTCAGCGCCTCCCCTGCACAAGCACCTCAAC
>NZ_JAUORD010000301.1:0-231 GCF_030547345.1 Anaerobacillus sp. 1_MG-2023 | reverse complement strand
ACCCGGGCTTGATTTTAGTTTTAGTGGATTAAAAACCGCGGCGTCGATTACCATTCGTGAAAATGACGATGACGAGCAAACTAAAGCTGACATTGCGCATGCATTTCAAACCGCTGTTATTGATACCTTGGTTATTAAATGTAAGCGAGCGCTAAAGCAAACAGGTATAAAGCGTTTAGTGATTGCAGGTGGTGTAAGTGCAAATACCCAGCTTAGGCTTCAGCTTGAAAG
>NZ_JAUORD010000300.1:0-231 GCF_030547345.1 Anaerobacillus sp. 1_MG-2023 | reverse complement strand
ACTCCCCCGGCTCAGGATGAACTATACGATGATTTGTCAAAAGAAGATGTGTCTACAAAAATGCTGAATACTGTTGATTATTTTAGTACAGCATCAGGAGAATTTGAATTACAAAATGTATACGATGATAACTCAGAAAGCAATGAAAGGATCGAGTATACGGTTAGCTTGGAAGAACATGTTGGAGAATCTGTGATCTCAACCTCTTTTTATGATGAAGAGATAATGGGA
>NZ_JAUORD010000299.1:0-231 GCF_030547345.1 Anaerobacillus sp. 1_MG-2023 | reverse complement strand
AAGTTGTCGTAAACAATCTTCGTCCTGGAAACTACACTTTTGTGGAAACAAAAGCACCATTCGGTTATGTTCTTGATCCAACACCAATTGAATTTGCGATTGCGTTTAATAATTCTGAACGAGTGAATGTTGAAGCAAAGAATACACTGCAAAAATTCAATGCAGAATTAACGAAGAAGGATGTTGATTCAGGAGAAGTAATTCCTGGCGCTATTTTTGAGCTTCAAGACG
>NZ_JAUORD010000031.1:0-2730 GCF_030547345.1 Anaerobacillus sp. 1_MG-2023 | reverse complement strand
CAGTCTTAACAGCTCCTTCTATTTAAAACTAACTCCTTGGCATTAAATGAAATTATTCAAGAAATGCTCCGAGATTGTTTAAAAACTTATTTACGTTGGTATTATTGATTTTCATTGAATGAATTTATAAATTCATTCACATCTTTACTAATTTCCTCATAACGAGTCCAATGAAGGTAATGGTGTCCCACTAATAAAACAACTTTACTAGAAGGGGTATTAGTTAACTGTGTTTTATAAAAGGACAGATTGTTCTTACCATCTTCTCTTATGTCCCCTTTTTCGGTAGTGAAAATCAAAACCGGAATATTAGGAGGAAATTTCATCCCCACCGTCATGTCAACGGTATCTTCTATATTATTAGTTTCATTAACAACGCTTTTGTTATAACCCTTCCATGCGGAGATTGCCTTTGTCATTTTTAAATTTTCTTCAGAATAGGTACCATCACTAGCAATAGGTAAAAAATTTTCAGGACTAATCATTAGGGCTAATCTTGCTATACCAGTTGGTGCCAAATAACTTAAATAACTGGGCATTGTTGGAGAATTTTCTCCAAAATAATTTAAAGCTTGTGGCAAAGTTGGGTCAATTCCTACAATCGCTTTAACTTCCTCTGGGTATGTAGTAGCAAAATACATACTGTAAATACCAGAAATTGAATGAGGCATAAGAATGTATGGCCCTGGTATGTCCGCTTTTTTTAATGCTAACCTCATTTCCTCTACAATGTTCTTCACCGTTCGTTCCTTGTTGGTGATATCGCTCCAACCATACCCAAAGGGCTCTACAACTACAACCCTATTAGTCTTTGAAATTTCATCTATCAAAGGTTCAAAATCCAGTACTGGTGCTGCTGTTCCAAGGCCACTCATTAAAACGATCGTGTTATCTCCTTCACCTTTTGAGTAAATGTGCATTTCCTTACCGTCAACCTCAACGATTTCCCCTAATGGCTTGTACTTTTTTTGTTCATAAGCGCTTAGTAAGTTATTGTAAATGACCCAAATAACAAGTGCGCCTATCAATACTAATAAAAAATTCCTTATAAAAACCCAAAACTTATACTTCTTTTCAGCTTTTATCATTAATTCCTTAGACCTACTTTCAAACTTTTCTTTAATCTTACATTTCATGGAACTTCCTAGAAATGCTCTTTGGTATTATTTCGAAATAGGTCTTGCGTCTTATAAATTCGGTTGTCTATTGAAAAAGCTTCTAATTGAATTACTGCTTATTTGTTGAAGTACTAGACCTCTTATTTCTCCTTAAAAACGAGGCTGAATTTATTAAAGATAAGCTCCGAGTTTACGGAACAATAACACAATTCCTTGTTCTTAAATTACGCCCAATTGCGAAAGAATCCAATCGAGTAGGGGACTAGCCAATCAATGGCTAGTCCCCTACTCGATTTATTCAAAAGCTCCTGAACAAGCTCCAATAACTGTGGAAACCCCAAATAAATCTAATAAAGCTTCCTTAGCATCAGGGCCAGCATCTCCAGCAGCCAGTTTAACAGCTTGTTTTATCGAAGCTGTTTTACTCAAGTTATCTTCTCTTGACATTTTGTAATAAGGTTTTAGAGCTTTTACAAATTTCGTAGCTCCTCCTACTGTTTTTAAAGCTGATTTTACTTTCAATATTTTTGCAGGGGTAAAGTTAACAACTATAGCAGTTCCTACTGCCCCAACGCAGCTTGCAATACCGCCAATACTAGCAGGTTGTATAGCAATTTCACCATTAGATAATTCATTAGTATTAAAATCAAAATCACTTTCTTTTTCTAAATAATCCTCAATAGCATGATTACCTCGCTCGATGACATGGTCTGGCATATTTTCAATTGCTGTTAAAAGTTCAATTAATTGTTCTTCTTGTAAGCTTAAGTCACCATCATATACTTCATCAGCATATGCTTTATTAAAAGAAAGACTTGTCATAGAAAATGCTAATAAAATAACTGTGAAAATCAGAATTAATTTATTATTTTTTACTAACATTTTTTATCCCCTTCATAAATAGTTTTTTAGTGATCCGAATCTTTGATAAAGAACTTTAAAATAATTACAAACAAGAAAATAGCTACTATAATAATTGCTTTAAAGGTTTCGTCTATATCATTAATGAAAAATAATATAGAAATGATAAATAAGCATAAAATATATACCCATTCCTTAGTAGTTTGTTTCATATGTAACCTCCTAACTAAATGGAATATAGTAAAATTTTAGTATTATTGTTACAATAGGTCAATGTCGGATTGCCGATTTTCTGAGTTTTCAAGAGTTTAAAATTTTCTATCTCGAATATTCATAAGGTTTTTGTCTGTTTGTCCTCAACAATCTTGGTCCTCTTTTTACTGAATAAGACATTTCACCTGTTATTTTGTTTTTGACCAAACTTCATCAATATTAGCTATATGTTTAGTTATAATAGTTGCAAAATCAAATTTAGATAGGTAAGCGTCAAATAATCCCCATCTTCCAAGGAAGGTGGGGATTATTTGACGCTTACAAACATTAGAGGAAGATTATGCTTTTTTCAATGTCAATCACACTTAATTAGGGAGAGCCTTATTCTGGAATATACTCCTTATGATTTCTATATCATTCCACCTGTTATGGATCATTAAAAGAGGAGCCTACCTTATTGAAGATAAGCTCCGAGATTGTTGAAGATATGCTGCTACATATTTAGTTAATTAATTAACCCTTGCGCCAACCATTGATC
>NZ_JAUORD010000298.1:0-232 GCF_030547345.1 Anaerobacillus sp. 1_MG-2023 | reverse complement strand
GTTAGTTAGCTTGAGCTTCAGATGGTTATTCAAGGTTGTTAGAGTTTCATTTTCTGTTTTGTCGTTGTTCATTGTAAATCAACTCCTTTGTACAACTATTTTGTTAATTCCCGATATTTATTTACCAATTTTTTTTTTTAAATATGACCATGAATAGCTGAGATGAGAGTTTATAAACTGTTATATTGGAGCTATTGTACTAGAACACCCCTTTTGTGTTCTTGTGAAATAG
>NZ_JAUORD010000297.1:0-232 GCF_030547345.1 Anaerobacillus sp. 1_MG-2023 | reverse complement strand
AATCAATACTACTAACTGCTTCCTTCGTTCATACAACTGTCAACCAATAATAGTCAACTTTCTCACGGTACGGATCCAACTTCGAGTCCAAAGACAATGTGCTATCTACTGTTCCCTGCGCGTTGGGGTTCACATGTTAGTGGCAGTCGTGTGGATCGCGCCCCGTACCTTGTGGAGCATGGTATCGTTTTTCACCTTAAGTTTACTGTTTAATGCGTGCACCTTATATTTG
>NZ_JAUORD010000296.1:0-232 GCF_030547345.1 Anaerobacillus sp. 1_MG-2023 | reverse complement strand
ATCAAAAAAATAAAAACCAAGCCAAATTAATATCGGTCTAAAGATTTTTAAAATCAAATACCCCAAAAAATCAAAAAAACCAAACATTATAAAAATCAGCAACAAAAAACCAGCAATTAAAAAAGTTTAAAAAAAAGGCGGCTTTTATTTCACCGCCTTTCTTTGATTATTTATTGTTATTAGATTGCTGATTTGAACTTAACACATAAAGAAGTGTAAGCCACGCCAACTC
>NZ_JAUORD010000295.1:0-232 GCF_030547345.1 Anaerobacillus sp. 1_MG-2023 | reverse complement strand
CGTGAGCTACGATTACAGTAATTTCAAAATCCGTCCGACGGGAACATTCCCATCTGTGATTGATGGTAATACAGAACGTGAAGTAACGAACCTGGAGTCATCAGAAGGCGATCTAACTGTTGCTTCTTATATCATTGAAAACTACTATCCTGGTGTTGGGGAAGAGAAAACAGGCAAACTTGCTGAATCGATTGTACAGAACATGAAAACACCAGACATCGTTGGTTTAGTC
>NZ_JAUORD010000294.1:0-232 GCF_030547345.1 Anaerobacillus sp. 1_MG-2023 | reverse complement strand
ATGTACACCGGCATCAATATATATTCAGATGAAGAAAACACAAAACTTGATAGTGAATATGTTGCCGGCCTTTGGCGTAAACATAAGTTCAAAGTGTCACGTGAATCTTTTATATCTCTACCAATATTCATAAACTCACTGCCTTATGGATACGATGCACTGCGAGATCAGAAAAAGTCCGGTATACAAAGAGCAATAACATGTACTTCATACAACGCAGCGACAGCTATAC
>NZ_JAUORD010000293.1:0-232 GCF_030547345.1 Anaerobacillus sp. 1_MG-2023 | reverse complement strand
ATGCAATAATCCCCGGTCGAGGTCCACACCGCGCCCTTGCGCACAATAAAGAAGTTGCAGGCGTTGGTGGTGTTCACGAAACCATGCGGATCAAGCATCAGCGCCTCATCTGCACCCACCTGTTGCGCCTGAATACAGGCCAGCACGCAGTTCAGCTTTGAATGGCTGTTGTATTTGGCATCCTGGCTCATCGGCAAGCCACGCACCTGCGGGACGGTTGCCAGGGAAATGC
>NZ_JAUORD010000292.1:0-232 GCF_030547345.1 Anaerobacillus sp. 1_MG-2023 | reverse complement strand
ACTTGTGATAGCTACGGGTTCCAGCGCCTTCATTCCTCCCCCATTTGATGGCGCAGCCCTGCCTAATCTTTTTGTCTACCGCGACCTACAGGATATTGAACAAATCATCGCCTCCTCTGCCGGGAAATCCTCTGCCGTCATCATCGGCGGCGGCCTACTCGGATTGGAAGCGGCCCAAGCTGTCACAGACCTAGGCCTAAACGCCACGGTCATGGAACGCTCGGATTTGCTC
>NZ_JAUORD010000291.1:0-232 GCF_030547345.1 Anaerobacillus sp. 1_MG-2023 | reverse complement strand
ATCTTACTCTTATAAATAGGTAATAGAATCAAAAAACCATGGTGAGCTTTCTGATCTGCTTGGACTAACGTAATAGGTGCAGATAATTGCGCATTATTTGCAAAAACTGCGCTTAATGCTGCACGTTTACGAATAGTTTCTGAGCCAATATCTAACCCTATTGCTTGTTTATTACCACTTTCAGGAAAAATATATTGGATCACAAAATGATCATTTTTATTTTCAGTAAGTG
>NZ_JAUORD010000290.1:0-232 GCF_030547345.1 Anaerobacillus sp. 1_MG-2023 | reverse complement strand
GCCTTACACAGGTAATGTACAGCGATCTGCCTTTCAGGGAAAAAATGGAGAATTTTATTGACTTGTTTATGGCCGATTCGATGGAATTTCCCTATCAGGAAACTTTTTTGATAACGGAGATGAACATGAACAGCAACCTGCACCATAAAGCAGATATGACCGAAAAGATAGAATACTTCTCAAAGCAGATTCAAACAGAAATGGATGAAGGCAGACTTGAAAAAATGGATCC
>NZ_JAUORD010000289.1:0-232 GCF_030547345.1 Anaerobacillus sp. 1_MG-2023 | reverse complement strand
GGCTTGTATATTGCCGATGAAGTACAGCCGGGTTTTGGCCGCCTTGGTGCTGCCTTCTGGGGCTTTGATTACCATGGCGTCCAGCCAGATCTGGTTACCATGGGCAAACCGATGGGCAATGGCTTTCCGATGGCGGCCATGGCGACTCGACCGGATTATCTGGCAGCTTTCTGTGAGGACACCGGTTACTTCAACACTTTTGGTGGCAACCCGGTAGCGGCGGCGGCGGGAC
>NZ_JAUORD010000030.1:0-3606 GCF_030547345.1 Anaerobacillus sp. 1_MG-2023 | reverse complement strand
AATAGATTTACAGTTTAGATAAAAAATTAAATTAATTAGATTTTATCTTGAATTAAAGTCTTTATTTATCTCGGAGCGTTTGTGTAATAAAAAGCAAGCTTCCAATGTAGGGGTGAGGATTGTCAATTTATTCTTATTGAAAGGATTAACTTATGAAAAGTAAGGATTACAGCAAACGAAATATCATTCAGTGGATTGCATTTGGAATTGTAATGCTCTCTGTCGTTATAAGATTAGTATTGTTCGTATCAGGAATAGCTGGGGATTTAGAATACAACACAATTAATGCTATAACTTGGACAGGTTTTGCGATTGGTATAATTTTATTATTGATTTCTTACTTGTTTCCCAAGGAGGCTTAAAACTTCCAATACGCTTTTCAGTTAAATCGGAGCAATTCTGTAATATCATAACAGCGCAAACGTTGAAGAACAATCTTCATTTATCGGGCGTAAATCCGCACTAAGGAATTACGTCTTTTCTTTTAAGTTAAGGTTGAGTAAGTGGTTCAATTTTGAAATAATTGGAATTGGGCAATAGGTCAGGTTAGTTGAAGACTAAGTTTCGAGCTAATTTGAATTGTGAAACGGATTTTTTATTCAAACGTATCTAAAAGGTGAAGCTAATAAGTTACTATATAAGAATTTTATCGAGAGGATGGATACTTATTATTGGCGATAAGTTTACTTGTAAAAATTGCGGAAGAGAAGTTGAAAAAGATGAGAAGATGGCTATTATTGTTACACCGAAAAAGACAAATGGATGGGCTCTTTTAAAAGCCTGGGGTTCTGAACAAATTATATATTGTTCAAGATGCTTTAGTGATTTGGAATAAATAAAAGAAAGATTTCTTGAAACAATTAATTTCCATAAAAAAACCATTAAACTAACGGTAATTTTAAAGGAAGAGATTAAGTGAGAAATTCTACAAAGTTAAATTACAAGGAACAAAAAGATAGAGTTCCATGTGCTGGTGAGTTTTATTTGCAAAAGGATGAAAGCTTTAAGCATAAAGGTAACTTAACATATTCGATAGTACTAAAAGAAAAAGAAATTGGAAAAGTAGAAGAAACTGATAAAGAATCAATAAGTTTAAGTAATAGTTTATTAAAAATTTTAAGTTTGTTTTTTATAAATTTAAAAGGAGTTATTGTAGAAGCACTAGAATTGAATTTACTAGATCAAGACGGCCAACTTATTGCAAATATTCGTAAGAAGGCAGGATTCTTTAGTGATCTTAAAGTGTACACTAACTCAAATGAACATTTGGCGACATTGAATTTTTCAACTAAGAAGAACACTCCAGTCATTTCAGTAATTAGTCCAGAAAGTAATGACGAATATGCAGTGTGGGTAAAATCAAATTTAATGGATTTCTCTATCAAAAACAAACAAACTGGCAAGGAAATTTCCACTATAAAGAAGCGTTCATTAGTGCATTCTACTATAAGAAAAAATCTCACTGACAATGATGCTTTCTTTATAGACAACACTCAACTGGATTCAAAAGTATTTATTAAACTTATTAGTGTCGTTGTAGCTTTGGACATATATTATTACATAGGGCAATGAGCTTTTATTTTGGGTCCATTGAAGTAAACATATCAATTTTGGTTTTGTGAATTTATCTTGAAATCGAGTTTTAATTAAATTGGTACGATTATCTAGTAATTAGCAAGACCTCTTTTATTTCGGGCTGTGGAATTGAATTAGGACATGAGGCGAAACAACTAGATAAAGAGAGAGGAACCAATCTATGAGGAAATTTAGTGTAATACTGAGTGTTATCATTATTATCGCAATATTGGCGAATATCTCGAATATTGTAGCTCATGTCAAATTATATTCATTCGAAAATAATAAAAAAGTTACAACTGAAACAAAAGTTGTTACTTTCAATGAGATGTACGATATTTTGCATCAACAAAGGGAATTGGCTAAAGAATTAGAGGGCTCAAAAGAATATTCATTGATAGGCGATGAAGTAAGAAAAGGTCTTGATGAGGCCTCGCAACACGAAGGTTTTTTACATGATAACAATGAAGTAAAGTCTATAAAACTTAAGCTTCCTATAACTAAATACAAAGACGATGACAAGATAATTGAATTTATATCAGGTAAAGGTGAAGTGTTAGAGGTATTCGAGAACGGTTAATGAAAGGATTTTAATGGTTGTTTATTTGGAAAGTGTAATCCGAATATAAATTAATGAGAGACTTGTATATCCCTATTATGCGATTGGATTGCCTAGTTGAGTTATCGAAATATAGGTGTCTTGAAGTGAGTATTAAAAAACTTAATTTTAATAGTTTGCAATTCTGCTTCTTCCATAATCTCGGAGCGTTTGGCGAACAAGCAACCTCTTATTAATGGAACAATATCACTTTATATTGCAACAGGGGGAAATAAATGAAGTTGAATAAAAGTTATTTAAATAGCGAGAGAATATTTTTAAGAGAATTCATTGAAAGTGATTGGGTTGGAGTTCATAAATACGCTTCTCAAGAAATAGTTAGCCAATACCAAGTTTGGAAGCCAAATACTAAAGAAGACTCTAAAGCGTTTGTAAATCAAATATTGATTGATAAATCTAAAAGTCCTAGAAAGCGTTATGTTTATGCAGTAGTTCTTAAAGAAACAGATGAAATGATCGGAGCTGGAGAAATAAATGTAAGAGATTTTTCCAATAAATCTGGTGATATTGCTTACATAATACACCCTGATTATTGGGGGAAAGGTTTTGCAACAGAAGTTGCAAGGCTCTTGATTGATTTTGGTTTTGAAGCGATAAACTTACATCGAATATTTGCTTACTGCAACCCAAATAATTTAGGCTCCGTAAAAGTCCTTGAAAAAGCTGGTTTAACTCATGAAGGAAGACTCCGTGAAAATTTGTTAATGAAAGATGGCTGGCGAGATTCTCTTATTTATAGCATATTGGATAACGAGTGGAAAGAAAAAGAGATTTGAAACCTTTAAAAGCTTACTCAAGTATATCGGAGCTTATCTGTATTAAGATAGGCTCCTTCTAATATTAAATAAAATATTGAGTTATACGCACGGATTTGAAATAATTGGTATTAAGGGGTTGGACAGATGAGTTAATAAGATATTGGAACTATCTTATCCCTCAAATCAAAAGGAGTTGCTTTATGAAAAAAACTTACTTATTATTAACTTTGATTGGTGTAGTTTTCTTTGTAACAACTTTTTTTGCTTCAGGAATAGTTGGTAGTTATATTATTAACGATTCTCAAATAGAAAGACATATTATTTTCACTAAAACACCGATAGATACTACTAACATTTCTGATGTTGATAAAATTTTATATTCTTTTAAAATATCCATTTATCCTTATCTAAGTGTTCTATCTTTATTCTTTCTTAGTTTTATTAATTTCTATTTTTATCGAAGCAATAGAAGATCTAATACTTTAAATTAGTAAAAGTACTCCTGTTAAAGAATCTCGGAGCTTATCTTCAATAAGATAAGCTCCTTTTTCTATGGGAATTTTCCTTGCTTTCTATGATTATTGAATTGGTTATGCATAGTGTTATACTTTTAATTCTGTTCTTCTCAAAACCGAATAAGAGCGATCCATTTAT